>JAZNGV010000018.1:0-82982 GCA_045576595.1 Paludibacteraceae bacterium | reverse complement strand
TATGCTAAACAACAAGTAGGATTGTTTGCTCGTATTATCAGCAAAATCAGCGCACTTACTATCCTACAATATATTAACTTTATTAACAATAAACCCATTGGAAGAGTCAAATATGCGCTGGTTTAATTCCGCCAACGGGTTAATTTTTAAATATTTATAATTATGGCAAACATTATCCATTCAATTTCAAAACCCATATTTGATTGGGTTTTGACCAAAACAAGTGCTACATTTAGCGGCTTTTACAATGCCGGTGCTCCCGTTCATTACGATGGAAAGGACTGGGCTTTGATTTTTATGTTACTTATCAGTTTGGTAAGTGTACTTTGTTATTATTTCGGTGTGGCACAGAAACTGAAGAATGCCACTGCAACAAATTACCTAATTGTATTTGGATTAGGCATCGTTGTGCTATTGGCTTTTAACTTCTTTGTTATTCCCAATTGCATTACTCCGAAGTTCTCGATAAAGAAAATATGGGATTTGAATTTGCTTAAATTCTGTTTGATTGATATATTGTATTATACAATCATGTATGAAGTATGGTCGTTCATTTTCAAAGGTTTATCCAAAGACAACCATCAGCATTTATTTAATATATTGTTTTCCAGAAAATAATTACCAATATGAATAATTTATATGTAATAGCGATTGGCGGTAGTGGAGAACGTATCCTGCGCTCATTCACAATGGCACTTGCAACAGGTGTTGGAATTAATGCCAAATTAGTCGTTCCCGTTATTGTGGATAACGATGCTAAAAGTGCTGCATTAACAAAATGTAAAGATTTAATTAAAGCATATCGCGACCCATCAAAACCGGGTGTACATGCTTTATATGATACAATAAAACCCAATCTACCGTCTTTTTGTCATGTAGATATCGCAGAGCCCATTACTCTTGATGTTTCAGGAGGTAACATCGGTGATTTGAAAAATGTTATAGGCTGCCCTTCTACTCAAGGAGAAAAAGATCCATACGATGAAGCTATAAAATCTCTTACGGTCGAACGCGAGTTGCTCTTTACGGAAAGCGAACTCGAAATGCCGCTTCACGATGGTTTTGTCGGGTGTCCGAATATTGGTTCTGTTGTAATGAATAGCATGTCGCTGTCTCATCCAAATTTTCAAAGAGTAATGAATGCTTCTTCTGATGATGGAGTTATCGTTCTTGGATCTTTATTTGGAGGAACCGGTGCCGCTGGTATTCCACTAATCGTAAACAAGTTGTTGAATAATGGGACAACAAATAAACCTTTAATTGGAGCAGTTGCAATGTTGCCTTACTTCAAGATTGATGAATCCAAGAAAGTGAATGACACGCCAGAACTAAAAGATAAGTACGATGTTCAGTCAGATATCTTTGATGTTAAGACAAGAGCGGCACTGATGTATTACGACAAACAAATGAGAGATTTGGATTACATGTACTATGTCGGAGATGACTTGCAACCTGTTTATAACAAATCGTTAGGTGGTCCCAATCAAGATAACCCTGCTAGTATTTGCGAACTTATGGCAGCTATGGCCATCGTTGATTTTACAAATCAAAAAAGGCGAGATAAAAAGAAAGCTACATATAAACGCCCTATATGGGGATTCCTTGATGCAAACAATGCGGTTGGCAACAATTCCGGAATTATCAATAAGGAATTGAAACGGGCAATCGTAAAATTCAAGATGATGGAACAAGTGTTCATTCATCCAGAAATCATGCCCAAAGCTATTAAAGATCAAAGAAAAACATGGGATTTTGTCAAAGACATTCATTTTGACGAGCCTAAGTTATCTTCCATCACTACAGATGGTCAACTTTCATTCTCAGCTGCGAATGGTCTTAATTTCATAATTAAAGCATTTAACCAATGGTTGCGCGAATTGGAAAGAGGCAACGATCGCACCCCCACATTAGGACGAACACTGCATGTTTTTGATGATAATTCAACCGTGGAAGCAGATCAATTAGCAAAAGCATTTTTTGCCGAAGAGGAAGTTCCTGGAATGGGGCTTTCTAAATGGGAGCATCATAAACCACTATTTGGAAAAGCATACGATGAAGCTGTTTCTGCTGATGTTCTTGACGCGTTACAAGAGGCATATCGTGAACTGCCGGAACAATTTAGAAAAAACATTGGTGGCAACCAAATTCTTCCAGTAGTCTTGCTCTATATATCAAATGCTTTGGATAAAGTGCTTGATAAGAGTTTCAATATTTAAATAGGAGGCATAACAATGAAAAAAATACTTTTCGGTTTAAAAGCCGAACAATATACACAAAATGATAGCAAAGATTTTGTAGAATTTGCTCAACAGAACGAAACCGACAATAATAACCCATATGGAGGTTCTTTCTTTAGTGATCCTCGCAATATGCCGCAACCTAATAAAGATGCGGAAAGACGAATAACTTCTATTCCTTCCCCGTATGCGCGTATGCATCTCACCGATCTTGCCTTTGAGGAGTTAGCAATGCATGAATTAGATACGCGCAACATATCTAATGATTACATTAAAGCAATGTCTCATTGCTTGGATATGTTTGAACTGTTTTTTAGATTTGACCAACTGGACTTATTAGAAAAAGGCATTAAAGTTGAAAGGTCTGAATTAGTATCCGGCAGATTGGGCAATGTTAACAAATGGAGCGCTTTCCTTGAGAGACACGATAATGTTCGTCAATATGTCGAAACTTTGGACTTATTCCGTTTGCAATATTTGAAAGTTATTGCAGAAGCGAATAATGCAAATTTTAAATTTTATTTTACCGATTTATATCTTTTCAAGGATCAACAAGGGCGCACCTTTGGCTCTACCTCTCCATTTACAGGTTTTTTTAGTACAGCAGATTGTGATTTGACGGGGATTGGTCTTACTTATGAAAAAAATGGACATACAAACAAACTACTAACTGCCAATCCACAAGATTGGCGTATGTTAGACCAACGTAGCAGGGAATTCCAAGACTTCATGTACATCCTCTTAAATCCAGATCAACGTCAAGGTGGATTGGGTAATATCTTTAAGAATCTGTTTGCCGTAGTACAAGCAACTGTTAAAGATAGAGAAAATGAACTGAAAAGCAAGAATTTTTTTGAACAATATCCTCAGTATAACTTCACGGATAAACCTCTTCCGCGCATTAAAACACCGGACAATTCTATACTCTATCTACGGTCAATTGAGTTTGATCGCTCCTACATGAAATATATGCTTTTCTTCCGCCAAGAAGAGCCGGTAAATTTCGCCATTGATAAAGCATTATACGATGTGCCTGTTGCAGACCGCAAATTCCCGGATGGCACCGATCATTCATGTCCTTGGGTGGGAGTAAATGATTTCTTATCGGATGCGTTGTTTGTTTTGCCGTATGACATCAATTCTGACTATGTTGGAATCGAATATGAAGACGATAGCAATAAGAAGAAATATCGTAGGTGTTTAGTTCCAATTAAGAGTTCTGCACTGAAATACATTCCTGATTTATTAAAACCGGAAAATGCAAAAGATCGTATTTCTATTCGTAAGTATAGTGATGGTCATTATACTGTCTCTTTGAAGATTGATATCATTATAGGCGACGATCAAAAAACGCAAATTGCAGTTCGTCGTGAATATTGGCCGGAAAAATACGATGATAAACTGCGTATCAAAGGTCGAGTTTATGAGTCTGCAGAATTAGATAATTTTGCTTTCGGTATTTATCCGTTTGTAAAGTCACTTGACGAAATAAATATTTACAAAGTACTATTTTATAATCAATTGAAGGGTAAAGTTTCAGACGAAAGTTTGAATGTGAAATTCTTCTATTTTGATGCGAACGACAGAATTACAGAGTATACATTTGATGCGCGTTCTGGGTGCGCAAGGAACTACACATCGGAATATAACCCAAGTAGAAATATCAACAAGAATACAATCTACTACAATATTGAAGGTCCAAATGTAAATCAAGGTGTTGATTTTGTAGAATTCTCTATTGCAGATGAGGATGTATCGAAAGAAGAACGTATATTCGGAACATCGCTTATTATTCCTATATTGCCGACAACAGAGGCGGCTCAAGTGGGACAAGGGGGAGAAGAAACCAAAATTGCTATCGATTTAGGAACATCAAATACCTACATCGCATATCGTCATGGGAATGGTCCTATCTCTGAATTGAATATGGTAGATAGTCATAATAAAGCAGAGTTGCGCTTTATGCACGAACCTGCTGCCACGCCCTTTATCCTTGATGACAGATATACACATGACCTATGTCTTTGTCCATCCGATGCAAGCGCAAAACTGGCTAAAAATGATGAAGAAATTAAATCACTCTGGCTCAATAATGTATCCACACAATTATGCGAATTTATTCCGACTCACATTATGGAAAACAAGCCAGAGAATTTGTATAAGGCATTTACATTCCCTATCCCGACGTTGATTAGCCCTTTGCGTTATAATGGCTCAAACGAAACCAGTAATCTTGCATTAAACCAGAATAAGCCGTTAGTTCATAGCGCTATTCCGTTTGCATATTATGAAATCGGTAAACGAAAATTTGATGCACCAAGAGGTGATTTCAAATGGTTTGTTGATTTACAAACCGGTTTAGAAACAACTCACGGAGAAAAAGAAGATTTGACCTTATTCGTGTCTGAATTATTGTTCTTAATCCGCAGTCATATGCTATATAATGGTTATAGTCTCAGACAATGTAAGATCATCTGGACATACCCTTTGGCATTCAAAGACGAATTACGCGATTATACGGAAACAATTTGGCAAGAACAATATCTTCGTTACTTTAGAAATGATGGGCAGACATACATTGGTCAGCCCAATAGATATCCGGAAATTTCAGATTATGTATTGCACACTAACGAATCCTTGTCTCCATTCTATTATTGTAGAAGACATGTCGGGGCAGATAATGCTTACCAATTATTAGTTGATATTGGTGGTGGATCATCGGATATAATAGGATTCAGACAAAGTAGTCCTCAGTTTATTTCTTCCTTCCATTTTGCAGGAAACGATCTGTACTTGTACAAATCGAATACAGGTGCAAATATCGTTGCGAAATGTATCAATACTGTATGCCAACAGATTCAAGAAGAAATGAAAAAGACAGATTTTAAGGATACTATTCGCATCAGTAATACGGATATCAACTCTTCGCAAGGATTAACCTCCCTCATGAACTATGGTTTCCAGAAATTCCCACAGCAATTCAACCTTATATGGTCGAATCCCAAATTAAAATATCTGCTTAAATTCCATTGCGCAGCAATATTATATCAAACTGCACAACTATGTAAAGCATTGCAACCAGATGAGGTTCCGAATTACATTCATTTGACAGGTAACGGTTCAAAGCTATTTAGATTATTAAATGATAAAGATCGTAAAATGTTAGTGAATGGCATTTTCGCAGCAGTGATGGGCAAAAAACAGGATGAAGTACATATTCAAATATCCGATGTAATTAATCCTAAATTTGCTGCAGCTCAAGGTTGTCTTGAAGGATATGATTCTATATTCAACAAAAAAGCACAGGCAATAGATATTGAAGAAAAATCGTATATTGCATTGGGAGATGGTAACACATTCAAACGTATGTCCGGCACCATTATTACTCGCAATGATGGAATTGGTGATGTCGAATACAAAGAGGGCGTTCGTAAAAATGTGGCATCATTTATAGATTTGTTCTACGATTTACTTAGCGGAGAACATCATGAAGTTACAAAAGAAGACCTTATTGATTATCTGAAAATGGATGTTGATAACGATCCTAACATCGCCTTGAATGGCACGATGCGTAATTTATTCTTTGAATATATTAATGACCTCATGGTTGGTATATCTGCTAACTTATATCACAAGGATTAATTTTATTTGGAGAGTGTCTGATAAACAGATTGATGTTTTATCAGACACTCTTATATTCAGTATGGATTCAAAAGTTAGATATATAATCTTTTTTATAATAGCGCTGATATTGTTCGTCATCTTGATACAACAAGACAGCGACTATAAGATTGTTACAATACGAGATGGTAATACTCTCGTCTTGGAAAGTGGCACAACGGTAAGGTTGATAGGTGTTACTAGTACTATGGAAGGCAAGGAATACCTTGAGCAACACTTTTTGAATACACCGGTTAACTTACTATGTGACCAGACAGCACCATTTGATGCATCAATGGTTGGACCGGATGATGTAGTGTATGCCTACGTTATAGGAGGTGAAAATGCCAATGTTCATATCAACGCTCAATTGCTTCGCGAAGGGAAAGCAGGACTATTGACGGGAACTTTTCTGCATGACAGTTTATCTGCTTTTCGCAATTACGCATTATCAGGAGGTGGAAAAGGCGAAGAATTGACACCAACTCCTATTCCTGTTATTGATTATGAAGATGACGACATCATTCTACCAGAGCCTCCACGTGATAGAAAAAAAGAACGTAAACATAGTGCATGGTACACGGATGGGAATATGAATCTTGAAATGTTGGATGATGCATGTGATTATTTGTGCCCTTATACGAAACAATTTGCAAATAGTCTTGCAGGTAAATCACCAGGGCCATTCAATGCAGGGCAAATATGTGAAATTTTTGATTATTGTTTTAATAATTGGAAATATGTAAATGATCCGAACGGACATGAGTATGTCGCTTCCGCATCCGAATCTATTGAAGGAAACTTAGCGGGCGATTGTGATGACTTTGCAATCTTAATGGCATCGTGTATGTTGGCAATAGGAGGCGATGCTTGTTTGAATATAGGAGCGGGGACCGAAGGTTGCCATGCATTTACCGAAGTAGATATTTCACCCGTCGGACTTGACAATATGAAAAACGAGATAAAAGGACGATATGGTTCTGATGCTACAATTGCAACGAGAATAGATGGTAACCATATATGGCTAAATTTAGATTGGTTTGGTATCCCTCAACATCCTGGCGGTCGCTATTTTGATTGTAGGGAATTTAGAGATTCATATCCCTGCGTAAACGGAGTGTGGAAATGGGAAAAGTTAAATTAAATTCTAAGTGTAGTTTACTAAATTATGGGAGTAAAAAACTTAAGATAATCTAATGTCTAATTAAGCTTTATGAACTCAGCTATTATATTCGGTGTTACCATTGTAGTCCTACTGATATTTTATATCATTGCTAGAGTAAAAACAAATCGAGGGGAAATGACTATGTGCACTAATGGTTGGGATTTAGCACAGATTGTTGAACAGCATTGTTATTTTGTTTGCAATAAGAAAAAACTAAAAGTTTTAAGTTATGATTTTTTCAGGTTGGCGACAGAAGTATAAATCAAATAAGGTGTTGCACTTCCTTAAAGTTATATCCGAGTCAGCGACATTAGCTCTGTTTTTGTCTGTAGTGTTCTTTAGTTACGAGATGATTAACAATATGGAGGAAAGTAAGGATGTGACAGAAAATCTTGTAAAAATCCAAAATTCTCTCACAACAAAATATTTGGGAATATTCCCAGATTATGTTCCTGCTATTAACGAACTATTTTCTAATGCTTCGCCAGGAGACTCAATCATTATTTTTGAAGATGTGTTGTATTATGGGATCAAGAGTCGACCAGCAGAATATAGAAGTTTTAATGAACATTTATTAGAGTTGCGCAATAGAGGGAGTAATGTAATAGTTGCATATTATAGCCCTAATAGTTTAGTGTTTCATAAGATGATACAAGAAGGTAGATTCCCTACATACATCAGAGATATGCATTTGGAACGCAAAGATATATTAGATTCGATACATAATTTGCACGATATCGCGCATAAGGATATTATTTATGTTGACTCTTTGCTTTCTGAGAAGTATTTTTCACAGGAGCGGTGGAATGATATGGATAAATTTGCTGAACAAGTGGAAGAATATTTACAACCATTGTATACTGATGACGAAGAGAGAAAAACGACTAGGGCAGAGCAAGATGTAAATAAAATGTGTTACAATATAGACTCGATAAAGCACTATTATCTAAACAAAAATGTAGAAGAAATAACTTATAGGGATTTCGAAGATATGTATAAGGCCATAACGAATGAAATGGAAAAATTATACACAAATTATGGTTTTGAACTAATACCTTTAGACGACTATCTAACGATGAGTTGTTGGTTGTCGGGAAATGAAATGATATTTGCATTTCCGAGCAAATATAATACAGATGAGATTGGGTTCTCTTCGCAGGATCCTGCCTTTTCGAAATATGTTTACACAATGCTGCAAGGAGTACGCCGATAGTATAGTGCTATGGAATAAATCTGAATATGGTTTGAAAATAGAAATATTTAACGGTGTATAAAACAGGAGCGCATTAGTTCCTCTACTAACTAATTTACAATAAGTCCAATAATAATTTATATTTCAGAAGATGAAAAAGATTTACAATTGTTTAATATTGTGTGTGTTGCTAATAGGATGTTCTGTCAGCCCTTATCAACAAGGTGTGGAATATGCTAATGAATATGATGCATGTGTGGGAGAATGTATATTTGCATATGAGCAGGTTTTGGAAGAATTTATAGATAAAATACCTGGTGGTTACACAAGCCGTAATCAAGTAATAGAAGACTATTTAAAATTACAAGAAGAATGTCATGCTGGTTTTGCGAAAAAATGGAAAGAAATAGAGACTAATGTATTAGAGACGCGAAAAGAGATGGAAAGTGCCTCCGAACTATATGACTTTGAGAACGGTTTGGCCAATCGGGAACATTGTGCATTTTTACCAGTACCAGATTTAAAAACAATAGAAATATCCCCAATGATGAAAAAAAGGATATCTCAGATTATTCCACCAAGACCAAACGAAGCACAAATAGTATGGGATTTAGTTGGACATACATTGTCAGAGGGGAAAGAAAAAGGATACTATCCTCAATATTGGAATTTAAAGATAGAAGAAAATAGTATCTCAGACTTTAAGATAATTCAAATTGAGGAAGATACTAATAGTAGGTTTAGGATTTTGGCAACTATGCGCCTAAATACAGAAACGCGTGCTTATGATGCAAAAGTACAAATTTCATACATGCTTGAAGATATTTATGATTGGAAAATCGAATTTGTACAATCAAAAGGGTTAGACATTGTTAGAACACATAGATATGATTCGTGTATTAAATGCTACATATCAAAAGGTTTAGTCTGGGGAGCATTGTATGCAGAGAATAATTGTGAGATAGCATTGGAAGTCGCAGGGAGAGAACTGACATATTCTGGCGAGTGGGTGACATTTAGTAGTATTATCCCACCACATGAGAAAATGAAAATAAGTAATAATGACTATGATTTTGTTGTTGACTATGTCGAGCGTCCATAGTTCATATATAATTAAACTAGAATTATTAGTGTATAAATTATCCCGCAATTTTTAATTAAATGAATAATACCAGGTAGGTATGTATAATAAATTATTAACTTCAAAATTAAATTATTATGACATTCGGTCAATCTATTTCTACATGCTTTCGAAAGTATGCAACTTTTTCTGGTAGAGCCTCTCGCCCTGAGTATTGGTGGTGGTATTTGTTCAATGTGCTAATGAGTTTCTTGGGCGGTTTTGTTGACGGATTCGTGTTCGGGCAAAATAGCATTTTTACAATCTTGTGTTCTTTGATTTTGTTACTCCCTAGTATTAGTGTGGGAGTTCGTCGTTGCCATGATACGAACCATAGCGGTTGGTGGTTATTGTGCCCAATTTATAATTTAGTGTTAATGCTCCTTCCAAGTGAAGACTCAGGCAATGAGTATGGTGCATTGGAAGAGTAAGATACACGGAAGTGGAATACACGGGGAATTATGTTACATACTATTGCCAAGGAGATGATGAAATGTATGATTTCTCACAGGATTTGGTAACAACAGCATTAAGAGATGAGATGATCGGCACTCTTCGTCTACAAGCGATGACGAATTCTGATGTAGAAGAATTTATACAAACTTTGCGAGATGCGCAAGTTGGTATAATCTATCATTATTATACTTCTTCCTCTGCGATGGATGTGGTGATTGAATATACCGAATTGTAATTAAAGCCGATCTATATTAAATAGACCCAAGACAAAAGGAGTCGCAATCGCGGCTCCTTTTGTTGTCTATACACCCTTAATAGCCTCATCTTAGGACATGGTCCCGTGATGGTTCCGTGAATGGATGCATAACGGACCAATATTGAATGTACAATTCCTAATAGGAGGCAAAACATAGGACCTAAGCAGCGAAATTGAATAAAAATAGTCAATTTCGCCACCTATTTCTTGCGTATATCAGAAAAAAGTAGTACTTTTGCAACGCAAAAGTTTATTGACACTCTCGCAAAGACTTGTATAAAAATTATGAATATGAAACAAATACAAAAAGGATTGTTATTATTGATGGCTTGCATGCCAGCACTCATGTTTGCGCAGAAACAGAATGCCACTTATCTATCTTACATAGAGACATGGAAAGGAGTAGCTATTCAGCAGCAAGCAGATTATGGTATTCCCGCAGCCATTACAATGGCGCAGGGATTGTTGGAGTCAGCCGCAGGGCAGAGTGAGTTGGCAGTGAATGCCAAGAATCACTTTGGTATTAAGTGTACCAGTGATTGGTTTGGCGGTGTCTATTACTATGACGATGATGCGAAAGATGAGTGTTTTCGTCAATACTACGATGCGATGGAGTCGTTTAAGGACCATTCGCTTTTCTTGCGTCGTTCGCGTTATGCTACTTGTTTTGAAATAGCTGTAGAGGACTACGAGGGTTGGGCACATCGCCTTAAACAATGCGGTTATGCAACCGACCCAATGTACCCTCAGAAGTTAATCAGATTGATAGAGACTTATCGTTTGGATACGCTTACGCTCATGTCCCCATCCGATGTGAGTTCGTTGTCTGCTCCTACTGTTCGTACTCCACAAGTGACAAAGCAAGAGCCAGTGAGAGTGGAGAAGGGTTCGGATAAGAAGGCAGCTGTCAAAGTGGAGAGTGCTGCGATAGAGATTAAGAATAGTACGCCGGAAGAGCCTTATGTAGAGCCACTATCTGCCTATGAAGAAAAGCAGCAGTTTATGCTTGCTCATCCTATGAAGAAATGCCGTGGGATAGACTATGTGGAGGCGCGTGAGGGGGATACCTATGCCAATGTGGCCTTCCGTCTGAATATGCGTGAGCGCGTTCTGCGCGAGTATAATGACGCCTTGGGGCGTGAGCTGAAAGTGGGTGACCGACTCTATTTGGCACCAAAGAAGATATATGCTCCGCAGGAAAAGGCAGTCATGTGGGTACACCCCGGTGAATCACTATGGGAAATCAGTCAGCGCGAGTGTATTCAAATAAGCACTATATATAAGCTCAATGGTTTAGACCCTTCTCTGCGTGTTTTCAAGACACGTCAGCAAATCTATTTGGCGAAAGTGAAAGAATGATATGTCGGGGAATAAGTCTGTTTCTATCGGTGAGGTATTAGCCATCTATCTGCGTGAGATGGGGTTGGAGAAGTCTGTGTATGAAACGCGGATAGAGGAAGCGTGGCCTCAAGTAATGGGTGAGACAGTATCGCGCTTGACGCGTAGCGTGGAAGTGAAAGACGGTATGCTCATCGTGCGCGTGACGAGTGCTGCGCTCAAAACACAGTTATTCGAGAACAGATTTGAGTTGGTGCGCAAACTGAATGCGCATGTGGGGCTGGAAGTGATTAAGGATTGTAGAATTTTGAGTTAATGCGTTGTTATCCATCCAATATAGAGAATAAGATAGACTTCGTAGTTATCCGCGAAGACTTGCGCGCGCGTTGTGCTTCCAATCTGGGTCGCGAACGCGTGGATGCTATGTGTTTTCATACGGACTATACGACGGTTAGTCATCTGCTCGCGATGACCCATCAGATGTACATGGTGCTATCTGATGCGTCGCTCTCTTTCCCACGCGGAGACATACACGATATGCGCGAGTCCATAAGTCGTATCCGTGTAGAGGACCTCTTCTTAGACGAGACAGAGTTGGACGCCTTGCGTCACTCTTTATCGTATGCGTATGAGTTGGAGACTTTCTTCTTGCAATTAGATGAGCAATTCTATCCATTGCTGCGTACGCTCCCCGCTTTTGAGGATGTAGAAGGGTCTCTCCATACAATGGTTCGCACGATAGATAGTGTACTGGATAAGTATGGTCGTTTGGCAGATAACGCATCTCCTGAGTTGGCTCGCATACGCCGTGAATTGAATAGTCTGCAGGGAAGCGTAGGACGCACACTGGCATCTATCTTACGCCAAGCGAAGGCAGCGGGTTTTGTAGAAGGCGATGTGACGCCTACGCTGCGTGAGGGTCGATTAGTGATCCCTGTCTCACCAGCCTATAAGCGCAAGATTGGTGGTATCGTCCATGATGAGTCTGCGACAGGTAAGACGGTTTTTATCGAACCACAACAAGTAGTGGAAGCGAATAATCATATTCGCGAGTTGGAGAGCGAAGAGCGCCGCGAGCGTATTCGTATATTACAGACTATAACGGAGAGTCTTCGTCCACAAGTTCCCCTTATCCTGCGCAGCCAAGAGATGTTGGCTGATGTGGATTTTCTCCGCGCCAAAGTGTCGCTTGCACAGGCATTGCATGCTATCTATCCAGAGGTGGTGGACGAACCAATGTTAGAGTGGTACCAAGCTTATCATCCTGTATTATTGCTTCATTATGAGCCACAAGGGAAGAAAGTGATACCTCTTACTATCCGTCTGCGTGAGGAAGAGAATAGAGTATTGGTTATCTCCGGTCCTAACGCGGGAGGTAAATCCGTATGCCTCAAAACGGTAGCACTTTTGCAATACATGCTGCAATGTGGACTGCTTGTGCCATGTGCAGAGCAGAGTAAAGCAGGTTTATTCTCCCAATTGATGATAGATATAGGCGATGAGCAGTCTATCCAAGATGAGTTATCTACTTATTCGTCCCACTTGCGTAATATGAAGTATTTCGTACGCAATGCGGACGCACACACGCTCTTTTTAGTAGATGAGATGGGTACGGGTACTGAACCGCTCATTGGTGGCGCAATAGCAGAGGCAGTACTATGTGAATTGGTAGAGAAAGAGGCATTGGGTATCGTCACTACGCACTATACTAATCTGAAGCATTTTGCAGAACAGACGCCTAAAGTGGTGAATGGCGCTATGCTATATGACCGCCATGAGATGCGTCCGCTCTTCCAGTTGTCTATTGGGCAAGCAGGAAGCAGTTTTGCTGTTGAGATAGCACGGCAGATAGGTCTGAGCGAACCAATTATCCAGTATGCAACCGATTTAGTAGGTGAGGAGCATATAGATTACGATAAGCATTTGCAGGATATAGCCCGCGATAAGCGCTATTGGGAGAATAAGCGTCAGCAGATACGCCAGAAAGAGAAAGTATTAGAGGAGCGCATCGCGCAGTACGATGAGCAGATGAGTAGTATCAAGCAGAAGAAACGCGAGTTATTAGAAGAAGCACGCCAACAAGCTGCAGACTTGCTACAACAGAGTAACGCTACCATCGAACGCACTATACGCGAGATCAAAGAAGCGAAAGCAGACAAAGAGCGCACCAAAGCAGCCCGCAAGAAAGTGGAGGCTATGAAGGAGAAAGTGAAGAGCCAAGAGTCGAAAGCCGAGAGTCAAGAGTCGAAAGTGAGGAGTGAAGAGTCAAGAGCCAAGAGTCAAGAGTCGAAAGTTAAAAGCACAAAGACGAAAGTGGAGATGAATGGTAAGCGGGTGCTGAAGGATTTTAGTGAGTTGCGCGCGATAGGAAAGCAAATGGCAAAGGAGACGACGCAGACTGCTTCTAAACCTATCTCCAACACGACCGTCCGCAATACAGTTCGCCAGCGTACACTCTCTTTCGAACGCACATTAGACCTGCGAGGTATGCGCATAGATGAAGCTACAGAAAGACTCATTGCCTACATGGATGACGCACTCATGGTGGGTGCCGGAGAAGTGACAATACTACATGGTACAGGCACAGGCGCACTCAAGCAACTCACACGCGATTATCTAAATGATATAAATAGACGCCGTCACAAGAGAGGACAGGTTCCATTAGAGTATGGCGATGGGGATGTGAACCATGGCGGCGCTGGACTGACAATAGTGTATTTATAAGAGCATATGAAAAAGAGTTATTTTATTCTCCTATTCGCTTTATGTGCGAATATGTTATGGGCTGGTAACCCGGGATTTGGAGACCGCCGTTACAGCCTTACTGTGATGGGCGAATATGCCTATAATGAGGCATGGCAGCACCATGGAAACTTAGATGTGCAAGCACTCATGCCCATCAATCCGCATTTCGAGATGGAAGCCAAAATGCAGTTATCCACTGCGAATGTCTATACGGGCGTCGTGCAGTTGCGTCCGAAATTTGAATTGCCTGTGGGTGAGATGTTCGTAGAGACGGATGTGATGTATCGTGCTATTGCTCGTAATCAGATGGGCGATATAACAGCCGCTTTGGGTGTAGGGTACCGTATGGATTATGTGTCGGTTACCGTGGGACTATTCGGGCGAGTGTTAGATAACTGGAATAGAGATATGCATTCGAATGAAACATTTGTGGTAGAACCATTCAACTTACTCTATCGCGTGGAGGTTTTCTGCCGTCCGCAAAGCAACCCATGGAACTTATCATTCTGTATCAGCAATGTGGATGATTATCAGATGGAGCGTATGTGGCAACCGCTCTTTATGGTAGGAGCACATTACGATGTGGACGAGCATTGGAGATGGCTTATTGGGGCAGAATGTAAACCTACGGGTATGTTCCACCTCGATGCTACTTTCTATGGCGCTAATGTACGAACGGGTTTCACTTATAAATTCTAATCATTATGAGAAAGATATATGTTTATTTAGCAATATGTGCTGCTTTTTGCGCTTGTGGTGATAATCCTACCTTGGATATAGCGGGTATGTTCTCTCCGCAAGGTCCTACCATCAAGACCCGTTTTGACCATTCAATGGCGTATAATGATATGGTGGGTGAGATACACCTTGATATGCAGCAGGATGATTATGTGGTTTATACCTGTGCTGATAGTCATATTAATAAGGCACATCGTAACTTGGCTTATTTCATCAATCAGTACGAAGCAGAGACTTCTCCAAAGGTGGCCATCCATTTAGGCGACTTGATTGATGCACAGTATAATTTTGCAGAGGCGGATAGTGTGCTCCAATTGGGTGGACGAAGCATAGAGGATACACTCTTTATCACACCCGGTAACCATGATATTTATTTCTATCAATGGGATATATACCGCAATTATTACCATACTTCAGTCTATTGGTTTGATACCAATAATGGTTCAAAGAAATTAGACTTATTCATCTGTTTGGACTCGGCAGATGGCGAATTAGGGAATAAGCAAGTCAATTGGTTGAAGGACCTATTGGCAGAGAAAGCAGATGACGGTTATCGCCATATTATAGCCTTCACACATACGCACATGTGGAAGTTAGACATGTCGCAAGGGCACACCAGCAATTATGCCTTAGAGAGCACCTATGAGTTAACTTCTATCTTAGGGAAGTATGGTGTGGATTATGTATGGAGCGGTCACCAACATGCTCGTCAGTTAGTGGAATATAATGGTGTCACCTATATGGCGATAGATGCTACTAAAGACCAAGAGAGTAATCAGGCTTATATGATAGCCAATATAGGTGATAGAATTACCTATGACTACCCTGATTATCCAAAAGTGAGTGAATAATTGCTATTCACTCACTTTTATTTGTATTCCTATTTTCTTGTACCTTTGAATGCGTTCTTTCCTATTTGTATTTCAGGTGGGAAGAGTGGTTGTTTTAGGCTCTCGCAGTTCTGGAAAGCACTTACTCCAATACGCTTGATAGTGATAGGGAATGACACTTTGCGTAGGTTCTTACACTCTGCAAATGCTTCGTCTCCAATGACTTGGATAGAGTCGTTGAAAGTGAGTTCGCGTATGTTTCGGCAGTTATAGAAAGCGCCATTACCTATTTCTCTCAGTTTGTGATTGAATTTAATCGTCTTGAGGCTGATACATTGTGCAAAGACAGCATTGCTTAGCACTTTGAGTTTCTCCGGCAGTTCTATATCCATGAGCATTTTACATTCTTGGAATGCTGCTTCTTCTATCATATGTATATTAGTAGGTGTGAGTGCGATGCTCTCCAGTTGTTGGCAATTATGGAATGCGCGCACACCGATACGGAAAGTGCTCTTCGGTATATTCACTTTCTCTAAAAGTAAACAACCAGCGAATGCTTCGTCTCCCACGGCGTATAGTCCGTCAGGTAAGTTAGCGCGGTAGAGGCGCGTACATCCCTGGCACATCTGTTTCGGAAGCGATGTAACTCCTTCTGGAATAGTGATTGTACGCAGTACGGCACACCCCGCAAAGGCCATGTTTCCGATGAACTCTAATGTGTTAGGCAGTTTGATTTCCTCTAGAGAGGAACAACCAGCAAATACACCATGGTCAATGCGTTTTAATTGTGTAGGAAGGGTTATCTGTTTGATAGAATGGCATTTATAGAATGTACCTTGCTCTAATATCTCGATACTATCGCTTAATACTTGCTCGCGTAGGTTCTCACATTCATAGAAAACACCCATACCTAAATACTTTAAGTTAGCAGGCAGTGTGGCTTGCTTGAGCAGTTTGCATCCGTAGAAAGCAAACTTATGTACATGGCTCACTGTGGCTGGTATAGTAACAGTCGTTAGGTTCTCACATTGATAAAAAGCCGCCGCAGGGATGGCTGTGATGGTATTGGGGATGACTATCGTCTTTAATTGTTCGCGTTCGGCAAACGCTCGCTCTGCGATGAGGCGGATGGGTTTCTTGGACTTGAATACATACTTAGCAGGCAATGCCTTATTTGTTGCTACCAAGCAGCCATCAATGATAAGTGCTCCTTTGCGCCATTTCTTCTCGTTTTGGTAGATACCACAATTGAGGAAAGCATCTTCTCCGATAGAAGAGATGGTAGGTGGAATGACTACTTTCTGTAGGTTTTTGCAATCGCGGAAGGTCTCATGGTCAATACGGTTGATACAAGTAGGTAGTTCGACTCGCACAACGGTTTTATTGCCTTGGAACGCTCCAGCAGCTATGAGTCGTGTTCCTTCCGGCACAACGAAACGAGGTTTGATAGTCTTATCTGTTGCAATGAGGATGCTATCAATCCACAAACACCCTTCTTGCCAGTTCTCTTTATTAAGCATGATGCCAGTGCCATCAAAAGCCGAACGGTAGATGCGCTCGATGGATTGAGGTAATACGATTGTTTGTAGGTTTTTACATCCCTTAAAGGCTCTATCTGCGATAGAAGTAACCGTGTAGGTGTTTTGCCCTACGATAATCTTCTCTGGAATCATTATCTCTCCCGCTGCGCGTGGGTTAAGCGTCACTTCGGCAGTAAGGTGATTTTCATCTAATGTGTAACGAAGGTCTTGATAAGTCGCTTCTTCTGCGTGTATTGGAGATACGCAAAAGAGAATAGATAGGAGGGTAAGTAATGTGACTCGTTTCATGTTTTATTGTATTTTTTGACCTGTGATAGTATATAGTTGTTGATTGATGCGAATGTATATTTGTCCGTTATGTATGTATTTGGTTGCTATGGGTTGCTCCGCGCTGATATGCTCTGTATTGGTAGG
This sequence comes from Paludibacteraceae bacterium, assembly GCA_045576595.1. GTDB lineage: Bacteria > Bacteroidota > Bacteroidia > Bacteroidales > Paludibacteraceae > Colicola. The sequence goes on along the minus strand of JAZNGV010000018.1, from coordinate 65,290 downwards.
TATGGTCATCCCCAATAGGTAGCAAATAGCATTTTCTATGAGTCGCTTTCCTGCATGTGTGAGATGGGCGGTAGAGTACTCAGATACACCAATCATAAGCATTTTCTGCGGCAGTATAGTACCATTACAATCGGTGCCGGCAGGCAGTTCTGCAATGGTGGTATAAGTATTATTAGAAGTAGGTGTTGCCAATAGAGTGTAACCCTCGGTGTTGGTCCAAGTGCTGATGGCTGTTACTGCATTGGTATTGCATTGCTCGAATAGTTGCAGTTCGCCATCTGTCATAGGTAGGTTGAGAAAGATAGGGTGGGTGCTGTCCGTGATGCTTACACTCAGGTCAGAGGTGTTTACTGCATTTCCCCATGACCATACTCCGCTTTTTAGTAAGAAAGGTTTGAGCAGCAGCATAGGTTTATCATACCCTTTGAGCGGTGTGTAGCCAGCTGCGCTACTCTTGGGTTTGCTGCCCAAGACAATCACATCATAGTCGCTATAGTCACTGGTGTTATCACTTGCGTTGGTTTCTACAACAAGTAATGAATCATTAGTACGCAGGTGCTCTAACAGAGCTTGGTCTTCTGTGGAACCTGGAAGTGTGACGAAGGCTACTCGTCGTGCACTGGCTGACTGCACATGTATCGTAGCGCTCATGGAAGGGTTGTCTAAGTCAGAGACGGTTGTAACCGTAAAAGTGTATGTGCCTGCAGCAGCAGGGGTACCTTGAATAGTGAGTGTCTGCTCCTCTGTATTGAGAGTCTGTGTTAGCCCATTAGGAAGGGAAAGGCATGTGAGTCCTGTTGCAGTACCGCCCCATTGGAAGACGATTGGTTCTATGGCCTCGTGCTCTACTATCCATTGCTCGGTATTTTCAGAAAGGCACTTTACGAAAGGGCGTATGATGCCATCTGTCTCATAACAACCCAAGTCAGGTGCGTCTCCCATGAATGAGAGTCCTACCTCTATGCCTGCGTCAATCAGTTTGGAACCATCCACAAGGCGCATGAAAGTACCTTCTTGGAGCGAACCGTCTGCTTGGCGAACGGCTAATATCTGTGTGGTATCAAGTGATTGGAAGTCACTCACTGCACAAGTAAATCCACTATTCCAACTATTATGGTCGTTGGCTGCTACATTCTGCGATTTATAACTATCACCATTGATGCTATTGAGACTGATATTGTTTTGCAGGGTATTGGTTCCGTATGCCGTGGTAAATCCATAGTTGACGGTATTGGCGTATGCAGAGTTATTGTATAGCCACATAGTGCCTCCGTTGTTGTTTTGGTCAAATCCGCGTGTGTTATTGGCAACAGCCAGACAGTGATGAACAGTAACTAAATGGTTGGTATATTGTCCGCCCATCTTAAATCCATTACCATTTCCTTGGCATGGATACTTATCCAATGTTACCTTAATGGTATTGCCATAACGGTCGGTCATGGTTGTTCCTATCTTGCTATCGAACCATGCTTTATCTGTTTCGTAGCGTGGGTTATTGGTCATGTCATAGGTGGCAGGTCCATTCTGGTAGCATACGCAGTATTCCATGATGGTCTGTGTATTGCTCACTCGCTGGAAGAAGTCCCATCCGTCATCGCTATTGCACCAAGCACGGCAACCGATATAATGGTTTCCATTTCCTGTGAACTGCTTGTCTGCAAACCCATCTGCGTTGCCTCCGAAATTAGCCGTTGTGCCGCTCATCGTTTGATAGTCAAAATTGTGATGACTATCCACATTCTTAATGATATTATCTCCGCCATTCTTCATCTGGCATCCTGTGTCTCCACTGCCATAAATGTCTAAGTTCTCAAATAAGCAGAAACTACCTTCGTTGTATAGATTGTTCTTTCCTGAATAGCGCAGAGTAAGGTTTTTGATATGCAAGTAGGTACATGTGTTTTTAATCTGCAATCCGCGTGTGCCGTATGGCGTAGTGCGGAAATCCAGAATGGCGTCGTACGAACCTTTGCTATTCATGGGGTCATAGCCAGCTATTACAATTCGTTTTTGCTTTGTGCCATTCAGATTTTGTACTGTAGTCTTGTCTAAGTCGTACTGTCCGGCTAATAGATAGAGTGTGTCACCTGGATTCTTTAGTAATGATAGTCCATTGATAAAGGTGGTTGGCTCATTGTAGGATGAACCGTCTCCTGTACCTTTAGGAGCAGCGAAATAAGTAGTTGCAAACGAACTAATTGCTAAAGTACACAGTACAAATGTGATCAATCTTTTTTTCATAACTTAAAATGTATTTTGAGTCGTAGTATAGTGAACAGGATAATTGCTTTGTTTCTACATGTCTGTCCTTTTAATAACAGGCGTAGTTCGTGCATGATGCGTTGCTCTGCTTCTTTGTTCCGCTTGGAGGTTGTGCTGGCAGGGTTGGTAGTGTAATAATAACCGGCATAAGGTATTTGGCGGCAAGTAGCATTGGTGCACCATAGTTGTACCGAGAAAAGCACATCTTCGTATATCATTCCTTCGGGAAAAGATAATCCGTGTAGTGCCTCGCGCTTGTATAAGCGCAGGCATGCTGATGTGAACTGGTAGGCATGTTTTGCGATAACTGTTTTTCCCTCTTTGGTATATCCACTCTGTACATAATCAACCCCCTCAATAGCCTCCATATGCTGTTGGCACCAATCGGGTGCCAAATAATCATCTGCATCCACAAAGGCAATATATTCACCTTTCGCATAGCGCAACCCGAGGTTGCGAGCAGCGGACTGTCCTGCGTGGGGTTGGGTAAGCACAATGACACGACCATCTTTTCCTGCATAGGCCTGCGCAATAGCCAGACTATTATCCGTACTCTCATCATCAATCAGGATAATTTCAAGCGAATAGGCTCCGCGTTGTGCGAAGATAGACTCTATACACTGTGCGAGATAGCCTTCTGCGTTATATATGGGGATAATAAAACTAATCATATGGTTATCAGTTGTGCCATTTTACGGCATTGTGTTTCGCGCGAGAACTCCTCTCTGTGGTTCGTTTGCTGTTGCGTATAACCCATTGTTTGCCATTCTTGATATTTGTTTAGTATGAATGTCTTTATTTGTTCAATGTTTTCTGTGGCAATACCTGCATTGGTATAATCAATGAGTTCTGCTAAAGCTCCGTTGTCGGAAGGTACGCATAGGATAGGTTTGGCGCAACCTAAGGCTTCGTAGAATTTCGTGGTGAGCATACCATGTGTATTGGGAGAAGTGAGCACCAACATGATACTACTTCGACGGATCGCATTTCCCAATTGGTCATGTGGAATAGGGTTACTCTGTGGTGTATGAATGTCCAATACGATATGCGGATTATTCAGTTCATCAATGGCTTGCTTCACTTTTTCTAATGCCTTTTTCTGCCATTCAAAGAGCGAACCGATATAACTGATGCGGAAAGTTTCCGTTTTTTCTATGCTTGGGTAGAACTGTTTTGGGTCATAACCATTATATACGATATGCGTATTGGGATTGAAGGTTTTGATAAAATCAGCATGCCACGGAGATACTGTGGTAATCGTATTGGCTTGTTTCAATACCTTGTTTCTGCGGCGTATATGCACCTTACGGTACCATTGGCGGAATGGCTTAGTCCACCATGCTTGGTGCTTATGTGCGTAGCATGATCCCTCTACTTGTTCATCTAAATCGCGTATGTCGCATAGCAATGGGGCATTGTAATAAGCGGCAATGCGTTGTGCGGCTCCTAAAGGGAAATCAGAGAAAGCAGTGCAGAGAATAAATTGAGGACGATAAGGACCTATATGCTGTATGACGCGTTGGGCAAAAACACGGTTGTGCCAATCAGTAAGGAGTGTCCAAAGCGTCTTGAGTGCCCAATCAATGTGCGAACCACTATACATCGGAATGGTGAGGATAGGGTAGTCGTGTGCAAAAGTGAGGGGTTGGTACTGCTCTGTAACCACTTTTATCTCGTATCCATTCCGTTGCAGATAGTCGCATAAATAGCGCAGGCGTGGCAAGAAACCAGGCGCAGCAGGCGGATCAGACAAAATGAGAATATGTGGTTTGGAACGCTTATCCATGGAGCAATTGTAGTATTTTAGGGTATAGCGAAGCGTGGTATGAGTGCGAACCAAAATTGCTATTATGCCATAGCAGACATGCGTCTCCGTGGTGCATGCGTACTTTGCTTATTAGTCGCTCGCATAGGAAATATGCTTCATCTTCTGTTAAATTCATATAGTCATCGTTGCTGAGTGTGCAGTCCATGATAATAAGTGGGTGCATGGTGAGCGAGGTGAGTTGCATCGTTTGTGGGTTGATCCATTGTACAGCGCGACTTGTTTGCAATCGAAATCCTGCTTGGTCAGCAAACCCCATGGTGAAATCATCCGTAAAACCAGCCTCTACCACTTGTTGCATCTGCTCAAGCGAACAGTTGAGAAAATGCGAGCGGTGCCATTGGCTGATTGGTTTTGATGGTAACAGACCATAATAACTGCTATGCACGCCTAACTGTGCCCCACTATCTTTGAGCAGTTGCCGTAGGTTCTTCCAATCTCTTCCGTGCAACCAATACTGCGGATAGTCATAACCTTTTCCTTTTGTCTGTTTGACAAAATAAATCGTTTGCGCATCTGTCACTCGTTTATCCTCTTCTATCATCGATGGGAAAGTGTAGATAGGGTCATGATGAATGTCCTGTATTGCTTTCCATACCTGTTTTTTTTCGCCGCGCAGTATGCCTCCTATTGCACCGCGTAGATGTCTGTATTGCGCAATAGAGTCAATGTCATGCGTGAGATAGACATGCTCAAAACCGCTATTGGGAAGCGGTGCTTCTAATAGTTTGAGTAGCAAGCGCGCATATTCGTCTAATAAGGGAATTTGTAGTCGGTTGTTCTTGCCCAGAATAGAGTACTCTGCTAAGAATCTGCCGTGCTTGTCACGGTGAGGATTGAGCACTTCTTCCGCGCGCGAGATAAAGAAGAAAGTAGTATAGATAATATCTGTGCGGATGATATATTTCCCTTTTGTGGGGTTCTCTATTACGGGCCTGCTCATATCGGGCAGCACGATATTTGTGCCCAATTGTCCGTTAGGCACAATAATAATGTCGTACTGCGCTAATGCCTGTTCATCAGTAGTGTACGCCACGCGTGCTGCGGCTGCGGTATTGCCGTAGCATAGCCATTGAATAATATACTGAATAATGTCGGTCATCTCTCGGTCTTCTCTCGGTGTTCTCTCGGTGAGACATGCGAACCACAAAACGAATATACTTATTCACTCAGCAGTTCCCATTCATACATCTTTTGCTCAATCGTATGTTTGATAGTTTCGTATTTCTGAAAGTTCTCTGCAGTTTGATTATCCGCCTGCGCTAATAACTGCTCTATCTCTGCTTGTTGCTGCTCTAACTGAGCGATAGCCGCTTCCACTTCTGCAATCTGTTTCTCTTTCTTGCGTCTGGCTGCCGCTTCTGCTTTTTGCGCAGCGTAGTCCAATTTGGCAGTAGTGGGTGGCGTATTGGTTGGCGTGTTGCTAACCTGCACACTACGCTCTAAATCTTGCAGACTGCTTATCTTCTTTGCCCGTAAGAAATCATATATACCGCCTAAATGCTCTTTCACATGTCCGCCACCAAACTCATACACTTTGTCCACTAAACCATTCAAGAAGTCACGGTCGTGACTGACGCATATAACTGTTCCGCCAAAATCCTGCAAGGCAGCCTTGAGTACATCTTTGGATTGCATGTCGAGGTGGTTGGTAGGCTCGTCCAAGATAAGCAAGTTGCATGGTTCTAATAGCAAGCGTATCATCGCCAAGCGACTGCGTTCACCACCGCTGAGTACTTTCACTTTTTTATCACTTGCCTCGCCGCCGAACATAAAGGCACCGAGTATATCGCGTATCTTGGTGCGTATATCACCCACCGCTACATAGTCAATCGTGTCAAAAACAGTCTTATTCTCATCCAAGAGTGCAGCTTGGTTCTGCGCGAAATAGCCAATCTTGACATTATGTCCCACTTTGAGTGTCCCTAAATAATCCAACTGCCCCATGATACATTTCACGAGTGTTGATTTACCTTCGCCATTCTTGCCCACAAACGCCACTTTCTCTCCTCTGCGGATAGTGAAGCTCACATCGTGAAATACATTGTGCGCTCCAAAATCCTTGCGTACATCTTCTATGATAATAGGGAAATCTCCACTGCGTGGCGCAGGCGGGAAGCGTAGATTTAAACGGGAAGTGTCCTCTAAATCCACTTCTAATCGCTCTAATTTATCTAATTGCTTGATACGGCTCTGTACTTGTACGGCTTTGGTAGCTTTGTACCGGAAACGCTCAATAAACGCTTCCGTATCTTGAATCATCTTTTGTTGGTTCTGATAAGCGCGTACTTGTTGCTCATGGCGCTCCTTGCGCAACTCTACAAAACGGCTATAGTTGACATCATAATCATATATGCGTCCCAAAGTGATCTCTATCGTTCTATTACATACATTATCAAGGAATGCTCTGTCGTGACTAACCAACAAGACAGCACTTGGACTGGTTTTGAGGAACTCTTCCAACCATTGAATAGATTCTATGTCCAAATGGTTGGTGGGCTCGTCTAATAGCAATAAGTCAGGGTGCTGCAGCAAAATCTTAGCCAACTCAATACGCATGCGCCACCCACCAGAGAACTCGCTACAAGGACGGTCAAAATCTCTGCGTTCAAAACCCAAACCAATGATAGTGCGGTCCATCTCCGCTATGAAACGAGCTTGCTCACTCTCATCACTACCCGCGTATATAGAGAGCACCTCTTCTCGTAGCGTCTTGCCATCCACATGGAGCATCACTTGAGGTAAATAGCCAATCGTCATGTTACTCTCTTTGGAAATCCGTCCGCTCGTCGGTTCATACTCACCAGCTATCAAGCGCAAGAGCGTGGATTTACCTGCGCCATTCTTACCCACCAACGCAATACGCTCCTTGCGATTGATGAGGAATGTAATATCATCCAATACAGGTTTGGATGAAAACTCCATGCTAATATGATCAATGGTGAGCATCTTGTCCGTATAGTTTAGTATTAATCACTCTCCATAGGATTAGTGTCAGAGCAGTCGCCAAAGCAAAATCAGCGATGAGCAGTAACCATAAGTTCCAATTGCGTCCCACTATTCCCAATGCGATGAATAGGAGACTGACTGTGAGCAGGACGCATGTGGTTTGTATATGATTTAATCCTGTGCGCAGCAATAAATGATGAATATGGTTCTTGTCTGGTTGGAAAGGCGAACGCCCTTTCTTGATGCGTGTTATACTAACGCGAATAGTATCAAAGATAGGTACCGTCAATACGCACACCGCTACCGCAGGCGCTGCGTCCATGTGAAACAAGGCAGGGGTGCCTCCCAAAGCATTAATCTCGCAGAAACGGAATACAAATGCCGTCAATAAATAACCCAATAGCAAACTGCCTGAGTCGCCCATAAAAATCTTCTCGCGGTTACCAAATACATTGTATATAAAGAATACAGCCAAGGAACCAATCATACAAATACCGATGAATGACCATCCCGCTTCGCCTACCAATCCAAAATAGATGGCAAAAAAGAGGCAATATAGTATTCCCAATCCACTCGCTAAACCATCAATACCGTCTATGAGGTTTACCGCGTTGATAATGGCAATCAGGATAAAGAGGGAAATGAGGTAACTGGGGATAATACCAATCTCATTGATTCCAAATATGCCATGCAGATGAGTGATGCGAATATCGGCAAAACCAATCAATGCAATACCCGCAAGTGTCTCACCTAAGAGTTTGGCTAATGGAGTCAGTACCAATATGTCGTCAATAAAACCTATCACCATAATAGCAAATAAACCAATCATGAAGAACTGGTTATGGTTCATCTGCTCAAACTCAAAAAAGAGGTAAGTTAATATGAAACTAAAGCATATATTCAGTCCACCGATATTGGGCACCTCTCCCGTATGGCTCATGCGTTTATTGGGACGAACGACAAACCCTTTGGCTTTCGCAATGCGAATCACAATCGGCATAGCCATCCAGCCGAATAGGAAACTGACTAAACCAATCAGGTAACTATGTTCTGCGAAGAAAGTTTGTATCATTGTATATCAAGTTGTTCGTATATAGAGTTGTTGCTAATATATTCGGGCACTAATTGTTTCATTTGTTTTACGATAGTGAATGGTTTATTCGTATAACTCGTCTCAATCAGTGTGTCAATCTGTTTGCTTACCACATCGAAGTCAAACTCCCGCACGCGTGCAATCATAATCTTCTTATTATCCGTCGGTAATGTGGTCTCTTTTTGATTGAGTAGTTCTTCGTATAGTTTTTCTCCTGGGCGTAAGCCTGTGAATACAATAGGTATATCTTTCTCTGGTGTATATCCTGCCAAGCGAATCATATTACGCGCCAAATCTAATATCTTGACAGGTTTTCCCATGTCGAAGATAAAAATCTCTCCTCCTTTGCCTAATGTGCTTGCTTCCATTACCAAACAGCATGCCTCTGGTATAGTCATGAAATAGCGAATAATATTAGGATGAGTCACCGTCACGGGTCCTCCTGCTGCAATCTGCTTTTGGAAATACGGAATAACCGAACCATTACTGCCTAATACATTGCCGAAACGAGTAGTGATAAACTTGGTGCAATCGTTTTTCTCGCTTTGTAATTTGCGGAATAATGACTGCACATAAATCTCGGCAATACGCTTGCTGGCTCCCATGATATTGGTTGGGTTAACAGCCTTGTCGGTGGAAATCATTACAAACCGCTCCACATTATACTTAACGGCTATATCTGCCATGTTTTTGGTGCCTAATACATTCGCTTGTATAGCCTCCCCTGGATAATTCTCCATCAATGGCACATGCTTGTATGCAGCCGCGTGATATACCACATCGGGACGCATCTCATTGAATATGTGCTCTATACGCTCCCTATTGCGCACATCGGCTATGATAGGGATGAAGCGTGTATTGGGATATTGGTGTTGCAAGTCCAATGATAAATCATGTAAAGGTGATTCGGCTATATCCACCAATATAATAGCACGGGGCTCGTAGCGTTGCACTTGGCGTACCAACTCGCTACCAATACTACCAGCTGCACCGCTGATGAGCACAACTTTATCTTGAAGTATCTGCTGCACATTATCGGTGTTGATTTCAATCTTCGGACGCTCTAATAAGTCCTCAATACGAATGGCATCTATACGACCAATGCGTTGAATGTCAATATCTTCTGCGTTGTCAAACTGAGTGAAATAAGGCGTGGTGAGAATACGAATATTATGGTCAATGAATATCTGCAAATCTTTAGCAGGGTTAATCTCACGCATCTTCAATGGCGAGACGATAACATGATGAATATTGGATTTATTCATCCATGCAAAGAGTTTGTCATTGATGCGCCGAACAGGCAAACCCGCTATCTCATATCCATAACGCTGGTCCTCTGTGCAAATAAAGGCGATAGGACGATAAGGGGCGTTTCCGGCAGAACGAAGCATCTTCGCAATAGCCAAACCCGCAGATTGTGTGCCGTAAATAACCACCTTTGGACTACCTTGCGTTTGCTGAAGCGTCTCGTAGATTGTTTTGACACCCACCCGTAAGCAGAAGAGAAGCACGAATGAGATGGGTACATAAATAACCAATACGGTATTCAAAATAGGGTGATTGCCAGTCAAACGCTGCATGAGTAAATTGAATAATACCAATACAAAACCCGTGGATAAGTTCGAGAGTAGTGATTTTAGCGTATCCACAAAAGTGGAATAGCGTAACATGCCAGCGTAGGTGTGGAATAGAATAAAGAATATGATTTGAACTCCTATCACTAATCCATATTGGTTCTCTATTTTCCATGCACCACTATGCGACTGGTCATAATCAAAAATAGCACTACCAATCCACACACTGAGCCAAAAGGCAATCGTGCAGAGTAGCACATCTATCAATAATACACCCCAACGAGGTAGGTAATTAAATGCTTTCTTGTCTTTCATGTCTATTTATAATCTGGGCAATGTACTTGCCGGTATAACTTTCTTTACACTTTGCAATCTGTTCCGGAGTGCCTGTACATACAATCTGTCCGCCATCTTTTCCGCCCTCCGGACCTAAGTCAATCACATGGTCCGCAGCCAGAATGATGGCAGGGTTGTGCTCAATGATAATGACTGTGTGTCCCTTACTAATCAACCTGTTTAGCGCAACGAGCAGCACATCTATATCTTTACGATGCAAACCGGTAGTAGGTTCATCGAAAATGAATATAGTAGGTTTGCTGTCTTCCTGAGCAATGAACGAAGCCAATTTTACACGCTGACTCTCACCACCTGAAAGAGTACTGCTACTTTGTCCCAACTGGATATAACCAATACCCACATCTTGCAGTGGTTTGAGTCGCTTGACAATCTTTTGACATTCATCGTACTGCGAGAAAAAGTCAATCGCTTGGTTGACCGTCATACATAGCACATCGTAAATCGATTTGCCGTGAAAATGCACATCTAATATATCTTGCTTAAATCGCTTTCCATGGCATTGCTCGCACTCCAATACTAAGTCTGCCATGAATTGCATCTCAATGGTAATTGTACCTTCGCCTTGGCATTGCTCGCATCTACCGCCTTGCGTGTTGAATGAGAAATGAGCTGGTGTCAATCCCAACTGATTACTGAGTGCTTGCTCGGCATATAAGCGGCGGATCTCATCGTAAGCCTTCAAGTAAGTCACAGGATTACTGCGACTGGAGTGGCTGAGTGGGTTCTGATTAACAAACTCCACATCTTGCATCAAGTGCATACTACCGCGCAAATGACCAAAATCACCGGTGTGCTCTGCAAATGTACCACCATAATGCTTCTTGAGAGCAGGGTAGAGCACATCGCGAACAAGACTTGACTTGCCACTACCGCTTACACCTGTCACGACAGTCATCACATGAAGCGGGAAACGAACAGTGAGGTTCTTCAGATTATTCTCATAAGCCCCTTCTATCTCCACATAGTTATTCCACTTGCGGCGCTGAGCAGGAATATGATAATCAAAGAGGTCCATCTGAGGTTTGCCTTGGTAAACAACCTCTCCGCCATGCCGACCGGCTGCTGGACCAATCTCTATCGTGTGGTCTCCGGCAGCAATGATATCCTCATCGTGCTCCACTACAACGATTGTATTCTGCAAGTCACGCAATTCACGCAGCACATGAATTAAGCGCTCTGTGTCCCGAGGATGCAAACCAATAGAGGGCTCATCCAGTACATACAAAGAGCCTACCAAACTACTACCCAGAGACTTAGCCAAGTTAATACGCTGACTCTCGCCGCCAGACAAGGTGCTGCTCATGCGGTTTAAGGTGAGATAGCCAAGCCCTACATCTTGCATGAACTGAAGGCGATTGCGGATTTCTACCAGTAGCATCTCTGCCGTTTTCAGCTCCGTCTCATTGAAATGGATGTTAGCAAACCATTCAGCTAACTCAACGATGGGCATAGCGCATAATTGCTCAATAGAGCGACCGTTCACCAATATATAATTCGCTTCGCGGCGCAGGCGATAACCATTGCATGTGGGGCATAGTGTCTTACCGCGATAGCGCGTAAGCATCACACGGTATTGAATCTTCGAATATTGGTTTGTCTCTAATTCATGGAAGAAATCATTCAATCCACGGAAGAACTCATTCCCGGTCCATAGGAGCTGCTTTTGCTCGGCTGTTAATGCGTAGAACGGTGTGTGAATAGGAAAGTCGAATTTAGCAGCATTGTATATCAATGCCTCATACCACGGCCGCATCTTATCGCCTTGCCAACACGCAATGGCTTCTTCGTAGATAGACTTTGACTTGTCAGGGATAACCAAATCAGGGTCTATACCATTCACGCTACCAATACCATTGCAAGTAGGGCAAGCGCCAATAGGGTTGTTGAAGTCAAATAAGTGTTCGCTTGGCTCCATGAACTGAATGCCGTCCGCCTCGAAACGCTCAGAGAAAATCTGTTCGCTTTGTTCCGTGTGTATGCGGCATTCACCTTTGCCTTCAAAGAAGGCCGTCTGCACCGAGTCCGCAAAGCGGTTACTCGTTGTCCGCTCGTGGTCCACTACAATACGGTCTATTAGCAAATAAGCATCGCTTTCTGCAATCTCCTCCCAAGCACTTGGCGACATACGAACAACCTGACCGTCAACAAATAATCGGCTAAATCCTTGTCCCATCCATATATAGAGTTGTTCCTCTAAACTGCGTCCATCGGGTAATACAATGGGACTAATGAGGTAAACGCGTGTGCCTGCGGCCAAACTCTCCATATAAGCTACTACATCGCGTATCGTATGGCGTTTCACTCTCAAACCGCTCACGGGCGAGTATGTATGGCCCACGCGCGCGTACAAAAGTTTAATATAGTCGTATATCTCCGTCACAGTCCCCACGGTGGAACGAGGATTACGACTACTCACTTTCTGCTGAATAGCGATGGCGGGTGGTATGCCTTCTATTTTTTCTACTTCAGGTTTCTGCATACGCCCCATGAACTGGCGCGCATACGAACTGAGGCTTTCCACATAGCGACGCTGACCCTCCGCATAGAGCGTATCAAACGCCAGCGAACTTTTGCCGCTGCCGCTTACGCCTGTCACGATAACCAACTTATTGCGCGGAATATCTACCGTCACATGTTTGAGATTATGCGTTTCAGCTCCTTCTATGCGAATAAATTCTTGTTCCATCAGTGCCGACGCGCTGCTTCTGCTGCTTGCTCGCGTAAGTATTGAAGAGTCTGTATAGTGGATTGTAAAGTGGTGTCTAATTGTGCTTCCGTCAAGCGAGGTACGCGAATAGGAGTGCCTACTTCTATATCATTAGGATTACTAATACAGTCTTTATTGGCATCATACAAATAGGGCCAGTAAATCTTAGCACCATAATAGCGCATGGCCATCCATGCTAAACGACTATCTTTGTGCATTGGTTCGATAGTGATAAGTTCCTCGTAGATAGGACTCTCTATGCTGTCTATTTCAGTATTAGTCGTAATCGCTTCTGCAATCGTGTCAGTCACCACTACTTCATCAATAGTACCTATTGTGTCCGTCACAATAGGCGTTACTTCTGTTGGCTGGATATATGCCTTTGCACACTCAATGTACTTCTCTATATATTGAGGAAAGAAATAATAACCTACGCCGCCAGCTATCAACAAGCATAGCAAAATAGCGATACATATCTTCCACCCTGTATGACTCTTCTTCTCTTTTTTTGACGAAGTAGAAACAGGGGCGGGAGTTGGTTCGACAATCGGTTTCGGCTCTATAATAGGTTTCGGCTCTATAATAGGTTTTGGCTCTACTATAGGCTCTGGCTCGATAATTGGCTCTGGTTCGATAATTGGCTCTGGTTCGATAATTGGAGTCGGCTCTACTATCGGCTCTTCTGTTTTCACAGCCTGACCCAAATCAGCAAGGAGATCCACAATCTCTGCTGCTTGTTCACCTAATTTCTGTAGCGGGTCGATATTTTCCGTTGCAAGAGAGGCTGCAGAAGATTGTTCGGCTACAAGACTGGTCTTTTCTACCAGTTCTTTTACACCTACTTCTGGCGCAAAAGCAATCTTATTGTATCCTTCAATAATAATCTCCTCGCCTGTGGTGACATTCACACTCTTACGGGGAGCAACGGATTGCAATTTGAAAGTGCCTAATCCGTTTATCTTCACCTGTTTGTCTTGCTTGAGTGCTTCTATTATCTGCGTGTTAAAGGCATTGAGAAAGAGATTTGCTTCTTTCTCACTCACACCAGCGCGATTGGCTAATAAGCGGCGTAATTCGGTCCAACTGAGTTTGTCTGCCATCTCTTAAATCTTTTTGAGTTCATCTTTTATGTTTGCAACAGGTCTAAATACCAGTTGGTTCTTGCGGGGTACGATGGTGTGCTCGCCCGTGCGAGGATGAACGATAACACGCTCGTTCTTCTCTTTCAGTTCAAGCGTACCAAAACCTTGCAATTGAATAGCCTTACCCGCCATTAAGTTCTCGCGGATGACAGCATTATTGGTGTTGAGCAAGTGTTCTACTTTTTTCTTACTCAAGCCCGATGCGCTTGCTATAAGGCTTATGAAATCTTTAGTAAGCATAGTAATTATTTTTTTGCTAATGTAGCATATAAATCAAATTCTTCGGCGCGTGTGATATGTACAGAGTAGAAGGAACCCACACATAGTTCTTCTTCTGGCGCAGCTATCAGTACTTCGCAATCCACTTCAGGACTGTCATATTCGGTGCGACCTATGTAATACTCACCGTCATATCGGTCGATGATAACGGGTAAAGTCTGACCTACAAATGATTGCATCAATTCACCACTTATCTCCTGTTGAATAGCCATCAATTCGGCGACGCGTTTCTCTTTCACTTCCTGAGGAATACTATCCTCGTAATGCCGATGAGCGTAAGTGCCTTCTTCATCTGAATAAGCAAAGCAACCCATACGCTCGAAACGCATCTCGCGAACCCATTCCTTCAATTCTTCAAAATCTTCTTCCGTCTCACCGGGATGTCCTACCAATAGGGTTGTGCGGATGCATATATTAGGTACGCGTTCGCGGATAGTGCGGATAAGCGTATCTTGCTCCTCGCGGGTGATATGGCGACGCATCAGCCCCAACATATGGTCCGTGCAATGCTGCAAAGCAATATCCATATACTTGCATACATTGCTATGGCGAGCCATCACATCCAGTAAATCCATCGGAAAATCAGTAGGGTAGGTGTAATGCAAACGAATCCATTCAACACCATCAATATGTGCCATTGCGTCAATCAACTCAGGCAATAAGTGACGGCGCTCAAGGTCCAATCCATAACTACTCAGGTCTTGAGCAATCACATTGAATTCTTTCACTCCTTGCGCTACCAACCACCGCACCTCATCCAAAATATCTTCCATCGGACGACTGGTATGGCGACCTGTGATAAGCGGAATAGCGCAGTAGGAACACATGCGGTTGCAACCCTCCGAAATCTTCAGATAAGCATAATGTGCGGGTGTCGTCAGTTTGCGTTCGTAGGCACAAATACTCTCTTCGTGTCTATCAGGATTGTATTGGCCCAACCATTCCACCACATCCATATAGTCGAATTTGCCGAAATAGGCGTCCACCTCAGGTATCTCTGCTTCTAAATCGGCACGGTAGCGTTCGCTCAGGCAACCCATCACAAGCAGTTTGCGCAGTTGCTTGCGCTCCTTGCGAGCCACTAATTGGAGGATCGTGTTAATACTTTCCTCTTTGGCGTCACCAATAAAACCACATGTGTTGACAACGGCAATCTCGCCGTTAGGTTCTGCCGCGTCGTGTACACAACGCCAACCTGCCGCCTCTAACTGCCGCATCAGTCGCTCTGCATCCACTAAATTCTTTGAGCAACCCAATGTGATAAAATCAACAACACCCTTTTTCATCAGTTGCCTAATTCGCAATGGAACTTAATACGCACTAAGCGCACATGAATAATATCGTAATAGTCCTCGCCTAATTCTTCCATCGCGTCTTTGATGGAGTCGTTGTCTGCCTCTTTGAAATATTCGTATATCTCTTCTTCTTCATCTGGGTCAACCACTTCTTGAATGAAGTAATTGATGTTTATCTTTGTACCAGAGAATACGATTGCCTCCAGTTCGTCCAACATCTCCTCCATCGACATACCATTCGACTCGGCCAAGTCGTCCAAGTCCACACGGCGGTCAATAGCTTGAATAATCTGTTTCTTACGAGTAGAACGCTTGGCTACTGTGCGGATACGCATGTCGTCAGGGCGAATAATCTCGTTCTCTTCTACATACTCTTTTATCACGCGTAAGAACTCATCACCATAGCGCTTCGCTTTTGCAACACCCACACCGGGAATAGTCAGCAACTCATCCATGTTGATAGGATAAGTGGTCGCCATAGCCTCCAATGAAGGGTCTTGGAAGATTACGAAAGGAGGTACATCACATTTCTTGGATAACTTACGACGGATATCTTTCAATATGGAGAAAAGCACCTCATCCGCTGCGGCGCAGGTCGCCGTTATACCAGCCATCGCATCCTCATCCTCGTCATGTATCTCAATAGGAACTTCGAATTTACCAGGTCTGCGAATGAATTTCTTACCATCGCTCTGCAATTTCAAGTCGCCGTAAGAATCAACATCTTTCTTAATCATACCCACCAATAAGGCTTGGCGAAGAATAGCATGCAATGTCGATTCTTCCTCATCGCTTGCTGCACCGAAATTCTCCAATTCATCGTGGTGATAACTCAATACCTCAGAGGTACTATTGCCGTGCAAAATATCCACGATATGTTCCGCTTTGTGATTTTCATTCACTTGCTGAATAGTCTCTAATGCCAACTGAAGCAACTCGCTCGCATCGACCATCTTATAGGTCTTCTTGCAGTTGTCGCAGTTGCCGCAGTTATCTACATTGTACTCCTCACCGAAATAGTGCAACAGCAACTTACGACGACAAATAGTGGACTCGGCATAACTCTGCGTCTCGAAGAGCAACTGATTTCCAATACCTATCTCTTTCGGTGTCTTGCCTTGTTGGAACTTACGCAAACGCTCTATATCATCGGGTGAGTAATAACATATACACTGACCTTCGCCTCCGTCACGACCGGCACGACCTGTCTCTTGATAATAACCCTCCAGGGACTTTGGAATATCATAATGCACCACAAAACGCACATCTGGCTTGTCAATACCCATTCCAAAGGCAATAGTCGCTACTATCACTTGGCATTCTTCCATTAGGAAAGCATCTTGGTTGGCACTACGAGTAGCAGCATCCATGCCCGCATGATAAGCGCGCGCTGCAATACCATTTACTTGGAGCACTTGCGCCAAATCCTCCACTTCCTTACGAGCCAAACAATAGACAATACCAGACTTACCCTCCATCGAACGAATATAACGAACCAAATCTTTGTCTATCTCAGAGTTCTTCTGACGCACCTCGTAATATAAGTTCGAACGGTTAAAACTGGACTTAAAGATGGTCGCGTCTAACATGCCCAAGTTCTTCTGAATATCTTTCTGCACTTTGGGCGTCGCGGTCGCTGTCAAAGCAATAATAGGGGCTTTGCCTATACGCTGAACCATCGAACGAATTTGACTGTACTCCGGACGGAAATCATGACCCCATTCGGAAATACAATGCGCCTCATCTACTGCATAGAAGGAAATCTTTACACCCTGTAAGAAATCCACATTCTCGTTCTTCTGCAAACTCTCAGGAGCCAAATAAAGCAATTTCGTGCGACCATTCAATACATCGTCTTTGACGGCATTAATCTCACCGCGACTCAAAGAGGAGTTGATGAAATGAGCTACACCGGGCTCTTCGGAATAATTACGCATCGCATCCACTTGGTTCTTCATCAAGGCTATAAGAGGGGAGATAACAATCGCCACACCGTCCATGATAAGGGAGGGCAACTGATAGCAAAGACTCTTACCGCCACCTGTAGGCATTAAGACAAAAGTGTCATTACCTTCGATTACATTGCGGATAATGGCTTCTTGTTCGCCTTTGAATGTGTCAAAACCAAAATGTGTCTGCAATGCAGATACTAATTCTTCGTGTGTTATTTCTGTCATAATGTATTGTAAAAATATTTCTCTTCTTATCTTAAGCAGTGGAAATGTCCGTTTATTGGGACCTCCTTCTCAAATCGGCTACAAAGATACAACAAAAACTGCACATACGCAAATAATCACGACAAATTTCTTCAAAAAAAGAATTTTCTTTTTTATTATCAAGGCGAAAAAAGCCTATTATGCTCGCATAAATAGGATTATTGAGACGGATAATGAATGCGTAAGCATGGAAGGATTTGTCGTGATTACTTAGCCAATATCCCTTTCCTTTTTCGAGGTGGGCGAGCGCAGCGAGGTCGGTGTCCTCGAAAAACTACAGGATGCAAAAGTATTTTTGGCCTCATTCCCTTTCCTTTTTTGAGGTGGGCGAGCGCAGCGAGGTCGGTGTCCTCGAAAAACTGCACTCCCTTTATGTTCCGCTTCTAATCACGATAGATACACGATAGATACACGATACATATATGATACATATACGATGTATTATGCTATCTTCGTACTATCTTTATGCTAATATAATCCCATGCTGTCCCATCTCTTTTATACAAACGGTCCCACCATCTTGATATTTAGTTTGTCTATTTCTTCTATTTCTTCTAGTTGGTCTAGATAGACTAGTCGGGCTAGCTTGTCTAAAAATCCAGAAATCTAGAACTCTAGTAATCTATAATTAGCAACTGCGTAGAAAAATTTTATCTATGTTTATGGCTGGCGTAGGATATGTGCTTATTGTTTAGGCGGCAGAACTCTGCCGGCGGGAGAGAAAGATTATTAAGGCGCATTATATGCTCGCATATAAATGCGGATTAAGGAGATTACGCTCCGGGCGCGTAGCCCACAGGCTCAGCGACTACAATAGGCACATAGCATACGACCAGTGTTTATCTATGTATTTTTACAATAAAGAAATGTTTTTTATATTTTTATTTTGTTTTCTTTATTTTTGTTTCAAAACTAAATTCTGGATTCGTCGTTTCTAATTACTATCTCCAAAAAACACCAAATTTTATTAAAAAATAAAAAAAACTTTATTAATATTTGCAAGAACAAAAAAAAAGCAGTATCTTTGTGGCCGAATTTGACTACACATGCGTGCTTTTACATGCGCACGCGGACAATAAAACGAAAAAATAATTAAATACCATGCAAAAACGAAATTTGTCTTTTGCGCAGCTATTCAACCTCAGTTTCGGCTTCTTTGGTGTGCAGATTGCATATGCACTACAGAGCGCGAACATCTCTCGTATCTTCGCTACTTTAGGAGCCGACCCTCACACACTTAGTTTCTTTTGGATTCTCCCGCCATTGATGGGAATGATTGTACAGCCTATCGTAGGCAAGTACTCGGATAAGACTTGGAATCGTCTCGGTCGTCGTAAACCATACCTGCTTGTAGGCGCACTCATCGCTGTAGCAGTCATGTTGCTTTTGCCGAACGCAGGTAACTTCACTTTTACTCAATCTCTCTTCTTGGGACTGAATGCAGCTATGTGGTTCGGACTCTTCAGCCTTATGTTCCTTGATACGAGTATCAATATCGCTATGCAGCCATTCAAGATGATGGTGGGCGATATGGTGAATGAGGAGCAGAAGGGTACCGCTTATGCTATTCAGTCTTTCCTCTGTAATGCAGGCTCGCTCGTGGGATATATCTTCCCGATCTTCTTTACGTGGATTGGTATAGCCAATACAGCGCCAGAGGGCGTAATACCTGATTCGGTTAAGTGGTCCTTCTATATCGGTGCTTTGATACTCATTCTCTGCTCATTATATACTTTTGTGACGGTTAAGGAACTGAACCCGCAAGAGTACGCTGAGTTCCATGGTTTGGAAGAGAAGAAAGAGGAACAGAAAGAGGAAACTAATTTTATCAAACTGCTTATCAATGCCCCTTCTACTTTCTGGACAGTAGGACTGGTACAGTTCTTCTGCTGGGCAGCTTTCATGTATATGTGGACTTATTCCAATGGAGCTATTGCTGAGAACTGCTTCGGTTGGACAACAGGAAATGCAGCCGACGCAGCTTTCCAAACAGCAGGTAACTGGGTGGGTGTTTGCTTTGCTATTCAAGCAGTTGGCTCGCTCATATGGGCTGCGCTCTTGCCTAAGTTAGAGCATTGGTGTGGCAATAAAGGGGCATATGCTATTTCGCTTATCGTGGGCGCAGTAGGATTTATTTCTATTTGGTTTGTGACGGACCCATATGTGCTCTGGCTCAGTTATGCGCTCATCGGAGCAGCATGGGCAGCTATGCTCGCATTGCCTTTCACTATCCTTACCAACTCGCTTAAGGGAGATAACATGGGATATTACTTAGGTCTCTTCAACTGCACTATCTGCTTGCCACAGATTATCGCAGCCTTGTGTGGTGGAGTACTCCTTAAATATATGTGCGCACATGTGCAAGCAGGTATGCTCGTTGTAGCAGGTGTCCTGCTCGTCCTCGGCGCTGCAAGTGTGTTCTTGATTAAAGAAGGAAAGAAATAATCCAAATAATAATTAATATAACTTTAAAATAACAAATTTATCTTTATGAAAAACAATTTACTACTGAGTGTCATTGCTGTGCTGGTCGCTGCGCTTGCTCTTACTTCGTGTGAGCAACCATCGAATGTCACAGAAGTGTGCACAGACATGGTGAAGCAGAGTATGCACAAGTCGGCTCGAAGCCTTGCGCAATTCGACAGCACTACGCTTACCCTTGCTTTCTATGAGTACGAGTTTCTTGGTGGTGTGGACGACAACCGCATGGTTTATCGTACTATCGCATCTGGTCATGGTTTTGACCAACCTAAAAAAGTGGACACACTCACTTATGAGTATGGTGAGTGGGGAGAAGGAAACACTTCTTTCTCGTTGTATGTGACTCCTTTCACAGGAGAACCATATACCTTGTGGTACAAAGGTAATGCATTCATTACACCAGATGGGAAAGCAATCGGCGGTGAAGGAACGGATAATACCGCTCGTGTAGAGAAGTGGGAAAAACTGCTCGCGGAATTTCCAAATACCCAATGGGAAGGAACTTACAAAAACGAGTTCGTTTTGGATAGTGTCTTTGAGGATTCTATTAGAACGATTATCATACCTCCATTTACCTTTATTACGGATACCATCAAGGTGTTCAAAGGAAAAATGGATTCAGTTAGTGCAGATACTTCTTGCTACTACCGTATAGAATTTAAGCGAGATCCAATTACACTGCAAAATACAGGACATTTCTATCAAAAAGAGGTGCGTACTAAATACGACCGTGAAACAAAGCAGGAAACTATTATAAGTGAGAAAGTAAAAGAGTATGATTGCATTTGGTACTTCTCAAGTGTATCGTCAGATGCAAGATTTGTAGTCACACTGCAAAGTACAACAGAAGGAGTCAAAGGAGATGAATTAAACATTTCTAAGTACAAACTGAATGATAAAACAAATAAAGTTGAGTTCCTGCTTAATGGAGCCACCTTTACTAATCCAGAACTCCCTTAATCTGTAAAATCAATTATTAAAAATCATTAGAACAATGAAAAAGAATAATCTCAATATATTTCGTTCTTTCTCACTCGCCCTTCTGCTAATGATGGGGTCTGTGCTCGCTTTCGCACAAACAACAGCTACGGGTGTGGTAATAGACGCAGCAAATGGAGAACCAGTCATTGGTGCTTCTGTGCTTGAGATAGGAACAACAAACGGTACAATTACCGATTTTGACGGTAACTTCGTACTCTCTGTACAAAGCGGTGCTAAACTATCTATCTCATATATAGGATATAAAACACAAGAATTAACGGCTGCACAAAATATGGTGGTGCGACTCGGAGAGGACTCTGAGCTCCTCGAAGAGGTTGTGGTAGTAGGTTATGGTGTTGTGAAGAAAAACGACGCAACTGGTTCTGTAACAGCTATCAAACCAGACGATATGAATAAAGGTTTGCAAACTACCGCACAAGACATGATCCAAGGTAAAATAGCCGGTGTGAACATCGCTACCAGCGGTGGTAAACCAGGCGAAGGAGCTACAATCCGTATCCGTGGTGGATCATCTCTTAACGCTTCTAACGACCCACTTATCGTCATCGACGGACTCGCTATGGATAACAATGGTATCCAAGGTGTATCTAACCCGCTCTCATTAGTTAACCCTGCTGATATCGAAACATTTACAGTCCTCAAAGATGCGTCTGCAACTGCTATCTACGGTTCACGCGCATCCAATGGTGTCATCATCATCACCACCAAGAAAGGTAAAGCAGGACAGAAAATGAAAGTGACATACGACGCTAATGTGTCATTCGGTAGCGTACTCAAGCACCTCGATGTGCTCACTGGAGATGAACTCCGTGCATACGCTACAGGTGCTGGTCAGTCTGCACAAGCGAACTACTACCTCATGAATGATAATGTGGACTGGTTCGACCAAATCTATCGTACAGCCGTTTCAACCGACCACAATATTTCACTCATGGGTGGCGTGAAGAATAATGTAGTGGATATGCCATACCGCGCATCGGTTGGTTATACACTCAATAATGGTGCTGTAAAGGGCTCACAAATGCAGCGTGTCACTGCTTCACTCAACCTCAACCCTTCATTCTTTGATAATCACCTCGTGTTGAATCTCAATGCGAAAGGAATGTATATCCATAATGATTACGAACCAGGCATCGCGGGCGCATACCTCGATAAAGACCCTACACAACCAATATACTCGGATGGAGACCTCACAAACATCTACGGTGAGCAAATATCTGCAGGTGTAACGGATGGTAAGAACTACTATATTACCAAAGAGGAGTTAGATACCCACTGGGGCGGATTCTTCCAACCATTAGGTACCTCTTCAAATGCAGATGGTCCATACCTTGACCGTAACTGGATGTATAGCCTTAAGTCTGGTGCTAACCCACTTGCACAATTGGCACACCAATCAAATACTTCAGATGCAGGTCAGTTCGTAGGTAACTTAGAGGCTACCTACAAGGTACACGGCTTCGAAGACCTTATCCTCCATGCTAACTTCGGTGCAGACTACTCATTCGGTAAGTCTGTGAATAATAACAGCATGTATGGTACTGCAAACCACTATACTGGATGGTATGGTGAAGAGCAAAAAATGAAATACAACCTCCAATTCAACTGCTACGCACAATATACACATGATTGGGAGAAAGAGCAACAGCACTTTGATATCATGGCAGGTTACGAGTGGCAGCACTTCTATAATGAATACCTGAGTTGGGGTAACGGACGATATCCAGATACATATATGGGTACAACAGGCGTTCCTGGCGGACCTGCTAATGCCTTCGAAGCAGACGGTATCGGTGAAAACTATCTCGTTTCATTCTTCGGACGACTCAATTATATCGGTTGGAACCAGTTGATGATCACCGCTACCCTCCGTGCTGACGGATCAAGCCGCTTCTCACCAGACCACCGTTGGGGACTATTCCCATCTGTAGCTCTTGGATGGAAGATTAAAGAGACCTTCCTCAAAGATGTGAACGAAATTGATGACCTCAAACTCCGTCTTGGTTATGGTATCACGGGTCAGCAAGATGGTATTGGTGACTACTCATACATGCCTACTTATAGCCAAACAACAGGACACACATCATATTATCCTGTTGGAGGTGATAACTATGCTACAGAGGACCTCAATGCAAATATCGTAGAAATAGTAAAAGACTCAGAAGGTAATATACTCTATATCTCTGACCGTCCAAACGCATTCAATGATAAGTTAACTTGGGAGAAAACTACTACCTACAACGCAGGTATCGACTTCGCATTCCTCAACAACCGTATCTCAGGTTCGTTGGATTACTACTTCCGTAATACTACCGACTTGCTCAATAATGTCAATGTCGCTATGGGTACCAATTTCCGCAAACGCGTGATGTCTAATGTCGGTTCGCTCCAAAACCAAGGTGTTGAGTTCTCTATCAATGCCGTAGCTATCGACCTTGGCAAACGATTCAAATGGGATCTCGGCTATAATGTGACTTGGAACCAAAATAAGATTACCAAGATCAATGGTGAGGAAGCTATGATTGATGGTAGTGGCTATGCAGGTGCAGGTTTGACCGGTAAGTCTATTACAAAGTACGCTGTAGGTTACGCTACCAATACATTCTACATGTATGAGTCACGCAAGGCTACACGCGAAGATGGTTCACAATATTGGTATATCGTTGACCAACAAGCAGAAGGAGAAGAAGGATACGGCAAAATTGATGAAACCGATAAGGTATTTAAAAATTGTAGCCCTGTTGCACCGGTTACCATGGGATTCCAGACGAAATTCCAATTCTATAACTTCGACCTCGGTCTTTCTTTCCGTGCTAATATTGGTAACTATGTATTCAACAATGTAATCGCTACTCGCCTCCAGAATGTGGCTATCGGTAACTTAGCACGCGATGGATACTACAAGAACCTCCCTGTAGATGTATTTAATACCTACTATGTAGATAATTATAATATGACTATCTACGATGAGACAGGTAAAAACATCATCGGTAATGCAGAATACGATATTACAGACCGCTTCTTGGAGAACGCTTCATTCTTGCGCTGTGACAACATCACACTCGGATACTCTTTCTCTAAGAATAAAATCTCTGGTCGTGCATACTGCACAGTATCTAACCCATTCGTCATCACCAAATACTCTGGTCTTGATCCTGAAATTGGTATGGGCGGTATTGATAACTCAATCTACCCACGCTCTATGACTACCGTATTGGGTATTAACTTGCAATTCTAATCCATCAACTAATAAACAAATAATTACATCATATGAATAAGTTTTTGAAAATAGCGGTTTTTGTTATGGCGGTGGTTAGCTTAACTGCTTGTGTCCATAACCTTAATACAAAACCTCTTGATCCTGACTCTTCTACTTCTTTTAATCAGGATCGTATGTTCACTAAGTGCTACGCTTGTTTGGCACTCATCGGACAAGCTGATGCTGGTAGTGACTCCGATGTGGAGGATATAGACGCAGGTACTTCTGGATTCTATCGTACCATCTGGTATTGCAACGAGTTGACAACCGACGAGGCTTGGTGGATATGGAATGATGCAGAGGCAAAGCAAATGAACCAAACTAACTGGACGGGAACGAACACTATGATTCGTGCTATCTATACTCGTTTGAACCTCAATATTAAGTATTGTAATCACTATCTCACCTACGCATCTGGAGAAACAGAGGAATATCAAAATCGTCTCGCAGAAGTGCGATTCATCCGTGCATTGCACTACTTCTACCTCATGGATATGTATCTCTATGCGCCACTCGTAACTACCGAGTCAAGTGAATTCCCACACTTCTATCCACGCCACGAAATATATGAGTGGCTCGTGAAAGAGTTGCAAGATGTTATCACTTTGCTCCCAGCACAGCGCGTAGAAAAATACCGCGTAGGTAAAGCAGCTGCACAACTCCTCTTAGCCCGTGTATATCTCAATGCAGATGTATATAATAAGTATAATAAAAATTGGCAATCTGGAAAAACATGGCAGAAAGCATACGATGCAGCTACAGCGGTTATCACAGAAAACCCACAGCACTCACTCGTAACTCAAAAGATTGTTACTGACTCTGGTTTCGTATATAGCGCTTACCAACAGCTCTTTATGGGTGATAACCACCGTGATGAAGTAATGAAGGAATCTCTCTTCCAAATATACCAAGATGGTGTGTATGCGCAAAGTTATGCATCTTCTACTATGCTTGTCTGTGCACAGCGTAACCCGGGTATGAACCCTTGGGGCATCACAGCCGAATGGCACTCTATGCGTACTTCACCTACGATGGTGGATAAATTCCTGTCGCCATTGAAGATTGATCGTGCAACAGCTATGGATATGGTATATGACGAGTACGAAATGCCTGCGCAATTAAAAGACGACCGTGCTATCTTGTGCTCAGATGGTCTCAATACAGGTTATACCTTCACATTAAAGGGAAATCAAGAACTTGGTGATACCAAATATCTATTCGATTCTTGGGCAGGACTCAAGTTCACAGCTGTATATTCATCTGCAGCATTGCCTAAGTACTCAATTCCACAAAATACAAGTTGGCCTGATACAGATATTCCTTTGCTCCGTTTGGCAGAGGCATACATGATTCAAGCAGAAGCACTCTTCCGTCAGGGAGACAAAGCAGGGGCACTCGCAATCATCAATAATACTATCCGTGCGCGTGCTAATGCAGATCCATTACTTGCACTTGACGAAGAAACATTACTCGATGAGTGGAGTCGTGAGTTCTACTATGAGGGTCGCCGTCGCATTGACCTCATCCGATTTGGACGATTCTTTGGTCAACAATCAGATCAGTACCGTTACCACTGGGAAGGACGAATGGGTAAGGCAGACGGACAGCAATTCTTTGTATCTGGCACACCAGAGTATATGAATTGGTTCCCAGTGCCATCTGAAGATAAGCGCTCTAACCCGAACTACAAAACAGATGTAGAGGGAGATGCAGAGAATCAATTCGCTGCACAAGGTGGTGACGGATATGCTTACTAATAGAAAATAAATGAATCAATAATAAATTCATTATTACAATCAATTATTAACTTTTAAATTTTAAATTTATGAAGAAAATTTATGCTTTTTTGGCTGCTGCGCTTATGAGCGTTAGCATGTTCGCTGCGAAGGATGTAGTTCCTTCTGATGCAGATCTTGCAAGTTACTACGAACCAGGTCAAGTATGTGTTTGTATCTATGTTCCTCTCGAGATTTCATGTAACCAAATTGCTTTTGCTGGTACATACAATCTGAAAGAGGAGTCAACCGATTGGAGCACAGATGTTAATACTTTGGCTAAGTTCCAACCAGTAGAAGGTTTTGATGGATGGTATGTAGTTGCTGTTGATGACGCAACTGATCCACTCGCTGAGGGCGGTATTCAAGGTAAACCTGTTATGTTGGATAATGCAGGTCAATTCAACTGGGACTATCAAGTAGGTGCTGCTACCGTTATTCGCGGTGGTGTACAAGTAGTTAAAGGTGCTTATGGAACTGAGATTGACTTAAAGAACTATAGCAAAGATGTACCAAACGTATTCACAATTGATGCTTGGAAAGTAAATCCATGTACTGGTAAAGTTTATACAGTAGCTGTTATTAATGATGGCTGTGATGGACTTGCAGTTCCTTTCTTTGTAGGTGGTGCTACAGGATGGGCATTTAAGCAAATGCAAGTAGATGTGGCTAAGAGCCAAGAGTTACAAGCTGCTTATTACTATTATTCTTTCTTTGCTGCAGAAGGTGCAGAGTACCAAATCGCAAGTGGTTTGATGGATGCAACCGGAACAATTGTAGCAGAGGCTGAGTGGGACGAACCTGCTTATCTCCAAGAGTTAAAAGATGACGTATGGAGCCGTATCAATGGTGGTGCTAACTTTGTTCTTGGCGAAGAGACAACAGTTGTATATGATATCCGTGTAGATACTTTGCGTTGGGCTCGTTGTGCAGAAGAAGATGCTTACGAAGTAGCAGTTTCTATGACTGCTCCTGCAGGTGCTCCTGCAGCTGGTGTAGATATCATCGGTTCATTCGATGGTTGGGCTGGTACAATCATGACATTAGAGAATGGCGTTTACACCGCTACTGTTAGCGCTACAGCAAGCCAAGTATTCAAGTTCCGCCAAGCAGGTACATGGGATAACGAAATTCTTGTTGCTGACCCAGCGGCTGAAGGTGGTTGGAAAGGTTTCCCAGATACTCCATTTGGATCAGTATGGGAGCCAGCAGCAGAGGAAGGCAAGATGGTAATCAACCTTGACCTCTCTGATCCTGCTATGTACGCTTGGAAGGTTCCTTACAACGAGGGTATCGAGGAAGTTGTTCTCACCGAGCAAGCACAAAAAGTTATCGTTGACGGCGTTCTCTACATCGTTCGCGACAACAAGATGTTCAATGTACAAGGTACACAAGTACGCTAATTGAACAATGACAATTCTAGTTTACTAGTTCACTAGTCTCCTAGAAAACAAAATAGCCTGAGCACTCGCTCAGGCTATTCTTGTTTATGCTAATAAGATTATAGCGCTATTCCTTTCAGCCCTTCCGCACTAAAACTTCCTTTACTGACTTTCTTAATAATGAAAGTACATTGCCCCGCAAAAGTGTGCATCTGCGGTTCGACAAAGCTATCCAAGCAAGCCGCATTGCCATTAGCAGTCGCTACAAATCCTTCGCCTTTATACTGAATCAGATGACTCGCATCTGGACAAAGAATACCATTCTTATCCACTACTTTCACAGTAATATAGCATAACTCCTCAGGATTCTCTGCCTCATTCGCCCATTCAATCTCCAAGTGATGAGGTTTACCTGCGGTCTGTATGCTCTTCTTTGCTGCTACTTTGCCTTGCGCATCATATGCCACCACTTCTATCTCGCCTTTCTCATAAGGCACATCAAACCACATCAGTCGGTAGCGTGGCAGCAGTTCGGGCATAGGCGCAGCTCCCCATACAGGCACTTCAAAATCAGCCACCTTAGGCATAGCACTCACGCCTTCAATCACTTCGCCATTCTTCAAGCGCTCAGTCTCTTCGACTGTAGCATGGCGTAACTTACCATAGCTCTTGCCATTCACAAACAGTTCCGCCTCAGGATAACTCGTATAGCAGAATACAGGCACCGTATCGCCTTTCTCCCAATTCCAGTGTGGCAAGAGATGTAAGGTCTCATCTTTCTCATTCCATTGGCTGCGATACAACCAATACCTGTCTTTGGGCAGCGAAGCTAAGTCAATAATACCGAAATAACTGCTATGGCTGGGCCATGCGTCTGTGTCGTATGGCGATGGTTCGCCCAAATAGTCAAATCCTGTCCATACAAACTGCCCCAATGTCCAATCATAGTCATCTTGTAATTGGAAATCTTGTTCTGGCAGTCCTGACCATGGGCAGTACTCCAAGTCATATCCGCTGGACTGATTATCATCATAATTGGCAAAATCGCGTATGATGGCAGGGCGTTTATATACACCGCGACTGGATACTGTAGAAGCAGTCTCCGAACCCAAAATCATTTTCTGTGGTAGATTCTCATAGGCTTCAATATAACGACCAGTGCGGTAATTGAGTCCTGGAATCTCTACGGCAGCACCAAAACCATTATGGATCACATGCATCGCTTGGTCCATACCATTTGTCACAGGACGAGTAGGGTCTAATTGGTGGAAGAGCGCTTGTATCTCCGTTACTAATCCAATACCATCAGGCAGCACTTGATTCCATACCTCATTACCGCTCGACCACATCATCACACACGCATTATTGCGGTATAGTTTCACCATGTTTGTGATATCTCTTTGCCACCAAGTGTCAAACTCTACATGATAATCATTGTCTGTCTTGCCGTGATTCCACACATCAAATGGTTCAATCATCATCATCATACCCATCTCGTCGCATAGTTCCACTAATTCAGGCGCAGGCATGTTATGACTTGTGCGTATCGCATCGCATCCCATCTCTTGTAGCATAGCAATCTGATGACGAAGCGCGTCTTTGTGTATCGCAGCACCTAATGGACCTAAGTCATGGTGCAAACAGACGCCTTTGAATTTACGTGTCTGACCATTCAATTGAAATCCTTTCTCAGCTGTATAACTAATCGTTCTAAATCCAAAGCGTGTCTCGCGTTCATCCACAAGAGCAGACGCGCCACCGCTGGCAGAGTTCTTATATACTCGCGTGCGCGCGGTGTAGAGATGAGGTGTCTCAGGGCTCCATAGTTTGGGTTCTTTCACTACTACCTCGCTTTTTGCCCCTTCCATAGTGGCAACTACTTCCTCTCCATATAAGATGTCCGTCTGAATATGAATCCCTTCACTCGCTAACTCGTCAGATTTTTCACTCGTTAACTCGTTCATCCCATTCCTCAACTCCACTTCGATAGCTATTTCTGCTGACTCTCTACTCACCTTAGGCGTGCGCACTAATACGCCAAAAGTGGGTATATGTATCGCATCGCTTTCTATGAGGTGCACATTGCGGTATAATCCTGCACCAGGATACCAACGGCTCTGTTGAGGTTTATTCTCCAAATAGACATCTATATCTATCGAATCGCCAGTAAGTAGATGCGATGGAATAGGGCAGTCAAAGGTGTTATATCCATATGCCCAATAACAAATCTCTTCACCATTCACTTCTACACTCGCATGGGACATCGCACCATCAAAGCGCAGTGTATAGAATCGTCCTTTCTCTATCGCCACGCGTGTGCGATAATGACCCTTACCCATCCAAGGTAGTCCACCACTACGACCTGTCTTCCATGTGGGTTCTTTCTCTCCATTCTGAACTACAATCACTTCTTGTATATCGTTCGCTCTATCAAATGGACCACTGATAGCCCAATCGTGCGGTACAACCACCTCTTGCCATGTGGTATCTACTTCTGGACGCTGCGCAGAAGGTTCTAAACGAAACTGCCAACTCGTCAGCAGCGTACTAATTGCTAATAATATGCTAATCATGTATTAAGAATTTTATCTCACATCCAACATCTAACATCCAACATAAAACCTATACTCTGTTACTTCGTCTAACTTTTCTCCTGGACGCAAGATAGTATTGGGGAATTGTGCATGGTTTATGCTGTCTGGCCAATTTTGTGCTTCGAGACATACCGCATGCTGTATATCATACATCGTACCGCTTTTACCTTCGTTCTGCTCTATCCAGTTGCCTGTATAGACCTGCAATCCAGCCATAGTAGTCCAGCATTCCATGATACGCCCATCGGCTTGTAAAGTGGCGGCATGGCGCAGTTGCTTAGGCGCGTCTCCTGCACAAAGACACCAGTTGTTATCAATACCTCTACCGGGAGCGAAGAATGGGTCGTCTATTCTGTCACCAATACGAATAGGTTGCCGCCAGTCCATCGGAGTATTCTCTACGCTTGCTATCTCGCCCGTAGGACAAGCAGTTTCGTCAAATGGAGTGTACTTATCGGCATTGATTTGCAATATATGGTCGTGTATGCGTCCGCTGGCTTCCCCTGTGAGGTTGAAATAAGCATGGTTGGTGAGGGCGAGTAGAGTGGGGGCATCTGTCTTGGCTTCGTAGTGAATAACCAATCGGTTATCTTTGGTCGCAGTATAAGTCACCCATACATCCACATTGCCTGGATAGCCTTCTTCGCCATCTTTGCTGCGATAGTGCAGTGTGATAGAATAAACGCTTTGTGCTGTTACATTCCATATCTTGGCATTAAATCCTTCTACACCGCCATGCAGACTATTCGTGCCATTATTGATAGGCAACTGATAAGATTGACCGTCTATGCTGAACTGACCATCTTTGATGCGATTGGCAACGCGTCCGCAGATAGCATTGAAATAGGTCTCTTTATTACGCCATTCATCTGCTGTCTTGAATCCCAATACCACATCTTTCACTTCGCCTTTCGCATTAGCCACCAGCAGTTTGGTTATCTTAGCACCGAGGTTGCTAATCTCCACCCGCAATCCCCCACTGCTCTTAATAGTATAGAATTGTATTGCTTTCATCTTTTTCTATTTTACATTTTCATCACTCCATCGCCTATCTCTGCTACATAGAAATCGGCTTTGAGTCCGGTCTTCTTCTCGTATTCGGCACTCACAAAAGCTTTGAAGTTCTCAATGGCTTCGTCTTTCACAAGACTAACGGTACATCCGCCAAAACCACCGCCTGTCATACGGCTACCTAATACGCCTTCCACTTGCCATGCAGCTTCAGCCAATGCATCTAACTCGGGTCCCGTCACTTCGTAATCATCACGGAGCGATACATGACTCGCAGTCATCAGTTCACCAAAATATGCTATCTCGCCTTTCTTGAGTGCCTCTACAGCAGCAGCTGTACGAGCTACTTCGCCCACCACATGGCGCGCACGCTTCTTGGCAATAGGGTCTGTTACAGCACTCTCTACTTCTGCCCAGTCGGCTTCTGTCAGTTCGGCAAGGAACTTGATAGGCTTCATAGTGCTAATCTGCTCTACAGCCAAACGGCATTGGCGTACACGGTCGTTATAGGCACCTGAATCCAAATGGTGTGGACTATGCGTATTGGTGATAACCACTTTGATACCATCTAATTTAACAGGTACATGCTCGAACTCCAATGTGTCGCAGTTGAGGTGAATAGCATGGTCTTTCTTTCCATTGGCAGAAGCAAACTGGTCCATGATACCGCACATCACACCGGCATACTCATGCTCACAAGCCTGACCAATCTTAGCCAACTCAGTACGATAAGCCTTGTCGTCGCTCATATCTACTCCCATCTCTTCAGTGAAAGCACGAGCTGTCACCACTTCCAAGGCAGCACTACTGCTCAAACCAGCACCTGCAGGCACATTGCCATAATAGAGAATATCGTATCCACTTGTCAATCGAGCTTCTGGATGACGACGAGCAATAATGTCAATGCATCCCAACGCATAATTGCACCACGCACGGTTCGCTTGCGGAGCAATGGCGTCAATAGCAATCTCATATACTTGCTCCATATTCAGCGAACGGAATCGAAGCACTTTATCCTCGTTCTTGGCCAATAATAACCATGTTCCGAAACTGAGTGCACATGGGAATACGCAACCACCATTGTAATCGGTGTGCTCTCCAATAAGATTAACTCTACCTGGTGCGAAGAAAATTTTCTCTGCCGAATGGCCATAGGCTTGCTCAAAAGCCTGCTTTAGTTCTTGTGTAGTCATAGCATTTATGTATTAAAAAACACTGCAAATATACGATTTTTTTTACAAATATGCAAATAATATTGATTTTTGGCATAGAATATGTTGCATAACATATGTAAAAAATTGCATATTTTGTAAAAAAGTTGTATTTTTGCAGCGAATTATTAACATTTAAATCCATAATGCTATGACACCTGAATTAATTATTTATCCATTCTTAATCATTTTGATTGGATTATTCTTTGTTTCTTTCTTTTTGATTTGGCATTGGTTTAACGCACGCGAGCTACTGCATATAGTGCGAGCAGACACGAAAGAGAAAACGCTTAAAGCAATGCGCAAGGGGCATAATAAATGCCGCATATTGCTAATTGTTAATATCCTGTTAGCCATTGGTTATGCACCAGTGCCATTCTATCTAAATGCGTATTTAGGCACTTTAGTATATCCTGCCTTGGTGTTCGTGGTGGCTATTATTTTGCTCATTATGCTGCGTAAGCATGCGAATGAGTATAAAGCAAGTATTGACGATTATATTGTGGCCAATGAAGCACATGTGCAAGAGGCAGCAGAGGCACGCGCTCGCGAGCGTGAGGAATGGAAACGCGAAGCTGCTACGCTCAATCCTATTGCAGAGCAGAAGATAAAAGAACTCTTGGGGGATCATTATGAGACATGGTATCAGCATGATATCCTCGTGGGACGCAATGTGCTGGCTAACTTAGAAGAAGGATTGCTTTATGCACAAGGTATTGTAATTCCTTTTGCAGAGATACGCGAGGTGCGCCACGGTCGCAAGGACCTCAAGCTTATCACCGATAGCAGTACTTACCCATTTATCACACTGGACTTTGGTGCCATTCCTATCAATCCTGCAACAGGAAATAAATACAAGGATGAGATAGCGGAGCGTATTGAGAAAATCCTTGATGAATAACACTTCAAAGGGCGCGATTACGCGTCGGTCATCTCTCGGTCTTCTCTCGGTCTTCTCTCGGTGAGAGGGGCTATCCTAAAACTAAGTAAACACTACACTAATAAAGAACGCGCGTACATATATACGCGCGTTCTTTATATTTATCTCCGAGAGACAAATACTATAAGGATTGCGCGTATATGCGCATGCATCTAAAAATGTATCCGCTCTCTTTGTTATGACAAGCATTTTATAATAAACACAGCCGTGAGCGAAGCGAACACCTTATGAAGGGGGAAAGAGAAAAATCAGTCAATCAAAAAAGAAACTACAGAAAATGTTTATAGAGCCACCATGTAAGGCGGAGAAGGAGAGCCATGAGGACAAGGATCGCGAAGGCTGTACAGTACTTGTAAAAGGACGGGATATAACGGACAGGGATGGTTTCGGTACGGGTTGATTCCACTTGGACAGTGTCGGTGCGGATGACCTCTTTCTCACGCCAACGCGTGTGCCACTCATGCACCAGCAGGGTATCTACTCTGCACGGTGCGGGAGTTGGAGAGGGCACATTGTTTGATCCTCCAAGTTTATACACAACCGCCGTACTATCATGGAGATAGATGCTGTCGCGGTGGAAATGGGTGGAGAGTTGCTGACGGTTGTCAGTCGAGGTCAAGTTGTGCTCCACCGAACAGGCAGGCAAGAGCATGAGCACTGCTGCAATGCTCGGTATAGAAACGGTCCGGAGTAGTGATTTCAATGTAGTGTTCATCTTCTGGGTGTTTTTGAAGTTTAGCAATCAGGTCCTGCTCGAACGTCCGTGAGTGGAAGAGCGTTGTGCCGGAGAGTTGCCCGACAAGGATGCAACCGGCGGTGTCTTTGACCGTATTGCCGGCATGAATACGGATGCCCTCGAAGCCTGGGACATAGTTCACAAGCGGGAGCACGCGACCGAAATGCGGGGATTTGGTCAGCGTCAGTTTGTACCACCCGAGAGGGATAGCTCCCTTGGGATGGGCAGCGTTAGGGACTGTGGGTGGTTCAAGGGTGCCACAAAAGGGCTTGCCACCGATGAGAAGGATGCCCATTGTTTCGTTGGGCGTGGTGTTGGTTCGGATTAAAGATAGTAACATAACATTTACAATTTAGTCATTTACGATGTACGTTTTTTAGCGGCGAATCCTATTCGCCTGAAGGAATCGTTCGAGCAAGGCGAGATAAGAACTGGACGAAGAAAGAGATTGCTCGCGGAATGCCGCGAGGGCAGGACAATTTTATTCCTTATACTTGTAATGGTAGTCTATTCCTATCAGACTGCCGACGAAGGTGAGGATTTCGCCGAAGGCAACGAGGACGGAGGAGTCGATGATGCCGACGGGAGGGAGGGCAAAGGCGGCGGAGAGCAATGCGCACCCGAAGGTGCACATTGCGACTGCCGCGAGGAGTTGAAGAAAAGAGTTCCTTTTCATGGTTCTTCTCCTTTATTAAACGAGTGTGTTGAGACGATCGGGCCAAGTCACTTGGTTGGTATTCTCGTCGAAGCATTTCCATGCCTTGCCGAACAACCAACCTTTGTAGGTGGTGTACTTGAAGTCAGGCGCTTTGCGTTCTGCCAAGAATACTTCTTGGTCAGCACTCACTTTGCTCAGGTCCATAGAACGGTCCAATGCTGCCAAGCGTACTACGCGGAACTTGTTACGGATAGCCAACTCGTTGTCCCCCACTGGGGTGGTGCGGTCGCCGTGAACGGAGGTGTACTTGAGTTTGGATGCTCGCCGGTAGCAGAACATCGTACGGTGCTGTTTGGAGATTTTTCCACTGATGTGGTCAATCGGGTCGAGAAAAAATACTTTAGCCATAAATTCATTTACAATTTAGTCATTTACAATTTACCATTTATTTGACCATATAGTCATTTAGTCGCCGAGTTTGGCGTACTCTTGCGCAAAAACGTAACCATATAAAGAATAGTATTTCTTCTGTGCTTTGAAGGCGGCTTCCAAAATAGCTTTCTGCTCGGGGTCAGCAAGGGCAGCCTTGGCATTGGTGCGTGCAGTCTTGAACTTGGCTTGCGCGGCGAGTTGGTTTTCTGATGGTTCCTTGGTGGAAGGATTACAGATCTTGCCGGAGAAGACTTTGCCGTTCTTGCGGAAGAAATACATGTCGGAGTGACCACAGATTTTGCCACTCATGGACTCAATAAGTCCCATAGGTTTTACTTGACTCATAATAATGTTGGTGTTTGATGTTAATAAATGGGGTATTTTGAAATCGAGTGCAAAGATACGATGCAGGGGATGGTGATTTCCCTGTGCTTCCCAATTATGCACAATAAATCCCACTAATATACACTTCGGGTGGAGCGCGAGGGTTATATGATACAAGAAAAGGCATTAGTCTATATCAATCGTGAAGGTTTCACAGATAAAACGTACAGCCTTTGGTGGAATCACTTTGGCGTTTGGTTGGACGCCTAACATACATAATTTGTCCTTATACGGATGTAACCATTTATATAATGTGCGACGCGACACACCCGCGCAATCCGCCAATTGAGTATGGGTCATTGCTTTGTATTTTGCCATAAATATTTACTATTTAATCATTTACCATTTTCTCATTTACAAGAAAAAAACATAGATAAACCTAAAAAACAATATTTTGTCTTAACATGTTCTCTTAATGCCCGATTGTATTGGGCGGAAAAGAAGAAAGAAGTATGCCGGAGGCAGTCGGAGAATAAAGAAGCCGACTGGCAGTCGGCACAACAGAAGAATCACTATGGCGGGGGACGAGGACGCGGAGAAATGTACAGATACAAAAAAAGAGACGGGGCACGATGCACGTGCTCCGCCTCTGAGAGAATAAGCAGAAATGCTATTTATTTAATTCTTGCGCCTTGGGCATTGTATATTTCGCCATCCGGACGGAGGATGTAGAGGGTGCCGTTGTGCAGGATCTTCTGCGCCTTTTCGGAATTGATGCGAACATCCTCTATTGCCGTGGCATCGCCGGAAGTGACGGTCAAGATATAGGAAGCAGAAGCTCCATTATATGCCTCATCTCCGGCAAAAGTTGCGGTGATGGTGGTTGTACCGGCAGCGACAAGCGTCATATCTCCATAGAGTGCAAATATAGTCGCTACAGCAGGATTGCTGCTGCTATAGGTTACATTCACACCTTGCGGATTGATTAATATCGGTAGTACAAACTCCGTAGCATCGACCGTCACAGAAGCTGTTGGTGCAGAGAATGCGAGCGAGACGGTGCCTTTGAGCACGGTCAGGGTGTAAGAAACCTCACCTGCTTCATGGAACAAATCGCCATTAGTATAGGCAGTAATAGTGGTTGTTCCGGCTGCTACAGGCGTTACTTCACCCGTCTCTGCGTTCACGATAGCCACCATCGGGTCTTCGGAGTAGTAGCTAACCGCCAGACCATTCGGATTATTGAGCACAGGAGCCACAAACGCTTCGTTGATGGTAGCACTTGCTTCTGACAACGCAAAAGCAAGTGCGGGTTTTACCTTTACGGGACTCGGCACAATCAGCAAGTTACGCACCTGCGAACCTTTACCGTCCTCGATAGCACCGTTTACAACTTCTCCTCCGGCAGGCGTTTGGATATAGCAGTCTGTGAGCGATATACCGCCTGTAAAACTGAATATTGCCGCAGAACCCGAGGCATTAACCTCTACGCGCGAGTTAATGATGTTCATGCAGTCATCTGCTATACCGCTACCCTTAAACGGCATGATTGCGTTAACAACGAGGTTTGCGCTGTCAAGTGTCAGTATCATTCCTTTTTGTGTGCCAAATGCCACTCCGTTGCCGTTGACCGTCATCTGTTTGCCACGAATAGTGGTGTTCTTTCTAAGGTCGAACAAGGTGCTGTATGATTCCGAACCCTGTGATATCGTGCAAGCCTGTGCTACATCTATGATGAGACCGTCAATGCCAGTGTTGCGCACCAGATTGGCCGAGTTGCTGATTGTATAGTTACCCTTTATCGCCAGCGTATTCATACCGTCGAACGCGAACTTGCCATCTCCGAGGATGTCGTCACGGTTGCGGCTGGTAACTCGCGTAGAGGCGACATACAAGTCATACTCCTCACCGCTGACGGTTATCTGACACTCATCCGATTTTCCGTTAGCAGTAGCGGTGATGGTAGCTTTTGCACCTATTGGTGCGTTTGCGGCTATCGTCACGATACCGTTTGTTACAGTGGCTACACTTGGGTTGGAACTTGTCCATGTTATTGCCGCTTCGGAGTTAGACGGCATCAGTTGTGCTACCAGTTCGAGCTCCTCATTGGGGTCGGCGGTAATCGCATTCTCACGCAAGATCAGGGAATCAACAGCATATTTGCCATCGGTGACGGTGATGGTAAAGGTCGTGTTGTTATTCAGCGGATGACCGTTTTGCAGCGGAGTATAGACATATACGCCCGGTGTAGCGTTTATGGCATTGATAGTCATCGTCTCGTAGAGTGAGAACGACACTATCGGGGCGGTTCCTTCGCCGCTCACTTCGGTAGTCAGACCGTACACCGAACCGGAGAACGGGCGGCGGCTGACTTCGATACCTGTTATCTTCTCTCCGGCAGCAATGGTGTGGTCGCAACCGTTGATATAGTCTAACAGCGGGAAATAGCCGTCCGGAGTAACATTGAACTGCACATATCGTGTCTTGTAACCGATAGCACTGTTATAAACCAAAATGCGAACATCCAGATAGTTCTTTTCTTGAAGTGTTTTCAGATAAACAGTTGTGTAGTTGCTTGATGAACTGATGGGTCTCGTACACTCAGCATCTTCGTAGAATGTGCCGTATTGAGAACCGGTATTGTGGAAATCTACCGTCCAGTTGCTGCCCGATACACCATACCAGTTGGTGGCATTAGATGGTACAGGCGAAGCGTCACAGCGGATAACATCACCCACTTTGCAATTCAGTTCGTTGTTAAAGTTCTGGAAATGGCCTACCGTTTTGCTCACAGACAATTCTACATCTGTCATGTAAACCGATGTGCCTATATATATTCTTGCTTCCGCTATCTGCTCACCGACCAATGTCGAGGGGGTCTCTTTGACACGGGTAAATACAGTGTTATTCGCATTAGATGAACCTCCCAACTCAAAGAATCCAACTTCGCTTTCCGGTGTCACGGCATTGTTCCAATCGCTTGCGGTAAGAGACGAGGCTTCTTTGGAGTAGTTGAAGATGATATACTCCTGCGTCGTCTTGGCATTGGACAAGTACACCTTGTCGTTGATGTTGGTCAGCGTTGGAACAACCGGTACATCCGTACATATTTTCTTGGCTATCTGACGGCTCGGGCTGTAGATATAGCCGGTATGGCCAGCCGCTGCCACTTTGACGCGGAGATACTTGCCCATCTCAGATTCTTTCGGAGTGTATGTTAGAGTGGTTACAGCACGGCGTTGCTGATGCACGCCGTCGTGCGCAGGCGCACCGGTAGGCGATTCCACTATATCCTGCCAATTAACATCATCATCGCTGATTTGCCATACATTATCGGTCTGCGCCGAAGCAATCTCGCCCGACAAAGTGAAACCAACCGCATTTCCCGGTGACGGTGCGGAGCTCAGAGCCACTACGCCCCCCACAGGCGGATCCATTATAACGACGCGTAATGCCGGATCACCATTATCATACACTACGGTGTGCCCGTCTGCGCTGATACCACCACCCGCTGCTGTGATAACAATCAGCGGAGGAGTGATGGAGATTGTGCCTTTTTCGGCAAAAAGTCCCTTGAGCCCGCCTTTGGCTACTACCTTTCCGGATTTTATGTTGATATTTCCTCCGGCTGCGATACCATAAGCCCACTCACCTGTATTACCACCAGTAGCTCTGATAGTTCCTTTATTGATGATAATATCTCCGCCTTGGTCAAGTCCGCGGCAGAGAATAGCAGCGGAACTGCTTGTAGTAGCAGTAACATCCGCATTGATGGTGATAGTGCCATTCACGGTACCGATGCAAGTATTTGTGGCTGTAGCGGTAAGCGGACCATTGATGGTTAATCCGTTAAATGCGGAGATTCCGACAAACGCACTGGTTATGTCAATGGTAGAGACGGAAATATCTCCGGCCTTTGCATACAAACCGTTTCCGTCTTTCCCTTTTGCGATAGAAATAGCCTCTCCTGCCAGATGAATGTTTCCGGTTTCTGCAAAAATGCCTGTGCCGCCGGAAGCATGTATGACTGCACCTTCCTTTGCTGTGATATTTCCTCCGGCTGCGATACCATAAGCCCATATGCCGGTATTACCTCCGGTAGCGGTTATGGTTCCGCTATTGATAATAATATCTCCGCCTTGGTCACGACCACGGCTGAGAATAGCAGCAGACTTGGCTGTTGTCGCCGTAACATCGGCATTGATAGTAAGAGTTCCATTCACAGTTCCAAGACCTGTATCTGCCGTGTTGGTTTCCGTAACACCATTGAGAGTTAATCCGTTATAAGCAGATATACCGACACCTGAACTGGAAATACTGATGGTAGAAAGAGACACTTCTCCTGCCTGTGCATACACACCAGATCCGTCATCTCCATTTGCATTGGCGGTAACCTCTCCTGCCAAATGGATGTTCCCTTTTTCTGCATAAATGCCTGTACCGCCGGAAGCATGTATGACTGTACCTTCCTTTGCTGTGATATTTCCTCCGGCTGCGATACCATAAGCCCATATGCCGGTATTACCTCCGATAGCAGTGACGGTTCCTTTGTTGATAACAATATCTCCGCCATTTTCAAGACCGCGATTTAGAATAGCAGCCGAACTGCTGGTGGTCGCTGTAACATCGGCATTGATGGTAATAGTTCCGTTCACGGTGCCGATACAGGTATTTGTGGAACTAGCATTTACTGTACTATTAATGGTTATCCCGGATTTTGCACTCACAGCGACATTTGAAGTCTGCACTACCAAGGGGCAACTGATTGTAACAGATAAAGCATCTATCGCATATCCTCCTGCACTGCTAAGCGTGAGGATATTGCCACCGCTCAGCGTCAAGGCATAGTTACCTGTAATACACTTAAATGTTTTGTTGGCATCCATGAACAAATTTGCATTACCCACCAACTCAATTGCAGAATTGTCAGCAATTGTACTCGCATCAACCAAGCCCGATATTTTGACGGTTGCTGCCGAAGGGGCTTTTCTAATACCGGTTCTTTGTCCGTTCTCAATTCCGTTAGGAATGTCTGTTCCTGAGAGCTTCATTGATTTTAAAACAGGCATTTCGAACTGGGACAACCGCGGAGTTTCATCGGTAGCCACGGCTGTCGGAGAGACACCATTCATTGTAGCATCTGACAACTTAGTTGCTCCCAAACTACCGAAATTCGCCGCCCATGCACTAACGGATATCAGCGCCGAGACAATAAAAAAGAATAGTTTTTTCATATTTGTTTTGTTTTATAGTTAGTTTCACCGTTTTTCTTGAAGAGGTTGATGGAAGCGATTTTTTTATCACAGGAATAGTTTCTGATAATATCTACTATTCTTATTGATGTTTCATGTAACAGATTTTCTGTTCCACTATCTCCATCTTCTAATTTATAAAGACTCCACTTGATTTTTGCAGATTTACTATAGCAATTTAGCAATTTTACTAACATGTATCCTTCCGATTGAGGCTCAACTTCAAATATAACATTTTTATAAGAGACTTTAATGAGCTTCAATCTACCGTCTAATGGATATATTATATTAGCTGCTGCACTTGGACGCTCTTGATCTCCCAAAGATATTTCATCTCCTTTCTCATCAAACAATGAATACGTCAGTTTATATCTTACTTTACACTCACAAGCATTTAGCCAAGAAAATTTTCCGATAATCGTTTCATCAATTATATTTTCATTCTCGACCTCAACAGGAGAATCATGAATTTCCCATGTATTTAGACGATATGCAGCAATACTCTTGTTTACACGAGAAATATTTAGACCATTGCTTTCGCGAAAAAGTTCAACCTTTTCTTGATGACCATGCGCATGTATAGAAAAGTTCTCAACTCTAATTTTTACTTCCTCTAATATATCGTAGAAGTATTGAGACCTTAACTTTTTACGCTGGATATCAATATCCTCTTCTTTGAGACTACCCGAAGTAAGTTCTTCCTTGATGTTCTTTTCTATTATTTCTTTTAAAGTTAAATTCTCTTTGTGTGTAATGCAATCCGGACGATTACAATAATGCCAAAGACTTATATTATTAGCATAACAATAATCAGCATGAGAGATGCTGTAGTTCCATGGATATGGTTCAGACCAATTTTGATCATAATTTACGGTAGAATTATTTATCACATTTAAGGCATAGTAAAAATTCCCACTTACCATTGATTCATCTTGATGTGTAATATCAATACGAAGTTTTAATTCATATAATTCACCCTTTTTAATGGTTTTTACATTATGAATAGTAGAGCCTTCTTTGAGCGAAAAATTTATAGTTCCATCATTTTTTTTACCAAGTATAAAAAGATATAGTTTATTTTTTGAATTTCTTAAAATACCTAAATCTAGTAGCCTGCAATCGCTTTCTAGTACGTCTGTAACTCTAAATTTCATGGTTACAGAATGATGTGATGGCATATCTCCCAATATTGTATATCGGTTATATGGAAATGTCAAACGAACATATTCTGCTGGATTTTTTTCTGCTGTATAGTCTATAATATCTAGTACATTTTCTCTTTCCGTAAAACTAATATCACTTATTGTTATCGCTGAATGTTTTCCATAATAATCCTGTTCTGTCAATATTTTAGGGATTATATTGGGTGGCGTGATAATCCAAAAACCAATCCCTTCCCCCTCAGAGAACTCTTCAACATTGTTGAAAGTAATCTGTCGCCCATCAACATTGAAACTCACCACACCCTTCTCTTTTTTGTTAGGTTGTGGATTTGTCTTTCTATCAACTGTCAATCTCCAAATCCATTTGTTATTCACCTCTGCACAAGATAATACATACGGTTCGGTTTCTACCGCTAACATATCTGTTTGTGGGATAATAATCCCGTGCCCCAACTCCTTATTTATATCAGTAAGTATCTCATTTAATTCATTGTATGCATACTTGAAATATCCTCCATCCTCTGACTCCAAATTGATATAATGTTTTTTGTCTTTAACAGTTTTATCTAAATTAAAGTAAGCTATCGCCTTGTCCGGATTCATTAGAAATGTATGGTATAGCAGTTCTCTATGATATGCCTTTACTTCATCGTCATCATCATCACTTTGTTTTATCAAGTTTCCCTCGTTATCACATAGTCTAAACTCAAGAATCTTGTTAATATCAAATGCCCATATATTCCAAGTTGTGATAAATACATTAAATTTCCCTTTTGAAGACAAGGCAACGACTCTCAAGCGGTTGATACTATCCATAAAAAATGAGAACAATGATGGTACGGGCAAAATATTCCAATTATCCATGTTCAATTTTTTATAACCATTTGTCATATGTTCTCCATAAAGAGGAAGCGAGGAATACATTTTTCCATACAGATTTACATTTCCTCCCAAATATGTTTCGAACTCTTCTGCCCGATTAAGATAACCTTTTAGAATGTATCGGGAGTCAGAACTGCACTTCGCATCCGGAAAGATAACTTGAATAGGAGCAAATATACTATTATAGAACAAACTATTCGTGTAGTTTTTCATCACCACATCCCATACATTGAGATTACGGCGTTCAGCATAACTCTTATAATTTGTTATACCGTATTTTTGAGCCAATCCTTTATCTCCTAAGGACATATCCATGATAGAATTAAGTCCTACACCATTGGGAACGTAACTTAATGATTGAAGAGCTCTCAAAAACTGAGAATCTGACTCTATCTCACTATATAAGTTATCATAAATATTTTTTTGTGTTTTGTCTTCTTTATCTTTCCCATTTAAAGCTTTGAGATACTGAGGACAGAATCTATTGACAGCAATCGCCCTTGCTTCATTATTGATGTACTCTATGTCACAATAAACATAGTCAATCGTTATTCCTAAATCAGCAATACCACGGAATATTCTTCGTATAAGCGATTGCATGCGTTTGCATCCGCTTGAACCCTTTGGTATACCAAGAACGTCTTTAACAAAATGCTTCTCTTCGTTATAAATTTCGGCTGCTCTGTCTGCATTTGGAATGTTTTCATATGCAACTTTAGAATCATAACGAAGTAGACTATTATTGATTTTAAATAATGCTTGCACCCTTAAAAGATCTTCCTCACTCAACAATTCTTCTCCTTTGTGAGAACTCGTATCACCTGGAGAACGCACACCTTTGTAAGAGTCTACAATCTTTTTTATTCTGTATAATGCTCCACCCATTAGATAAACAAGATGTCCTTCAACAGATACAGACCGATATCCTTCCGGCTGGTGTGCGAGGCTACGAACAATATAGCGGGCAGCTGCTTCCTCTGTGATTTTTGTAAGTGAAGCAAATGAGCCATATATCGTTTCGAGTGAAAGAGAGTCCAATAAGTACCGATATTTATTGTAAAATTTATCTTCTTCACCTTCATTATAACCGACGCTGGACTTTTTGACTACATCATCTTCATTACCGCTGTGCCATACAAATGCAGTAATACCATTACGATTACGGTTATAGACATAAACCGGTAATGATACAGAAGCGTTATATTCCCCGTCTTGAGTTGTGCATTTAACTAATC
Source organism: Paludibacteraceae bacterium (assembly GCA_045576595.1). GTDB lineage: Bacteria > Bacteroidota > Bacteroidia > Bacteroidales > Paludibacteraceae > Colicola. The sequence goes on along the minus strand of JAZNGV010000018.1, from coordinate 21,254 downwards.
TTAAAAGTTTTTTGCAGATTGTACCATCCTCTAACTTTGCATAATCTGATCTTCTCCCTGTTTTTTGCCATGAATATTCCACTTTAAGTGTTTTTTCCGCATAAATCCTCCGGCGGTAATAAATGTTTTCTTCGTCTAATATCTTTGTAATCATCTTGGCTGTGCCGGGAATAATTTTAGATTCGGAAAGCAATTGGTCGTTATAAATAGAGGAAGCAACCGGCAAATCCCAAAAGAAAGGCTGATTTTCGGGAAAAGAGGACAGATGTATTTGAGGTTCATTTACGCATGAAACAGCCAGATAAACATAATCATTGATACCAGAGAAGAATAGTCTTGGAACCTCTATCCATCCATCAAGATGTTCTCTTTCGGAAATTGAATGTTTGCCATAGCCCAAGCATAAATATCCAGAATTTTGTGGTTGGCAAACTCCATTTTTGAAAAGCCCTTTATCAAAATAAGCCAAAACAGGACGTTGTTCATCAACCTCCTTTTGTTCAGCGGACAGGCTCTGTTTTATAAAGTTGCTTTCATCTTTATCTATTTCAATATAATATGCAGCCACAGACGCGGGAAGTAGATATATAAATATGTGGCGATTCCCACCTGAATGGAAAGAGCCATCTCCATACATCATCCAATTCTTTTCCTTTTCAGTTTCTATAGGGAACTTCATTTTCTGCAATAACTTTGTATTACTTTTGTCAAGTTCTTTATAGGGATCTACGATGATTTTGTTCTTCAAAGACTTTGGTGTTTCCATAAGGCAATTCAATTTATGTGATTTCTATATAACGCGCAAGCGGCACCTGACATAATGTCAGGCACCGCTTGTAATCATTACTGCGCTGCTATTGGCGTGGTGCTTATGACATGCTCGCCGATGCAGAACATGCGAATACCCCCCCCGCAAGGTTTTCCCGCTCATTCGTAGCGAATCAGCGCGGTTTGCATGGAGTTTGCAGGGGTTATATGTGAGGAGATAGAGGATCATTTTTTTGTATATTTACACTAATCCGTCGCAAAGATACTACAATTTTTTGATATATGCAAGAGAAAAAGCGATTTTATGCTCGTTTTTCCCAAAAAAAAATGCATTCCGGCGCGCTAAAATGATCATGTTCATCTCTCGGTCATCTCTCGGTTATAGGTCGGTGAATGGGGGTGGCAGAAAGGGAGGGTATCAACGGGAAGAAAACGCGCTGACGGAGGCAGCGCACACAGGACACCGAAGCCGACATCCGATGTCGGGGAAAAGAAGAAAGAAACGGCCGCACATAGATATGCGGCGCATAAATACTACTAACGGCATAACATGCCGGACAATTGACATAGACGCGATGCTGACGCATAGCGCAGCAGACGAACGACAATCCCGCATGCCATGCGGGACAATTGACGAAAGAAGAAACTCTACAGACAGATGTCGGATAGTATCCGATACAATGAAAGAAAGAGCGGACGATAGAATCGTCCTGTAATAAACATACGCAGAGAGGCGTAAGAGTATAGCAAGGGTATAGTAAGGGTATACGATTAGCGGGGCGTTGGCCGGCTTTGGTTACACCCGCATTTAGCGTGTGTCGGGCAGACCTTCGGCGTTTGTGTCCTTGTGTAAAAACATGACACTAAGACGAAGGGCGACACGCGGTAACAAACGTCCTCATGTGGAGAGAGGACGGTGACGCGGTAATCTGCCTACACCGCAAGCCCAAAAACAAAACAACCCGCATACCATGCGGGACAAAGAACGAAAGAAGGGAAACGCGCTAACGGAGATAGCGCACACAGAACACTGCTATGTCCGACCGATAGTAATTATTAAAAGCGAAGCGCTTCTCTTTCCCCCTTTTTGCGGAGAGAAACGGAGCAAAAAAAAGCTTGTCATAACAAAGAGAGCGGATACAGAAACACGGCAGGTTCGATGCCTGCCGTGTTTCTCACTATGCACGCGTATATACGCGCAATCCTTATAGTATTGTTATCCTCCAAAAATCGGACGCCGCCTTGATTGTAAGCAATCAATTCCCCCGAAGTTCGATCTGCTCACTTTTGCGCATGCAACGATTATAACATTACACCAACCACCTACAGTGTCCCTATAACAAACACCCGGTTTATCCATGTGCGAGCACCTGATAAACCGAGCGTTGTCATATAAGGGCTGAAGCCCCTGTTTGTGAAATGTTACAAGAATTGCATGCGTCCTTATCCTCCGAAGTTGTCAAAGCGGATGTCCTCGTCGTCAACACCAAGTGAGTGGAGGAGGTCGAGAACAGTCTTAGCCATCATAGGAGGACCGCAGAGGTAGTACTCGATATCTTCTGGAGCATCATGCTGCTTGAGATAAGTGTCGCCCATCACAGGAGCAATGAAGCCTGCAGTGTATTTGATTCCCAATCCGTCTGCCTTTGGATCTGGACGGTCCAATGCCAAGTGGAAATGGAAATTAGGGAACTCTTTCTCCAATGCGAGGAAATCCTCTAAGAAGAATACCTCATCAATAGCACGCGCACCATAGAAATAGTGCATCTCACGGTCACGACATTGACGAGTCTTGAGCATGTGCATGATCTGTGCACGCAATGGAGCCATACCGGCGCCACCACCTACCCAAATCATCTCTTTCTTGCTGTCATAAACAGGACGGAACTCGCCATAAGGACCACTCATGCGTACCTTATCACCCGGTTTGAGTGAGAAGATATATGTAGAGGCAATACCACATGGTACATCCATAAACTCAGGACCATTAGGACATTGCTCTTTTGGTTTGAATGGTGGAGTAGCGATACGCACTGTCAATGTGATGATATCACCCTCGTCTGGGTAGTTTGCCATAGAGTAAGCACGCACAGTTGCCTCAGTGTTCTTTTGCTTCAAACCAAAGAGACCGAAGTTCTTCCATGCTGGCAAGTACAAGTCACCAATGAGTTCCTTGTCCATATCGCGGTCATAGTCGATATCATATTCAGGAATGATAATCTGTGCATATGAACCCGGCTCGAAATCCATGTGCTCGCCCGGAGGCAATTGCACTTTGAACTCCTTGATAAAGGTAGCCACATTCTTATTGCTGATTACCTCGCACTCCCATTCTTTAACACCGAGTACGGCTTCATCCACCTTCATGGTGATATCTTCTTTCACTTTGACTTGGCATCCTAAGCGCCAGCCCTCTTTCTGTTGCTTACGGCTGAAATGCACAGTCTCGGTAGGAAGGATTTCTCCACCACCGCTTGTTACTTGACATTTGCACTGTCCGCACGAACCCTTACCACCGCATGCGGAAGGTAAGTGTACGCCCGCTTCACCGAGTTGGTTGAGCAATGTGCCACCCGCAGGGATGTCATACACTTTGTCGCCGTTGATTGTTACTTTTACATTGCCCGATGAAACGAGGAAACGCTTTGCTACGAGCAAGATAATAACCAATAGGAGAATAACGGTCAAGAACACTCCTACTGCATAAACAATTGCTAAAATATTCATGTCTATATCCTCCTATTTTAAATTTCAAGACCACTGAAGCACATGAATGCCATCGCCATGAGACCTACAACGATAAAGGTGATACCTAATCCTTGTAGTGGTTTTGGTACATCATTATACTCCATTTTTTCACGGATACCAGCGAGGCAGACGATGGCTAATAACCATCCAATACCCGAACCAAGCGCATACATCACTGAATCACCAAATGAGGTAATCGCTTTTGGGTCCATCTCTGGCAAACCGATACGCTGCTGCATGAAGAGTGAACCACCCATGATAGCGCAGTTAACGGCAATAAGCGGTAAGAAAATACCCAAACTGGCATACAATGATGGAGAGAATTTCTCTACTACCATCTCAACCAATTGCACGATAGCAGCGATAACGGCGATGAAGAGGATGAAACTCAAATAACCTAAGTTGAGTGGGTCCAGTACCATCGTTTGCAAGAGGTAGTTAACCGGCAGTGTGATAAGTAGCACGAAGGTAACTGCTACGCCCAAACCGGCACTTGTCTTCACATTCTTCGATACAGCCAAGTATGAGCACATACCCAAGAAGTATGCGAAGATCATATTGTCAGCAAAAATGCTGCGTACAAATAAACTAATTGCGTGTTCCATTACTTAGCCTCCTTGTCATTATAGGCACGGTGTGCCCAGATTATACATCCTACTAAGATAAGCGCCATGGCAGGCATGAGCATCATACCGCAGTTCTCATATCCGGCAGCGTAGAAACTCTCAGGGATAACCTGGAATCCTAATAACTGACCCGAACCGAGCAACTCGCGAATGAATGCCACAATCACCAAGATGATGGCATAACCAAAACCGTTGCCCAGACCATCAAGGAATGAATCCCATACATTATTGGTCATAGCAAAAGCCTCCAAGCGGCCCATGAGAATACAGTTGGTGATGATGAGTCCGATATAGACGCTCAATTGCATTGCTACATCGTAGGCAAACGCTTTGAGCACTTCGCTCACGAGCGTAACCAAGGCAGCTACTACCACTAATTGTACGATAATACGAATACGCATAGGGATAGATTTGCGAATGAGTGATACAATCACATTCGCCATTGCAACGATTATTGTTACGGCTATACCCATCACCAATGCAGGTTTGAGTTGAACCGTTACAGCGAGTGCAGAGCAGATACCCAACACTTGTACAACCACAGGGTTGTTAATATTAAGAGGACCAAGTAAGGTCTCTTTTGTTTTCTGACTTAACATAGCTTATTCCTCCTCTGTATTAATAGGTTCAACATTCTCATTTAAGAAAGCCGCGTATTCGGATAAGTTGGTGGCAATCATCTTATGCACTCCATCGCATGTGATGGTTGCGCCCGAGATAGCATCCACTTGTTCTTGTCCTTCTGCTTTCTTACCGTTCTTTAGTACAGCTACAGACACCACTTGTCCTTCTGCATTGCGGATATGCTTGCCCTCGAACTGCTCGCGGAAAGGCATCTCTACAATCTTAGCACCGAGACCAGGAGTCTCACTGGCGTGGTTGAAGTTAACGCCATAGATAGTGTTCTTGTCTGCATCCAATGCGAGGTAACCACCAATGCCACCCCAAAGACCTTTACCACTTAATGTCAATACATATTTAGTAGCGCCATTAAGGTTAGCTACATATACTTCTTGCTTGTCATAAGTGAGTGTGTCGTTTACGAGTGCCATGTAGATATCAGCAGGATTGCCTGTGCTGTAATCTATTTTCAACGCGCCTAATATTTGTTTCTGTTTGTCCAATAGGATGTTTGCTTCTTGGCGTGGAGAGAGAACTTGGCTCACCAATGCGAGCAATACCGCTACGATAACTACCAAAATAGTTGAATATACGATAGTGTAGGTATTGCTATTGGTATCGATACCTTTCTTCTTCTCCTCTACAAAAACACCCGATTGCTTACATTGAGGACAAACTTCTGGCGCTGCGTCTCCGTAGTGCACATAGCCACATACGGAACATACAAATTTCTTCTGTGCCATAATGATTAAATGTTAGAGCGTTTGAGTCGTTTGTTAATATTGGCTTGTACTACACACCAGTCGATGAGTGGAGCAAAAGCGTTCATGAGCAATATAGCGAGCATCATACCTTCTGGATATCCAGGGTTGAGCACGCGCACCAATACTGCTACAAGACCGATGAGGAATCCGTAGATCCACTTACCACACTCAGTGCGAGCAGAGGTAACAGGGTCGGTAGCCATGAAGACTGCACCGAAAGCGAAACCACCGCTTACTAAGTGCATATACCATGGGTACTGCGCTGCGAGGTTGTCTGTTGCACCAAACTGGTTGAAGAGCCATGCGGTCAAACCGCCACCTACGAAGATGCTCAGCATCGTCTTCCAACTTGCTACGCCAGTCATGATGAGCAAGATGCCGCCTAATAGGATTGCCCAGCAGCAAGTCTCACCGATAGAACCAGGTACCAAACCATTGAACATATCCCAGAAACCCAGTTCAACAGCAGAACCCGTAGCCATCTGAGTGAGTGGGGTAGCGCCAGAGAAACCATCTACTAACGCGTGACCGCCATCCCAACCCCAAGTGCCCTCGGTGCGGATGAACATTGCATCGCCAGTCATGTATGTAGGATAAGCAAAGAAAAGGAACGCACGCGCGATAAGGGCTACATTGAAAATATTATAACCCGTACCACCAAAGACCTCCTTAGCGAAGATAACCGCAAAAGCAGTGGCTACAGCCACCATCCAAAGCGGAGTATTGATAGGCACAATCAGAGGAATAATAAATCCAGTAACCAGGAATCCCTCTGCTACCTCTTCGCGCTTAATCTGTGCTACAACGAACTCTATTCCTAAACCAACGGCATAACTAACCACGATATATGGCAGCACTGCCAAGAGTCCAAAACCAAATGCTTTCCAGAATAACCCCATCGTCAAACCAGTAGCCAATTGACCGGTAGCCAATAAGTGCTGATAACCCACATTGAACATACCAAAGAGCAGCGCAGGCACTAATGCCAACACCACAAGAATCATTGTACGCTTGCTATCACTACCATCGTGAATCTGCGCACCTACACGCTTGGCTGTTGTATCTGGGGTGAAGAGGAAAGTATCAAAAGCATCATAGAAACTGGAGAGTTTAGACAACTTGCCACCCTCCTCGAAGTTCTTGCCGAACTTCTTCCATAATTGATAGAACTTATTCATCACTCAATCTCCTTTTTTAAGTTATCCAATGCTTGACGCACGATAGCCTGTAATGGCATCTTGCTCGTACATACATACTCGCATAGCGCGAAATCTTCAGGAGCTACTTCGTACGCGCCTAAGGCTTCCATCTGGTCAATATTACCAGCAATCATCGCCTTAATCAAATACTCAGGATAGATATCCATTGGGAATACCTTATCGTACTCGCCGCTCACGATGATAGCACGACGACCGCCTTTCATACGCGCATCCCATTGGTATTGTTTAGGACCAAAGAGCCAACGGGTAATGCAGTTGTCTAATAAGATAGCAGGGTCAGTCTTACCTGCGTTAAATGCAGAGAAACGAGGGATGAGCCAGCCCATGAACTCGTGCTTGTCGTTGCCTTCCGCCAATACGGTAAACTGATTGTCATAGATGGAGATTGTTTCGTCGATACCCACCTGATGTCCGCTCAATACATTACCTGCAATATAACGGCAAGTGCATTCTGTATGCACATTGCTCTTCATGATAGAAGAAATAGGCATACCAGGTAGCACATTATAGTACTGACGACCATAAGCCAAAGGACCTGTTAACGCTACTTTCTTCTGCATGTCTACAATACCTTTTTGGAAGAAACGACCGATGAGTGCTAAGTCTTGTATGTTGATGCAGAACATCGTGTCGCCTTTTGCTATAGGAAGTACATGATTGATTTGTACGCCCACATTGCCTGCTGGATGCGCACCACTTACTTCGTACAGCGTACAATCTTTTAGTTCTCTGAACTCAGGTGCTTTCGTACCAGCTTGCAATCCTACATACACAGGAGCCATCTGGCTGAGTGCGGTGATAGCTGCTTGCAGCGTAGGTAATTGACCTTTCAAGACATACGCATAGTCCGGAGCTACAGGAGCTGTGTCGAATGTAGAGATGAAGATAGCGCGAGGAGTCTTCGAAGGCATGGCTATACAGTCGTAAGGGCGCTGCTTAATCAATGCCCAAAGACCAGACTTTAGAAGCAATGACTTTACATCCTCTGCACCTGCATACTGCGTACTGAATTCCTCGTATTTGATCTGAACATCCGCTTGGATGTCAATGGACATTATCTTGCGTCTCTCGCCACGAACGATAGCTTTCACTACGCCCGAAACAGGAGCCGTAAATAACATCTGATCAAACAGTTTGTCGTAGAAAAGCGGAGTACCCGCTTTCACAACATCGCCCTCCTTAACCAATAACTTGGGCGTAATACCAACAAAATGGTCAGGAACGATACGAAAAACCTCTGGACGGCAAACACTTCCTAATGCTGCTGCAGCTGGTCCTTCGAATGGAATGTCCAAACCACGTTTCAGTTTGATTTGTTGCATGTTAGTGAATGATTTAATATATTAATAATGTTTATTGTTTTACTGAAACACCTTTGGCTCGCATATGCGCGCACAAATTGGAGTGCAAAGGTACGAAAATATTTTTATATACGCAAACCAAAATGCTATAAAGTGCTAAAAAAGATGAAATTGCAAATTAAATAGTATAAAAAAACAACTACCTTTGGTAGAATGAATAAAAAAGCGTACCTTTGTGTGCGTTTTATGTGCTGAATGGAATGAATACACTATTATTATCCATATTGTCGCTTGTGATGACCTGGACGGTAGAGACAAAATCCACAGTCTCTTTTTCGGGTGATGCGCCTGCTGCGGTAGATGTTGAATATGTATGTTCGTATCAAAAGGGTACTGTACGGAGTGGAGACGATGCTACGCTCACGCTTACTGGTATGAATGGAATAGTTGTTGAGCGAATAGAAATGTATATGCGCTCCAATAAGTCCGCCGGAGCGGGAATAGTGACGGTTTATTCGGATGGTGCTGCCATCGCACAAAAGGAAGGTAGTTTGCGTGATTGGGTGGGTAAATATGACAATAGCGCTTTTTATCCCATAGAGGTTTTTGCAGGTCAGCAGCGAGTGCAGGATGCTCTGATTATTAACCTGCACGGCACTACTAATTCGCTCTATGTGGAGAAGTATGTCATCACTTATCAGCCAGCACCTACTTATACGGCTACGCTTATGGAGGGTGATGAAGTATATACTACGCTCACGGAACCGATAGGTGGCGCAGGAGTGTTCCTCCCGTCTTTGCCTAATAAGAGTGACTGGCAGTTTGTGGGGTGGACGGATAGTCCATTTTGGAATATATCTTCCTTGCCTGAGAATGTTTATCTGCCGCAAACAACAATCGCACTTACAGAAAACCGGACGCTATGGGCAGTGTGGAGCCAAATATTGAATTCCCAAGATGTCTATATGACGAACTTGCAATCGGGCGATTACCTCTATGTGAATACCGCAAATCAATTGGCTATCGCCGGTGTGGTAAGTAACGGAGTTATGCCGCATGCGATAGTTAATCCTCTGGATTCCAATCAGATTTACCATGTTGAATTTGATGAGTCTGCACAAACAGCCACTATCCAACATGTCCTTACTGGGCAATATGTAGGGTATGAGGATGCCGCGCTTATTGCTGAACCCACAGCATGGAATGTGTGGCATGATGGTATATACACAGTTTTTTATGCTATATGTAATGGCAAAAAATATGTATTGTGGCAGAATATTATTGTGGTTACAGAGACGGATGCAGAGCGTTATGCGGGGCTTCTTGTGACGAATGATGTAACCCAAGCACCTACGGCTTTGATGTGTCCGCAAGTGCCTGAGGAACAGAAATATACCTGTTATCCAAAGCACGATATGAGCATAGACCAAACAACAACAAATATGGATGAAATAATCGTACCATTTGGTATATACGAGATACATATTCGGCATGGTGAGAAGTTTGTCCGCCTGCGCCAATAACTGCTAAAACACTAAGAAATGAGAAAAATACTACTTATACTATCCCTTGTACTGACCACATCTGTTCATGCTTCAGTATTGCAACCTATCTTATCGGGCGATTTGGTGCCGCTCACTATGTCACCCCAAGAGCAAGATAGCATCCTCAATACCGCTTCTACGACAAATCGCTATACATTAGAGTATGAGAATCCAGAGCAACTGTTCCGCCATTCTTTCGTGGCTGATTGGTATATAATAGACAAGACGCGCAATACACGAAAGCAACTCGGTGCCGCGCTCAATCTGGGAAAAGTGCGTGATGCTGTGCTCAGCCCTAATGGTAGGTATATTGCTTTCGCGAAAGAGAATAACCTCTATATACATAAACTGGATTTCGGTACCGAAGTGGCAGTTACAAAAGATAAGGATACAAATAGCATCAATGGTATAGCCGATTGGTTGTATGAAGAGGAATTTGGTGTTACGACGCTTTTTGCTTGGTCACCTGATTCTAAACAACTCGCTTTTATCCGCCTTGATGAGACACAAGTGCCTTCTTTTGAATGGCAGACTTTTTTAGGTTCCTCAACCAATGAAATGCCTAATCCCTATCCGCAGTACCCAGCCGCAACCTCTTTGCGTTATCCGAAAGCGGGTTGTGCCAATGCGCAGGCATCGGTATGTGTCTATGATGTGGCTACTAAGGCAATTGTGGCTATGCAGGTCAATAAGGACCAAGAAGATGTCTATTTCCCGCGTATCCGATGGGCAGCAGACGCACTGCTCGTCATGCGCCTCAATAGAGACCAGACAAAGATGGAGATTCTATCGTGCAATCCAAAATCCACTATTACTCATCCGCTCTATAAAGAAGAATCAAAGAAATACTTCATTGATTATTCCCTCTTTGACCAATGGCTTTGGTTGGCGGACGGTTCATTTATTGTGCTGCACGAGAAAGATGGATGGCGCCGTGCCTATCTCTATTCGGCGCAAGGAATACAGCAGAAAGTGCTCACACCAAGCCAAATAGATGTCACTGCACTTTATGGTGTAAATGAGAGTGCGCAAATATTGTATTACCAAGCAGCGCCTACACCCGCTACACGCCATGTGTATGCCGTTTCAATCAAGGCCGCTACGGCGCAGCAAGCAGATACCCCTATTCAACTCACGACAGATGAAGGAACACATGCTGCGCGTTTCTCGACGGACTATAAACGAATGATCGATTGTTTCCAGTCATTTGATACACCCAATACCTATTCGCTCTATGCTATCTCAAAGCGTAAAGCTACTCTCGTTGAACCAATCTTGGATAATAAGGCTATCAAACAGCAATGGGAAGCATATCAAATGGCAGAACCCGAACTTCTCACCATACCTAATGCTAATGGTCAGATGCTTGAAGCAATGTTGCTTCGCCCCAAGCAGATAGACGCAAACTATAAATATCCACTCGTCGTAATGCATTACTCCGGACCGCAGAGCCAACGCGTGCTTAATAGATGGCGCAAGCGCTTTGAATATGCTTTGGCAGAAGAAGGATACATGGTGCTTATTGTTGATACACGCGGCACTGACAGCAAAGGTCGTGCATGGCGTAATGAGACCTATATGAACCTCGGTATTAAAGAGGCTGGGGACCTCATCGCTGCGGCGCAATGGGCATCGCAACAGCCCCATATAGACGCCAACCGTATGGCTATCATGGGGTGGAGTTATGGTGGATACCAATCGCTCATGACTATGAGCACCAAGGGGCATCCATTTAAAGCATGTGTCGCTATTGCGCCTGTCACCGATTGGAAACTATACGATAGTGCCTATACGGAGCGCTATATGCGACGCCCGCAGGTGAATGACTATGGCTACCAAAATGCATCGCTTATGAGTCATGTGAATGATTTGTCGGGCAAAGTGCTTATTATACACGGAACGGCGGATGACAATGTGCATGTGCAGCATGTGATGCAGTATTTCGATGCCTTGGTTGAAGCAGGCAAAGATTTTGAGATGCAACTCTATACAGATGATAATCATTTCTTGCGAAAAGGCAAAAACTATACACACATGCACCGCAGAGTGCTTGCATTCCTGAGACATAATTTATAATTGCTTATTAACCTTAATATAAATACTACAAAATTATGAGTACAAAACAATCAAATTCACTTCGTATCATCACTATCATAGCGATGATGTTTCTCTATGCAATGATTGCCTTCGTTACTAATTTAGCCGCTCCTGTGGGGAAAATATGGGAGCAGAGTTTTGAAGGAAATCATGCACAAGTAATGGGTATGTTGGGTAATATGATGAACTTCTTGGCATACCTTATCATGGGTATCCCGGCAGGACTTATGCTCTCTAAGATCGGGTACAAAAAAACAGCTCTCATTGCTGTCGCAGTAGGTCTATTAGGAGTCTTGGTACAATGGTTAAGTGGCGAGACAGCTTCCTTCGTTGTTTATCTTATTGGAGCTTTTATAGCTGGTTTCTCTGTGTGTATGCTCAATACCGTTGTTAATCCGCTACTCACCCTCATGGGCGGTGGTGGCAAGAAAGGTAACCAGCTCAATCTTATCGGAGGTACCATCAACTCGCTCTCAGCTTCGCTCACTCCAATGTTAGTAGGAGCGTTGGTTGGAGCTTCTGTGGCTGGCAAAACCATCGCAGATGTAAATACAGTCCTTTATATTGCAATGGCGGTCTTTGCTGTGGTATTCATCATACTTTATTTCACACCTATTGCTGAACCAGAAGGAGCAGGACAAGAAGTGACATACGAGCGCACTCCATGGGCATTCAGGCATTTCGTTTTAGGAGCCGTGGCTATCTTCTTGTATGTTGGTATAGAGGTGGGTATTCCTGCTACATTGATAAGTTATCTCAAAGGTTCACTCGGTTTTGGTGTGGCAGGCTTTATTGCTGGTTTGTACTGGCTGTTGATGCTTGTGGGACGATTTATAGGAAGTGCTATCGGAGGCAAAGTGTCATCAAAGGCTATGGTCGCTACCGTCTCAGCTGCGGCTATCGTGCTTATTATCGCCGCTATGATTCTCGGCGATACTATCACCATCCCATTCATCGGTGATTGGACCTTCGCCATTGTAAATATACCTATAGCAGCCCTGCTACTCGTCCTTTGTGGACTTTGTACATCTATCATGTGGGGATGTATCTTTAACTTGGCTGTAGAGGGACTCGGTAAATATACCGCTAAGGCATCAGGTATCTTTATGATGATGGTTGTCGGCGGAGGTATTGTTCCGCTCATACAGAGCGCTGTGGCAGGACAGTTCGGCGAAATGATTAGTTATATCGTGCCACTTGTGGGCGTAATATATATACTATACTATGCATTGCTTGGCTCGAAGAATGTAAATAAAGATATCAAAATAGACTAACTTTTTAACCCTTTAAATAGTATGAAAAAATACACATTAGGTATCGACTTGGGCGGTACAGGAACAAAATTCGGTTTAGTAAACGAGGAAGGTGAAGTATTGTGCTGCAATACTATCCCTACGCAGCAGTATCCAAATATAGATGAGTACTGCGATGTATTATGCGAGGAAATGAAGAAACTGGTTGCATCTAAAGATTTGCAAATGTCGGACATCGTGGGTATAGGTTGCGGTGCACCAAATGCTAATTTCTATACAGGTTGTATCGAGCAGGCACCTAATTTGCCATGGAAAGGTGTTGTCCCATTTGCCAAACTCATCAGCGAACGCATGGGGGTTAAATGTACAATCACGAATGACGCCAATGCAGCGGCACAAGGAGAAATGATTTATGGTTCGGCACGCGGAATGAAGAATTTCATCGTCGTGACACTCGGCACCGGTGTTGGCTCAGGTATCGTCATTGATGGCAAACTGCTCTATGGACACGATGGCTTTGCAGGCGAACTTGGTCACTGCAAGATTGACCACTCACAAAGCGGCCGTTTATGTGGTTGCGGACAAAAAGGATGCATCGAAGCCTATGCTTCTGCTACAGGGGTGGCACGCACTGCCAAAGAGATTATTACATCTACCACACAGACAACACTTCTTCGCCAAGTGGCAGATATTGATAATATTACTTCCAAGGATGTCTTTGACGCAGCAGAGAAAGGCGATATAGTTGCTAAAGAGATTTTTGATTACACAGGTCGTCTCTTGGGACAGAAACTCGCAGACTATGTCCATTTCTCCAGCCCGGAAGCAATCATTCTCTTCGGAGGACTCACCAAAGCAGGTCATTGGATTATGGACCCTATCCGCGATGCTATGGAGGAGAACCTCATGCCTATCTGGAAAGGAAAAATACCTGTTTCTATCTCTGTCCTCAAAGACTCAGACGCAGCCATCTTAGGTGCTTCGTCATTGGCATGGTAAGATAAATGAATAACGATACAAAATGGCATTAAACCCTTATTATCAGTTTAGTATGTTTTTTCAGCGATTATACCCATATGCTATCTTTCGCTTACAGCAGCAAGAGCAAAGCAATGGGGAGCGCAAAATCGCATACATCACTTTTGATGACGGTCCAATACCTGAGGTAACCCCTCGGGTATTGGATGTCCTCAAGCAATATGGGGTAAAAGCCACATTCTTTATGGTCGGAGAGAATATAGATAAGCATCCTGACCTCTACCGCCGTGTTATAGCCGAAGGACACGCTGTTGGCAATCATACCTATCACCATGTGAAAGGCATGAAGATGTCCACCAAAAAATACTTGGATGAAGTGATAGCATGGGAGAAAGCAGCAAAGCGCCACGGCGATACCTCTACACATCTCTTCCGCCCGCCTTATGGCCGTACATGGTGGTGGCAACGGAAAAGCATAGCACAGCGCGGATATCAAATATATTTATGGGATGTACTTACCCATGATTATACTGCGAACCAGACACCGGAGAGAATGCTGAAAACTATCCGCAGATATACGAGAAATGGCTCTATCATCAATTTCCATGACTCTATCAAATCCAATGAGCGAATGCTCGCCACTTTGCCAAAAGCAATAGAATACCTGCTATCACAGGGATATACACTCTTGCCATTACAATAATTGCTATATGTCATCAATCACCTCATATCGTCTTTTGTCCATTGTACATTGTGCATTGATTCTTTTTGCTGTCTTTGCAGCCTCTTGTGCCAATAGAGGAATAGGACCACAAGGAGGACCAAAAGATTCCATACCTCCAGTACCGCAACTTGCCATCCCGGAAAATGGCTCGGTTAATTTTGTAGGACAGGACATAGAGGTTACTTTCGATGAGTACCTGCAACTGGATAATATAGCGCAGAATTTGCTCATGTCTCCTCCGCAGCAGACACCGCCAGAAGTGAAAGCGAGAGGAAAAAAACTATTAGTCCATTTTGTGGACTCGCTCCAAGCAAACACCACTTATACACTGGATTTTGGCAATGCAGTATGTGACTTCCGCGAGAAAAACCCTCTCACGGGTTATGCTTTTGCTTTTTCTACAGGACCCGTCATTGATACACTCGAAGTAGGTGGGTATGTCTATGATGCCTCTAACCTCAATCCCGTGCAGGGTGTCATGGTCGGTATTCATAACGATATGTCGGACACTGCTTTCACTACCAAACCTTTTGCGCGCGTGGCACGGACTGACTCTGTCGGAGCGTTCCGTATCACGAATATGAAAGAAGGTATATACCGCCTCTATGCGGTCGATGATATAAGCCGTGACTACCGCTTGACAATAGGAGAAGCACTCGCTTTTGCAGATTCACTCCTCGAACCATTCGTCCAGCCGCATATACATACCGACTCTTTAGGAAATGACTCACTCGTGGGATATGAATATGGACCGGCTGACCTGTGTTTATGGCTCTTCTCGCAACAGCAACAACGACTCTATATGCAGCGTACCAATCGGGATAAGCAGCATATCATACAACTCACTTTCTCTGCTCAACCCGATAGTATGCCTACTTATCGGGTGCTCAACCCCAATGTGCTCGATACATTGCCCAACGATACAATGCCTTGGACTGACCCAACGCCTTATATCGCAGCTAAATACTCTGCGAAAGCAGATACGCTATCCCTCTGGCTTACGGATAGCATCGCTATCGCGCAAGATACTATCGCACTCGAAATAACATATCGTCGCACTGACTCGCTCTACCGATTAGAGTGGGGAGTGGATACTGTAAAAGCTGTATGGCGCGCACCACGATTGACCGAGAAAGCAAAAGCTGCATTGGAGAAACAAAACAGGAATAGAAAACTCGAACTCAAGTCCAATGCACGCAAAGCATTTGAGATGTACGATACCTTGCGCATCACCTCTACCACACCGCTTGCTGCTATACAACGCGATTCTATTCGCCTCGTGCAACGAATAGACACCATTCGTAAACCCATCGCTTTCGCTATTGAACCATACGACACGCTGCCTATGACAATCCGCATTATTGCGCGATTGGAAGAAGGGCAGCAGTACGAACTCCAACTGGATAGCGCGGCATTATATGATATCTATGGCGTTACACATGATAAGCAAACATTCTCCTTACAACTAAAAACAAAAGAAGATTATTCCACCCTGCGCGTCAAGATAAAGCCTTTTGTGTCCAATGCGCGCATACAACTCCTGTCGAAAAAAGATGAAGTAATACGCGAACTGCCAGCAGATGAAAAGGGCACACTCTTCTCATTCCTCAAACCCGATGAATACTATCTCCGCATGTATATAGACGCTAATAATGACTGGCAATGGACGACTGGCTCGTGGGAGGAGAAACGCCAACCAGAACTCGTCTATTACTTCCCATCGAAGATACAAACGAAATCCAATTGGGACTTTGAAGAAGAGTGGGATTATACTGCTGTGGAGCAACTCAAGGCAAAACCGGCAGAATTGATAAAGGCAGCGCCTAAAAAGAAGAAATGACACGGAGTGGCGAATGCGCTATAAAGGAGGCATGTGATGCGTAATACCAAATGGTTTGATTATACTTTTCTCTCCATTGGACTACTTATCCAAGTAGTCACCTTCGCTATCTCTACTTTTGCTTTCTCGCCTGCGGAGGCTCTCCGCTCTACATCCAACATCCAACATCTAACACCTATAGAAATTATCTCTCTTATCAGTGGTTGTTTGGGTATATGCTCCGTATGCCTTACGGCGCAGGGACGACTCACGGCGTTCGCTTTTGGTTTCGCGCAGGTGTTTACTTATACTTATATATGTCTGCGCGCGCATTTATATGGAGAGGTGGCAATCAATGTCTATTATTTTGCTACGATGATCTATGGTGTCTATCTATGGCGCCGCCGTATGGAACCCACTACTAATCGTCTTATCACACGCCGTTTGTCTTGGCGTGTATGGTCCGTGCTTATAATAGCAATAGCAGCCTTCTCAGCTGCTATTGGATATGGTTTGGCGCATTATACAGATGATCCTACGCCTTATATGGACTCTTTTACTACTGTTGTAGCTGTTGTAGCGCAAGTGCTGATGATACTGGCATATCGTGACCAATGGTTCTTGTGGTTCGTGGTGGACATAGTCTCTATGGTGATGTGGATTTATGTGGGCAATTATTGCATGGCAGCGCAATATGCTTTCTGGTGCATTAACTGCCTCTATGGTTATGTCCGCTGGACCCAACTCAGTACCAACCACTAATCCTTCAAATCCAAAGTGTAAAGCACTGCTTCTGCTTGGCGGAGGGCATTGCGTTTCTTTTGACCACTCGCGTAGAGGAAGGTCTCTGCAGTCACCACGCGTCCGCGAACCATGTCTAATCGTGTCAGACTAACAAACGGACCACCCATCGCTTCGCCATCAATAATCTTCCATAACCCACGCGTTTCTATTGCATAGAATGGTGGAGGGAGAGTGTCATTTTGAATAGTGTCGTTTTTTAATGCTTGCACTTGTCTGCTGATAGGAGGGAAATAGTTGTATTCCGTCCCCATATGACTGCCTTCTACTTGTGCGGTCACGATGCGACCTAATACTTTATCTCGCATGGCGCAGATAGAGTCATTGCTGAATTGCTCTTGGGAAGTATAAGGATAACTATACACCACCACATCGCGGCGCATGGAACCCTTATTATTGCAGCACCATACCACTTCGATGTCTTCTTCGCTTAAGGTGCTATCCATCAGCATCATATAGTCCTCAGGAATAAGCATGTCTAATCCTTTCTTCTGCATAGCAGCGCGTGCTGTTTTGTTCGTGCTCGCACGATAGAAATGGGTCTGTCTGCTAATCTCTTCGCGTATGAACCATTCCCGCACTTGTTCGCCATGCTCCAACCAAAATGCCACCCAACTCTCATCGTCAGGTGCTTGGATACGATAAATAGCCTGCGGTTGTGACCATTGGTTACGGCCGCTGTATGCTTTCACTTGCGTGTATTTATCTTTATTGATGTCAATGATAAGAATGTTACGCGTGGGTTTGAGATAGTCATCAAACTGCCTTTGGTTCACTTGGGTCACTACCATATAAGGCTCCATCTGCGGAAGACCGTACATGTCTGCGCCTAAGGTGTGCTTGACCAAGTCGTAGGTGGTACTGATTGGCTCTTGATAAGCACTTCCTGTCTCTTGCACCAGAGAAGTGTTAGCGATAGTAGCCAAAGCCTCGCTGCTTAATGGTCGGTCTGGCATCACTACCAAGCACTCATATATAGTACCTGTGGCAGAAGTGAGCAATCGCTCATTACTGCTCTTACATCCAATAAGCGCTATACTAAATGCTATTACTATAAATATCTTTCTCATTATGATAAATGGTTTTATCTGTGTTTGTAGCTGGCAGTTAAGAATTTGTAATTAAGCAGCTATTGCTGTTTTTGAAGTGAACAAAGTGAACGCTTTTTTGTTAGTGAGTAAAACGAACGCGTTTTTGTGAGGCGAGAGTAGGCTTTTAGGAATTTACCTCCTTTGGAGGTGAGGTGTAGCCGCAAGGGCTACCGTAAAGTGTACTTTAAAGAGTAGCCGTTGAGGATACGACTCAAAAGCACATTAGTGCTAATACATAAAAGACTACATCCGCCGTCGTTTTTGATTACCTAAAAATGTTTTTTATATTTTTATCTTATTTTTATTATTTTTGTTTCAAAACTAAATTATGGGTTCGTCGTTTTTGGTTTCCTAAAAGATATTCATTATTCATTATTCGTTAAACAACGGATACTGCACCATCTCGCGATTTACTTCCTCGCGCACAGCCGCAATCACAGCCTCGCTCTCAGGCGCTTGCAGCACATGGTCAATCAGTTCTACTATCCATCCCATCTTATCTTCTTTCAATCCACGAGTGGTGATAGCAGGCGTACCGAAACGCAAACCGGATGTCTGGAAGGCTGAACGGCTATCGAATGGCACCATGTTCTTGTTGGTAGTGATGTCAGCCGATACCAATGCTTTCTCTGCCACTTTACCGGTCAAATCAGGATATTTAGTACGCAGGTCAATAAGCATCGAGTGGTTATCTGTTCCGCCACTAATCACTTTATATCCCATATCCATGAATGCTTGAGCCATTACGCGGGCGTTAACCTGCACTTGCTGCTGATAACGCTTGAAATCATCGGTCAACGCTTCACCAAACGCCACGGCTTTAGCTGCAATCACATGTTCTAATGGTCCGCCTTGTGTACCAGGGAAAACAGCAGAGTCGAGTAGGGCACTCATCTTCTTTATCTCGCCCTTTGGAGTGGTCTTGCCCCATGGGTTGTCAAAATCTTTGCCCATCAAGATAATACCTCCGCGTGGTCCACGCAGGGTCTTGTGAGTCGTACTGGTTACAATATGGGCATGTTTCAATGGGTTGTCTAATAATCCTGCGGCAATCAGACCGGCTGGGTGAGCCATGTCCACCATGAAGATAGCACCAATCTCATCTGCCACGCGGCGGATACGCGCATAATCCCATTCGCGACTATACGCACTCGCACCAGCTACAATCAGTTTAGGCTTGTGGGTGCGGGCGGTCAACTCTAAGTTGTCATAGTCTATCAAACCAGTGGCTTCGTCTAAGTTGTATGCTATCGCATTGAACATCAGTCCGGAGAAGTTCACTGCCGAACCGTGGCTGAGGTGACCGCCGTGACTGAGGTTTAGTCCCATGAAAGTGTCACCCGCTTTGAGACAAGCCATGAAAACAGCCATGTTAGCTTGTGCACCACTGTGTGGCTGCACATTCACATACTCTGCCCCGTAGAGCTGTTTGAGTCGCATGCGTGCCAATTCTTCCACTTGGTCCACCACTTCGCATCCGCCGTAATAGCGGTGTGCAGGGTATCCTTCTGCGTATTTATTGGTTAAAACACTACCCATTGCGGCTAAAACCTGTGGGCTAACGAAGTTCTCACTGGCAATCAGTTCGATACCTTTTTCTTGTCTTTGCTGCTCTTTCTCAATGAGTGCAAATAATTCAGCGTCTTTTATCATGGTTGTAAAAATTAATAGTCTGCTATTTGTGTAATTTTAATAATCGGCTACAAAGATAGCACTTTTTTCTGACATACGCAAGCGCGCGAGTATTTTTTTTGTGTGTAATGTGTAATGTGTAGTGGGCTATTTTATCTAGTTAGGCTACTTCGGCTAGTTAATCTAGTTAGGCTTCCTTATCGTCCTTATCGTCCTTATCGTCCTTAGGGACCTTAAAGACCTTATCGTTCTTTCTCACTACTTTGTACTTAGTCAACCTTTTCAGGTATTAAATCAACCCTTTTAGGTATCGAGTCAAAAGTTTACGATTTTTAAGATTCCATCTCAGTTATCGAGTCAACCTTTTTCAGTTTTAGTCACTCCTATAGCCCGACCATTTTTCGAGCCAAGCGTTAGAGATAAGTTAGTGGTTGCTTAGAAGTTTGTTGATGGTTATCATACCTTCTCTATACCTTCTCTATACCTTTGAGGACTATCTATGCTACCTATTTGCTGATTTTTTGTTAGGTTCTCTGTGCGTCAGCGCAGAACTTTGTTTGTTATACAGGATTTTAACCCGGTCTCTATCCCTCGTTCCTATTATGCTAGTTCTTCTAGTTAATCTAGTTAGGCTAAAATTTTACAAAATCTACCATGCAAATTTGGTACTTTCAAAAAAAAATACTATCTTTGCAGCCGCAAATGATGCCTACGGGCACTTTGAATTATAAATTGACATATAGGTGCAAAGCGTTGTGCCGCTAAATAAGCGTTATAAGCCCAGACTTGATTCTTTGAAAACTGGACACTTTCAAAAATCATTACTTATTCAAGTACGGTTTATGCACGCTCGCGTTTTCAGCGTGAGTTTTCCGTGCGTATATTTGAATAAGTAAGGTAGTCCAGAACCTCAAAGAATCAAATAGAGCGAACGAAAGTTCACGCTTTTTTGTGTGTCTTTATATCACCTCTATTGTCTCTGTGGTCCTTAAAGTCCTTACAGACCTTAGAGACCTTATTGATTTTAAACAAACAACAATATTAATCTTTTAAAAAAAATCGTATGAAACAAAAACTTTTCACTTTTCTCCTTGTGCTGATAGCCAGCGTAGGAATAGCAAGTGCGCAGAGCGGCACATGCGGTGACAATCTTACATGGGAATTGAATACCGAGACAGGTGATCTCACCATCAGCGGTACTGGCGCCATGGCAGATTATACATATAGTTCAAGTGTTCCTTGGTACGGCCATCGTTCTGCTATCAAA
>JAZNGV010000017.1:0-26920 GCA_045576595.1 Paludibacteraceae bacterium | reverse complement strand
AATCAAAAACGACTAACCCACCACCGCTATGCTTTCAGCCCACGCGGCTTCGAGCGTAAACAACTAATCCGCATTTTATGCGAGCATAAATGCGCCTTAATTTTTACTCTCGTCGCAGACGATTTAACAAATCGCTGCTGGGTTCTTACAAAAACGCGTTCGTTTCACTCACTAACAAAAAAGCGCTTCGCTTCAAAAACAGCAAACCTATTGCTGGGGATAGATATCTAGATTTCTGGATTTTTAGATTTCTAGATAAACTATTCTGACTAGCCCATCTAGCCGAACTAGGGATTAGGGTGAAAGGTGGAGGGTGGAATAAAAAAAGACGGCTTGCAGAAGCAAACCGTCTTTGAGGTATAGTGTTTTACTACTAAGCGCTGATCAACTATAAAAGTAACGAGTCTTAGTGGCTAAACACTCCTATATTATTATTTTACGCGTGCGCCCATGAGGTTGAATACAGCACCATCGCGAAGGATGAAGATTTGTCCGTTCTCAATGAACTTCACAGCCTTCTCAGTAGCCTCGATATTTTCGAAACCTACTGTAGGACCAGCAACAGCTTGGAAGCCAAATGCATAGAAGTTGAGTGCATTAACTGGGAGCTCGATAGTTACAGTACCCTTCTTAACGTCTGCATATGCATATGGGTAGCGTCCATCTACTTTGTCAGCGTCTTTTACAACTTGGTTGTAGAGTTCAACATCACCTTGCTTGATAACCAATGTACGAGTCTCGTCAGAGCTGCTGCTTGAGCGAGCTGCTACGCGGAGCTTACCATCAGCAGGGATAGCTAATGTCATAGATCTCTTAGCAGAAGTCTTGCCACCAATTTTGAGGCGGTGTGTATAAGTTGCGTTCTCCTCCGCGGTACCATAAGTAGCCTCGTTAGCGTCAACTACCAGCTTGCCATCTCCATCCACCAAAGTGAGTGTGAATGCTGCGTTAGTAGCAGCAGCGAATACAGCGCCATCAAGTGTACCAGCAACAGCTACTTCTGTGAATACGATTTCGTCCCAAGTAGCAGGTTTTGGTTCCTCTTTAGCAGGGAAAGTGATAGCGAGGGTGTTGGTCTCGTATGTCCAAGTGAAAGTATATTCACCAGCCACGTCAGCAACGAGTGTGAGGTTACCAGAACCAGAAACAACTACTGCAGAAGCATTCTCGCGTGTGAATGCTACGCCATTAGATGTCCAGTTACCTTTACCACCAATACGCATACCGAACTCATAAGGTTTATCTGTGGTTGCCTCCAGATTGAGTACGAGAGTAGCTGTTTTGTTGTCAGCAGCGATGGTGAAGTTCTCGGTATCTTTCCAATCAGATGGACCAGCGAAGTTACCGTGCATTGCTACTGTAGGAATAACTACAGCATCACCAGTTTTCTCAGCGAATGCATCTACAACACCAGAAGCAGCATCGAACATAATCATTACTGTATAGATACCTGTCTCTGGGATAGTGAGTTTGTAATCTTGCGCAGGA
Source organism: Paludibacteraceae bacterium (assembly GCA_045576595.1). Classification (GTDB taxonomy): domain Bacteria; phylum Bacteroidota; class Bacteroidia; order Bacteroidales; family Paludibacteraceae; genus Colicola. Next base: position 25,432 of record JAZNGV010000017.1, on the reverse strand, counting down.
TAAGCAGTTGTCCATGCGTGATCCTCACAAACCTTGAACATAATATCACCAGCAAGGAGAGTTAAGCCTTCTTTCATCCATGAATAGATAGTACCACTCATAAGGGTCATATCATTCTCTGTATTTGTTGGGTCCCAAGCGGTGCCGAAAGCAACATCTGAGCTACCTGCTACGGTGTAAGTTTTCTGAACAGGGATAGCACCATTCATGGTGATGTCGTATTGTGCATTAGTAGCATCTTTCATAGTAGCCTTGAAAGTGAAAGTACCATTACCATTGTCGGTGTAGGTAGCGTCTGTGCCATTAGCGAACAAGTCAGTTGTGCCGATTGAGCCCCAGAAGTCACCTTCTCCTTCTCCAGAGTAAACACCAAATCCTTTAGTTGCGCCAGGATACAAGGAAATAGTAACAGATTTCTCGTTCCATTGACCTTGAAGAACGAGGTTTTGTGCCATTTCAGAAACGGTAGTATTCTCAACGGTAACAACAGTAGCAGCTGGAGCTGGGCTCTTAACGCTTGTCAAGTAGCAACCTGTATTGAGTTCGTAAGTAGTATTATACAATGTAATTTTACCATAACCAATAACGGTATCACCTACATTAACTGTTTTACCATTACGGTCTGTTGCGGCAGTCAAAGAAAGCCAAGATGTACTTGTAGCATCAAAAGTAGGATCTGTTGTAGCGAATGTATCTTTCTCTAAGGAATAGCAGTTATAGAGTTCAAACTCACCTGCAGCGCCAGTAGCATCTGCCAAATAGATATTTACAGAGCCATATTTAACAAAGTTGGTTGGTTTGATATCCATCTTTGTAACAACGCCCTTTACAGAAACGAAATCATTCTTTGCCAGTTCACCCTTATCATATGCAGCGATAGCCTCTGCTACATTATAGAACTCTTTCACTTCTGGAGTAACGGTGGTGTCACCTGGTTGCTCCGGAGTAGATGTAGAAGATGTGTAAGTGATATCAATTTTATTCAGATGAAGTTGTGTGGTTGCTCCTTGTGTTTTATTTTGAATAACAAACGATGTTGCACCGATAGCATAGGTAGTTCCCTCGGTTGCAGTTACCACATTTTCACCTGCTTTTACCTCAAACGTAGCTGTCTGGGCTACATCTAAAGTGATTGCATCAATAGTACCATCCAAAATAGTTACTGTAAGAATGTTGCCATTACCTGAGTCCTTATGCGCATACAAACGGATTGTACCCGCTTTGTTCAAACCGATGTAGTTGTTTGTCGAACCTTTGTCAGAAACCACATTAAACAAATCTGCATCCAGACCAACAGTAGCGGCATTGTTCGCGCCATCTGCCATATTGGTAGTGGTAGTGCCTTTGTACTGCATAGTTGCAGTTGCTGCCATCATACTTCCTGCGAAGCACATTGCAGCGAGAATAGTAAATAATTTCTTCATGATTAAAGAATTTTAATTAATAAAAAAGATTGGTTTTATTTATAAAATTAGTAAAACTAATAGTATTCTCTATTTCGGGCACAAAGATACAACTTTTTTTTGATATGCGCAAATAAAAAATGCTTTTTTTGGTAATTGTAAACAAAAATACTAAAAACAAAATAAAAATAGAGAAAACTTTTTAATGGTAATCAAAAACGACGAACCCACCACCGCTATGCTTTCAGCCCACGCGGCTTCGAGCGTAAACAACTAATCCGCATTTTATGCGGGCATAAATGCGCCTTAATAATCTTCCTCTCCCGCCGGCAGGACTCTGCCGCCTAATCAATAGCCACATACCCTCCGCCAGCTATAAACACAGATAAAATTTACATTAAGACCATTTCATTATTAGAAGTTAGACCGCTAAAGCTGTTAGAGGGCTGGAGAACCAGAGCTCTAGAGCTCCAGACTAACTAGCCAAACTAGCCAAACTAGCCCATCTAGCCGAACTAACCCAAGTAGCCCATCTAGCCGAACTAGAAGACATAGATAGCATAGATAGCATAGATAGCATAGATATCCCAGAAGGTATAGAGAGGGTATAGAGAAGGTATAATAACTACCAACAAACTTCTAAGTAACCACTAACTTATCTCTAACGATTGGCTCGGAAATGAGTAGTGAGTAGGGTGTACTGAGTAGTGAGAAGAAAGGGAGGGAAAGATTTATATTCTCTTACCGTGGGCGGCGCGGGAGAGCTGAACAGAATTGAAGATGTTCTGCCAGATGATGTATGCCGCAGCACCTAAAGCCGATAAAGGATTTAGATAAGTTTGCGCCATCCATACCCCTAATGTAGTGTTTTTTTGTCCAAAAGCCTGTCCTGCCGTAATACTACTGATAGTAGGCATGTCACGCGGCGTTTTGGGATTAAGTAGTACTTCTTCATACTCATGTCCTTTGGTAGCGGCAGGAAGGCACCAACCAATATACTTACCTGCAAAGAACTGAATAAGGCAGGAAAGAAACGAACCGACCAAAAGCCAAACAACAGTAGAAAATTGTATAGAAGACCTATCGGCAATAATACTATTGGTGAGTTGCGCCATTAGAAAAACAATTGTTCCGACCCACAAATAGAACGGCATCGAGGCAAGTGCGTGAGGGAGTTCAAAAGAGCGCCGGCATAATTTGTATGCCCATCTGAGCAGCCATGCTGCTACAAAAGGTCCCAACAAAAGAGGACTTATACGACTGATAATAAGCGAGAAAGCATGCCAGAAAGTCATTCCATCCGTTTGATAGATAAGCGGGAAGAAAAGAGGCACCACAATAGCCGTTGCGAAATTACTCAAGAGCGTGAAAGTGGTGAGGTTTTGTATTGAGCCTCCTAACTTACCTGCGATGATAGGCGCTGCTGTGGCTGTGGGCATTATAAAACACATCATAAGTCCTTGGGCTACCACCACATCGTGGGTAAGAAGCATGAGCAGATAATAAGTGGCTATACTAATAACTATTTGCACCACCAAGACAGCCCAATGCCATGCGCGGAGGCGTAAGTCTTTGGGGTCAATCTTACAGAATGTAAAGAAAAGCATCAGAAAGATGAGCGTAGGTAATATAGGACTGCCATAGTGCAGCCATTTATAGCCTACGACACCTACTATCATAGAGAGCCAGAGAGCGTTGGAGTAAAAGAAATTTCTCATTGTATTGTGTATTCTATATTTTTATCGAACAAAAATAATAAAAACAAAATGAAAATATAAAAAACATTTTTTATTAGTTAACCAAAAACGACGGCGGATGATTTATAATGGTAAATAAACCTAGATAAACACCTCTGGTCTCTATGCTCTTTGTCACGCCCGCTATGCCTATTGGGCTACGCGGCCTTGAGCGTAATCTTCTTAATCCGCATTTATATGCGAGCATATAATGCGCCTTAATAATCTTTCTCTCTTGCCGGCAGAATGTCTGCCGTCCCCTAACAAACAGCATTGAGTCCAGCGGCGATAAACAAAGATAAATTTTACATTATCGAGTAGTGAGTAGTGAGTATTATTTTTCTAGCCTAACTAGCCCATCTAGCCCAACTAGCCTAAATAGAAGAAATAGTAGAAATAGTAGAAATAGATTTTTAGATTATTTACTATTCCCCCATTTATTGACTATTTCGTCCATGATAGTGAATACTTCGTCCTTGGTATCTGCGCGGAGGAGGGCTATGCGTGTCTGTTTAAAATCCGTAAGCCCTTTGAAAACCGGCGAGGCAGCGAAATGTCTGCGGGAATGAACGATACCTTTTCTCTCATCATTTCCGCACCATTCAATAGCGCGAATGACATGTTCCTTGAGCACTTCCACACATGCTGCCATATCCCCTGTGGGCGAGGGGATGGGTGGCATATCGGGGAATAAGTGATTTTTAATATCCGCGAAAATCCATGGACAACCAAAAGTAGCTCTTCCTATCATGATAGCATCCACTCCGTAACGGTCGAAATAGTCTTTTGCCTGCTGTGGACTCGTTATATCTCCATTACCAATAATAGGGATGTGCATTCTGGGGTTATTTTTCACTTGTCCGATAAGTGTCCAGTCCGCTTCTCCTCTATACATTTGCGCGCGCGTCCGCCCGTGAATAGCCAATTCCGTTATTCCGCAGTCCTGCAACGCTTCTGCCAAGTCCACGATGAAAGGAGTTTTGCCCGGTGCCGGGTGTAAGTCATTATCATCCCATCCGAGGCGTGTTTTCGCCGTTACAGGTATCTGCACCGCATCCACTACCGCTTTGGCGATAGAGAGCATTTTAGGCACATCACGCAGCAATCCCGCTCCAGCCCCTTTGCCTGCCACTTTCTTGACCGGACAACCAAAATTGATGTCAATAAAATCCGGTTGCACCTGCTCCACTATCTTCGCCGCGTCCACCATGGACTGCGGTTCTCTACCATAAATCTGTATAGCGACAGGTCTCTCCGTGTCATGGATACGCAGTTTGCGCGTAGTGGATTCAATATCCCTTGTGAGCGCGTCTGCATTGACGAACTCGGTATAGACACGGTCCGCTCCATAGCGTTTGCATAAATGCCGAAAAGCAGGATCGGTCACATCCTCCATCGGCGCCAAATATAACTGATGCTTTGCCAAAATAACGATTATTTATTGAGTGTAGGATATGAAATACGATGATGATTCATGGAAATAAGACGCGCTTTGAAGACACGGCGTATATCCTCTACATCCTTGAATGAGAGCGGTGTCTCGGAGAACTGTCCATCTGCTATTTGTGCGTCAATCATCTGGTCCACCACCTCCGCTATTTTCTGCTCTGTGAGTTCTTCTATACTTCGCGAGCGCGCTTCGATAGCATCCGCCATCATGAGTATTGCCGCCTCTTTGGTGGCAGGTTTAGGACCCGGGTATTGGAAAGCCGTCTTATCCACATTCTCCTCCGGATGCGCATTACAATATGTATTATAGAAATAGCGCGTGAGCGATGTGCCATGATGGGTGAGAATAAAATTAACTATCACTTCCGGCAATCTATTCTTGCGTGCTATTTTCTCTCCCTCCGTCACATGGGCTATAATCAACTGCGCAGCCTCTTGGGGTTGCATAGAAGACAAAGGATTGGTCATCCCTTGCTGGTTCTCCGTGAAATAATGTGCGTTAGCCATCTTACCTATATCGTGGTATAGTGCCCCCGTACGCACTAACAACGCGTTTGCTCCGATTGTTTTGGCAGCCTCTGAAGCCAAGTTACTCACTTGCATCGAGTGCTGGAAAGTGCCCGGTGCTTTTTCTGCCAAGCTGAGTAAAAGATGCGAATTGATATCTGTCAGTTCGACCAATGTGATAGACGATATAAAATGGAATAGTTTTTCAAAAGCATAAATAAGTCCATAGCAACCAATCGTTAGCAATGCACATATGAAGAAATGCAGATATATCCACGGATTGAGAGCAGTCCATGCACCCGTCTGCGCGAAAACAATTGATGTATATGCCACCACTTGCGCCGCAAAGATCCATGCAGATGTCTGCACCAATTGTGCACGGCGAGTCATATCACTCAACGAAGAAACAGCTACCATACCAACTACCATCTGCACAAAGAAAAACTCAACAGGAGCAGGAGTGATAATAGAAACTATCAGCACAGTAGTAAAATGCAAGAATAAGGCTGTACGCGAGTCAAAGAATACGCGCGTCAATATAGGTACCCACGCGAAAGGAATAATATAGATAGACAATTCAAATCTCAATACCAAACAAGCCAGTCCTACCACTATCAACATCAATATATTGAAGAATAAGACCATCGACAAATTATCCAAATACTGCTTACGGAATACATATAAATATATCACAAACAAACACAAGAACAATGCCACCAACATCGACTTGCCCATTACTGACCATATCCGCTGATTATGCCCTGCATTCTCCTCCTCTGTAGCTCTTGCCAAAGATTGTAATATCTGATATGTGCGTTCATTTACTATCTCTCCTTTATCAATAATCCGCTCTCCTTTTTGCACCATTCCTTGTGTTGGAGAGAGAGAAGACAATAATTTCGTGCGCATTGAATTCGTGAGTATTGTATCCAACACCAGATTTTGCGCACATTCATATCCATAGCGCTCATACGCCGATTTAGGTGTATAAACCTCTGATAATAAATGCTTTCGATGCACATTATTTTGCACAAGCGAGATAGTAGCATATCCTTCTTCTTTAATCCAATCCATGTCTTGGTGCGAGATAACCATCACTTGGCGTTGCACCTTGGGTATATACTTAAAACATGGCGAGAAACCAGACATGAGATGCTTCTGCTCCTCCGCCATTTGCTTATCTGTCTTGTAAATCAAGAAGTCATAATCAGCTGTGAGCGCATTATACCCCCATGGTTTGCCTATCTCATAATGGTAACGAAACGCATTCGTATATCGTGGGAACATGAGCACGACAAGCGCTGCCAATACCGCAAATAAACCAATGCGGAATATATACGATGGAATGGATGGTAGTTTCATATTTTTAGATTTTAGATTGCAAATTTTAGATTTTAGATTTATTACTTGGTTCTTTTTTGTACGAAGAAGTGTTGCATCAATTCTTTACACTCTTTTTCCAACACTCCATGTGCAACTTGCGCTTTGGGGTGCAAGGTATGAGGAGCCAGTTGCGTGTATCCGCGTTTAGGGTCAGGAGCGCCATACACGATGCGCTTTATCTGCGCCCAACCGATAGCCCCTGCACACATAGCACATGGTTCGACCGTGACATACAAAGTCGCATCCGGCAAGTATTTCCCACCCACAGTCTGCGTAGCTGCTGTGATGGCTTGTATCTCTGCATGTGCCGTCACATCTTGCAGCATCTCGGTAAGGTTATGCCCCCTACCAATGATTTGTCGCTCGGAGACAATGACACATCCTATTGGTATTTCACCTGCCTCCAATGCCTTATGTGCCTCCACTAATGCAAGCGACATATAGCGCTCGTCTTCGGCGGAGAAAGAAACAGTGGGTGCTTTAGGTACAAACAAGGACAAGTCCTCCGGATTAGACTCAAAATGATTACCTATCACCACTATGTTTGCTCCCGCCTCATATGCATCGCGCATCTGCCGGGGCGTGCGAATGCCTCCACCTACTATAATCGGTATAGAGACGGCCGCTCTGACGGCTGCGATTATTTCCGATGAAATCGGCACTTTTGCACCACTTCCAGCCTCTAAATAGATGACTTTCTTTCCCATCAGTTCGGCAGCAATAGATGTAGCCACAATCGTACTAATATCATCATTGGGGATTGGTGTAGTACCTGAGACGCGCATAACGCTCGTTTCCACTCCTCCGTCGATGAGTATATACCCCATTGGGATGGTTTCTATACCCGATTTTCTCACCGCCTGCGCGGCTATGACTTGCTGCCCTACTAACATCTCCGGGTTGCGTCCTGATAACAGACTCAGATACAGCAACGCGTCTGCTTCCGGAGTAAACTGCGACGCATTACCCGGAAAAAGAACAATCGGGACAGACAGACTCAACGAATTTATTCTTGCTCGTAATGCACGCACAAAATTCGTCATATCTCCTCCTGTCGAACCACCCACAAAAAACAAGTCTGGCTTCACCTGCTCCGTGACAGGCAAACTGTCTATTTGGGCTTTCTCAGGGTCAAGTAACATCGCCAATAAAGGCTTCTTTGCCACCTGGGAATCAAGTATATGTGCTATTACGGATTGAGTCATAGTTATTTCCATTGAAAGGATTCTATTAAGCGTATCACATCTGTACGAAGATATTCATATACCGGTGCCAATGAATCTGCATTTGGGGGGCAATTACAATAGACCGAAGCCCTAAAAAAATGATGGGTAGAATCCGTCAGTAAGAATTGGCACGAGGAAGCTGTATTTCCCTCTAAATCAAATAGTACTCCATACACATTCGCTTCCGGATGCGCATAATCACGCTCTGGGATAGAGGTAGCATGCGAGGCGTTTTTATAGACAAATTCTAATGCGTCATTCGTCAATTCACGCAAGTTACCATTCACAGGTTTGTACGAACAATGGATAGTAGCATCCAAAGCAGGATAATAGAGGTTTACCCAATAACGCTCTCCCTCCTTTTCACGCATCAGCACTTGCGCATTGCATGACAAATCAAAATCATAGGGATATGACTGCATCTCAGCACCATACGAAGCAAACGAACGATACAAAGTATCGGGCGTAGTAATACGATAATAGCCATACGGACGCGGAGATGTAGGCGAACTACATGCTACCAACATCGCTGCGACAATAATCAGACATGCTATAAGTAGTCTTTTTTGCATAGTTTATTCCAAATTACGACACAAAGGTAGTTAAAATAGTTGAAAGTGGAAAGTGGAAAGTGGAAAGTTATATTTTTTTAGCCTAAAAAGTTCTTTTTTATAAAAAAAGATTGCGCGCGCTTGCACATATCATTATTATTTTGTATCTTTGCACGCTAATTATTCATCTTATACAGAAAAACACATATACAACTATGACGAACAAAGAAAACAATTATTGCGTAATCATGGCGGGCGGTGTAGGCAGTCGTTTCTGGCCATTCAGCCGCAGCGAGAAGCCAAAACAGTTTCTTGACTTCTTCGGCACGGGTCGCAGTCTGCTGCAGATGACGGTGGACCGTTTCCGCCCATTGGTACCTATTGAGAACATGCTCATCGTGACAAATGTGGCGTACAAGAAGATTATTCTGGAGCAAGTACCCGATTTGCACGAGAAGCAGATTTTATGCGAACCGGCTCGGCGTAACACAGCTCCGTGTATTGCCTATGCAGTCTCTCATATCCGCGCTATTGCTTTGCGTAAGGCTGGGCTTACAGCGCAGAACCAAGACTGGAGCAGGCCTGAGATGAAGGTGAATATGGTAGTAGCGGCGAGTGACCATCTTATCTTGGACGAAGTGACATTCCGCAATACAATCTCCAAAGCATTTGATTTCGTAGCGCAGAACAAAGCCATTCTCACATTAGGCATGTGTCCTACACGCCCAGAGACCGGTTATGGTTACATTCAGTATAACAAAGAACCAGATGCTATCAGCACATCCGATATTTTCCCTGTGAAGACATTTACCGAAAAGCCAAACTTAGAAATGGCAAAGGTTTTTGTCAATAGTGGTGAGTTCTTATGGAATAGTGGTATTTTCGTGTGGAATTTACAAACTATCAGCGAGGCTTTCCGTTATTTATTACCGGAAGTAGCAGACCGTTTCCGCGAGGGCGAATTGCTGATGGGTACAGAAAAAGAAGAGGCTTTTATTGAAGATATATTTCCCAAATGCCCTAATATCTCCATTGATTATGGTATCCTGGAAAAGGCACAGAATGTATATGTGATGCCATCCAGTTTTGGTTGGAGTGACTTGGGCACATGGGGTTCGCTATATGAGTTGAGCGATAAAGATGAGAAGAACAATGTGAGTCTGCATAGCGAGGCACTCTTTTACGAAAGCGAGGGCAATGTAGTGACCTTGGAGCCAGGTAAGTTAGCTGTGATACAAGGCATGCAAGATATGATTGTAGCTGAGCAGAATGGCATCTTACTCATCTGCAAGAAAGAGGAAGAGCAACGTATCAAGCATTTTGTAGCTGATGCACAAGAGAAATTTGGTGGCAAATACAACTAATCCATACTATTATGAGTTATCTAAATTTTGACAAGACAGTACTTGTTAATCTGGAGCGCTCGCTTCAGAAAGAGATGATTCGAACCAACCGCGCGGGGGTATATAACTCCACTACACTTGTTGATTGCAACACACGCAAGTATCATGGTCAACTGGTGATGCCTCTGCCTGAGTTGGGCAAAGACAATTATGTGCTTCTCAGTTCGCTGGACGAGACAGTTATTCAGCACGGCGCAGAATTCAACTTAGGTCTGCACCAATACGGTGAGCACACTTTCTCCCCCAATGGGCACAAGTACATCCGTGAGTTTGACTGCGAAATCATTTCTCGTACTACATACCGCGTGGGTGCTGTAGTGCTACAGAAAGAGCGTATGTTGGTCAGTTTTGAACCACGCGTATTGATTCGCTACACCCTATTGGAGTCGAGCAGTCCTACCATCTTGCGTTTCCGTCCTTTCTTAGCTTTCCGCTCTGTGAACGAGCTAACGCAAGAAAATCCTATCGCTTCCAGCAATATGGATGAGTGCGAAAATGGTCGATTTAATCGGATGTATGCTAATTTCCCCAACCTATACATGCAGTTTAACAAGGCGGTGCAGTACATCCATAATCCACAGTGGTACAAAGGGATTGAGTATATCAAGGAGCGTGAGCGTGGGTATGATTACAAAGAAGACTTGTTAGTGCCTGGTTATTTCGAATTGCCCATTAAGAAAGGCGAGAGTATTATTTTCTCTGCTGGCATCACAGAATGTCAGACAAGCACGCTCAAGAACACTTGGAAGAAAGAGTTGGGTCGTCGTATTAGTCGTGAAGATATGTTCAGTACGCTCAAGAACTCCGCCGGTCAGTTCTACAAGCGCGAAGGAGACAAGTGCTACCTATTAGCTGGTTATCCATGGTTTCAAGCCGATGCCCGCACTACTTTCTTCTCCGTTGCCAGTTGTACATTAGACATCGACCGTCCTGAGTATTGGGATGCGATTATCAATAAGACAGCTATTCCTGAAGTACTTGACTTTATGAATGGTCGTTTGGAGAATATCAAGATGACAGGAATGGACGAACCCGATGTGCTATTATGGTTTATTCGCGCCATTCAGAAGTTCGCACATAAATACTCTTTACGCGAGGCTGCTGATTTATATGGACAATTATGTGCCGATATTATCACTTTTTATCGCAAGCTGAACCATCCGCGTGCTTTGCTTCACCGTAATGGTTTGATTTGGGTAGATGGTATCAAACGGCCTGCCACATGGATGAATGCCACGGAAAACGGGTGGCCTATTACCCCGCGCACAGGTTATGTGGTAGAGATAAACGCTTTGTGGTATAATGCGATGCTCTTCACGGCCGAGATGCTGCGTGAGATGGGTAAGGAAACGAGTGCAGACTTGATGGAATATCAGGCTAACATCGCCAAAGACGCTTTCGTAAAGACCTTCTGGAATGGCGTTTATCTATATGATTTCGTGGTTAACGACTATGCCGATAAAGAGGTGCGTCCTAATATGATTTGGGCTGTTGGATTGCCATTCAGTCCGTTGGATAAGCGTCAGCAAAAAGCGGTGGTAGATATATGTACAAAAGAACTCCTGACACCTCGCGGATTGCGCAGTCTATCACCTAAGAGCGGTAACTACCGTCCTATGTATTATGGTAATCAGTTGGAGCGCGACCGCAGTCTGCATAATGGTGTGGTATGGCCATCTACTATCGCAGCCTACTCGCGTGCTTACATGAATGTGTATGAGCGGAGCGGAGTCGCTTTTATGGACCGTACACTCATTGGTTACGAGCAAGAGATGAGTGAGTTGTGTATTGGTACACTCAATGAGTTTTATGACGGCAACCCACCTTACAAAGGACATGGCGGTATGAGTTCCGCCTCCAGCGTGGCATCCGTAATCAGTATTATAGACACGCTCAAGAGATACAATAACAAACAAGGAAAGGAGGAACAACAATGAAAGTACTAATGTTCGGATGGGAATTCCCTCCTCATATCTTAGGTGGATTAGGTACTGCCAGCTACGGATTGACACGCGGCATGGCGCAGCAAGAAGATATGGACATCACTTTTGTAATTCCTAAACCTTGGGGAGACGAAGACCAATCATTCCTTCGCATCATCGGCGCCAATAGCGTACCCGTAGTATGGAAAGAGAATGACTACCACTATGTCCAAGAACGCATGGCAGGTAAGATGAGTGCGGAAGAATATTTCCATTTGCGTAATGGTATTCGATACGACTACCGCCGTATTGGTACAGATGATTTAGGTTGCATTTCTTTCTCTGGTCGCTACCCAGACAACTTGATAGAAGAGATTAACAACTACGAAGCCGTAGCCAGTGTGCTTGCACATAGTTTGGAGTTTGATATCATCCATAGTCACGACTGGCTCACCTACCCTGCAGGTGTATTCGCCAAGCAGATTACCGGCAAACCATTGGTCATCCATGTGCATGCCACTGATTTTGACCGCAGTCGCGGAAATGTAAACCCTACCGTTTATGCTATTGAGAAGCGTGGCATGGACGAATGCGACCATATTATGTGCGTGAGTGAACTCACACGCCGCACGGTAATCGAGAAATATGGGCAACCGCCTCATAAAGTAAGTACCGTGCATAATGCTGTGGAACCATTGGCTAATCCTGATGAATTTACCAAACCTGCACGAAAAGACAAACTCGTCACTTTCCTTGGTCGTATCACAATGCAGAAAGGAGCAGAGTATTTCGTAGAAGCCGCAGCGCGTGTGCTCAGTAAGACAGACGGCGTACGCTTCGTAATGGCAGGTAGTGGAGATAAGATGGAAGAGATGATTGATTTGGTAGCCAAGAGAGGTATTGCCGATAAATTTCATTTCCCTGGTTTTATGCGAGGCAAACAAGTACAAGAGATGCTTGCTATGTCGGATGTCTATATCATGCCATCTGTGAGCGAACCATTTGGTATATCGCCTTTAGAGGCCATGCAGGTAGGTTGTCCATCTATCATCTCACATCAATCGGGATGCGCAGAGATTCTAAAGCATGCCATCAAAACCGACTATTGGGATATAGATGCAATGGCAGATGCTATCTATGCTATCGTCAAATACCCTGCCATGTATAAGAGTCTGCATGAGTTAGGCAAAGCCGAAGTGAATACCATCCGCTGGTACGATGCCGGATTGAAAGTAAGAGGGATATACGACGGAGTTATTAACCACACATTATAATACTGAATGTGTAATGTTTAAAGAAAAATTATTGTTATTATGAAAAATATATGTTTCTGCTTCCAGATGCACAGTCCTTATCGTCTGAAGCGTTATCGTTTTTTTGAGATTGGCAATGACCATTATTACTACGATGACATGGCTACTGAAGATCATGTAAACTGGTTGGTACACACATCGTACATGCCTCTATGCCATACATTGCGCGACATGATTAATCTAAGCAAGAATAAGTTCCATTGTGCACTAAGCGTAAGCGGTACGATGATAGAACTATTTGAGCAGTTTAGTCCCGAGATGATTGATATTCTCAAAGAACTGGCAGCAACGAAATGTGTAGAGTTTGTAGCTGCACCTTACAGCTACTCTCTGGCATCCGAATACGATTTGAATGAGTTCAAGGCACAAATGGAATTACAAGCCAAACTCATCGAGTCTATCCTCAATACCAAGGTGCAGACTGTATGGAATACCGAACTGCTCTATACCGATGAGACTGCATACAACTTGTACAAAATGGGTTACAAGACTATCATGACTGAGGGAGCCAAGCATATCTTAAGTTGGAAGAGTCCTAATTATGTGTATCAGTCCGCTGGTGCGCCGAAGATGAAAGTATTGCTCCGCAATGCCGGGTTGAGCGACGAACTTAGTTTCCATTTCTCAGACTCTACATGGCATAACTATCCTATTGACGCAGAGAAATATGCAAATCAACTGCTTGCTTTACCCAAAGAAGAGGAGATTATCAATATATGGGTAGGTGCAGACACTTTCGGCATCCGTCAGCACAGCGATACAGGTATTTTCGACTTCCTCAAAGCACTTCCATACTATGTATTGGAGCGCGAGATGGGCTTTATGACTCCATCTGAAGCAGCCAAGAAATTATCAGCAGAGAGTGTTATCACAGCGCCATTCCCATTGACATGGAGCGGAGAGGCTAAAGACCTCAGTACCTTCACAGGAAATGACCTACAGCAAGAGGCTATACAAAAACTCTATGCAGTAGCAGAGCGTGTACACCTATGCCAAGATAAGAATCTCAAACTCAACTGGCTCAGATTGCAGGACATCAATTACTTGCACAATATGAATCATATAGATCAAGGAGAGACGCAGTATGAATCAGCATACGATGCTTTCATTAACTATATGAATGTGCTTTCTGATTTCTTGCAGACCGTAGAGGAGCAGTATCCTACCACGATTGAAAACGAAGAACTCAACGAGTTACTCAAAACGATTCGCAATCAGGAAGAAGAGATACAAAAATTACAAGCACAACTCAAGAAGAGCAAAAAGAGCACCAAATAAGTAGCTGGTTATTGATGAATCGTCGGGGGCTAATAATATGTTTATTGCTGGCAGCAACCTGCATGGTTGTTGCCCAGCAGAAGCGTATTCCTACGCGTATAAAGACATGGCAGATGCCCTCTTTCAGTGCCGTAGCTGATACCATCGCATTCACCGACACGGCTATGCTCAACTATCATGATATTGACCTGCAGCAGCGCTATTCGATGAGTAGTACCATGAATGGCAATGTGTTAGTCTCGCCTATCGCTTCGCGCATTGTGCAAGACAGGCTATACACCATTGACGACCCCTTTGCATGGTGTTGGTCGCCTTATGTGGTGACACCGCAGCAACAACGCTACTTCAATACCACCACCCCATTCTCCTCCGTGGCGTATAAGAAAGGTTTTGTCAGCGGCCATGAAGAGAATGATATTAGTTTTCTCTTTACAGGCAACATAGGCAAACCGCTGAACTTGGGTGTGGAGATGGACTATCTCAATTCGGTGGGGCACTATGCCAATACCGCCGGCAAACTATATCGTGGTTCGGTATGGGGCAGTTATAATGGAGCGCATTATAGCATGCATGCTTCTTTTGGTTGGAGCCAACTCAGTTCATTCGACAATGGTGGATTACAAGATGTGGAGGACTTAAGCAGTTCACTCAATCCGCAGGACTTACCTACCCGTCTTAATGCAATGACGGCTTATCGGTACCTCAGCGGGTATTTGCATAATCAGTATGCCATCACCAAGGAGCGCGAATATACCGATTCGATTGAGGTGGTAGAAGATGGGAAGCGGGTGTATAAGGATACCATCAAAGTGGAGCATATACCATTGATGACTTTCTCACATATCTTCGAGACGAACAACTCCAATCGGCGTTATATAGAGAAAGAAGCCAATCAGTCATTCTATGACACCACATACTACGATCCTCTACGCACGAATGACACCACCGATGTGCTCACTATTCGCAATACTATAGCCGTCACATTTTGTGAAGCATATAATACCAAACTGAAGTTCGGAGCGACTGTTTTCGCCATGAATGAATGTCAGCGTTTCCTTACCGACTCGGTGCCATACGATAGCATCTATGACTATCGATGGACGAACAATACTTTCGTGGGCGGTGCCATCCATAAGCGTAGCGGCAAACATGTGCATTATACTGTAGAAGGACAGGTATGCTTGTTAGGATACAAGATAGGTGAATTTGATGTCCAAGGTGCGCTCCAGACGCGCTTTCTGGCGGGCAAAGACACAATGTATATCCGCGCAAGAGCCTATGCGAAGAGTGTCACGCCGAATCTCTACCTGCAGCATTTCCGCTCCAACCACCTCATGTGGGACAACACCTTCGGGTTCACTTATCGCTTCTTAGGCGGTGCGACACTCGACTACCCCACCAAATGGGTGAGACCAAGAATAGATGTTAGTTTTGAGAACCAGACGCATCCCATCTATATCTCCGCCTCCGATTGGAAACCGCGCCAGTACGATGGTAATGTGCAGATTATTACAGCGGATATTGGGTTGGACATCACCACTCCGTGGATTAACTTGGAGAATAGAGCGGTATTCCAGCATACAACGAATGACACCATCATGCCGGTACCAATGTTCACCCTCCAACACCGCCTCTACTACCACGGCACTTGGTTCCGCGCGCTCGACGCACAGATAGGTGTGGACCTGCGATATTTCACGCGCTACAAAGCTCCTGTGCTATGCCCTGCTACAGGATTATTTGCTAATCAGCAAGAGACACAGATAGGTAATTATCCATGGATGAATGTGTATGCTAATTTTTATGTACGCTCTATCCGCCTGCGTTTCTTTGCACAATACCAACATATAAACCGCCTTTTTATGAAAGACAACCACAATTACTTAACTATGCCTGGTTACCCCACGAATAGAGATGTATTCCGCGCAGGCATAGCATGGCATTTTTACAATTAAAAACAACTATTACAATGCAACTGACACCTAATTTGAATAAGATTTTATACTATGCGCACGACGAGGCAGAGAGACTCGCATGTAAGCACATAGACGCTATACATTTACTGCTCGCCATCATCCGTTTGGGTGAAGGTTCTGCATACGATTTATTGCTTCAAGCGCATTTCATTCCACAGGACGCCAAGGAGCAATTAGACCGAGAGCATCGACAAGAACCAGCCAACACAGTGGAACCCATCACACGCAGTACGCAGACGGAGCGTATCTTGCGTATCGCAGAGCGTATTAGCCAAGAGTATAATGCTACAGAGATACATTCTGTACATCTATTATTGGCTATCACACGCGAGGAGATCAACAAAGCGGCAGCTTATCTGGAGCAGACATGGGGACTGGACTTCCAGCAATTAGTCAACCTGTATGGACAACCACATAACACCACCACGCCACCTACGAATGGGAATGGACAGTTAGGCGATGTGAGCGATGGTGCTTGGCGATCCAATAAAAAGACCAACACCAATCAGACAGGCACCACTACGGCATTGGACAAATACGGACACGACCTTACCAAACAAGCAGAGAAAGGAGAACTCGATCCTGTCGTAGGGCGAGAGGTAGAGATAGAACGCGTCATTCAGATATTGAGTAGGCGCAAAAAGAACAACCCTATTCTCATTGGCGAACCAGGCGTGGGTAAGTCTGCTATTGTGGAAGGACTCGCATTACGCATCTTATCCGACGAAGCAGGTGCGCTGCGCGGCAGACGCATCATCACTTTAGATATAGCTTCTATGGTAGCGGGCACCACCTATCGCGGACAGTTCGAGGAGCGCATGAAGCAAGTGATAAGTGAGTTGAACAAGCACCCCGAGGTGATTCTTTTTATTGACGAGATACATACTATCATCGGTGCAGGTAATGCACAGGGGTCACTCGATGCAGCCAATATTCTCAAGCCGGCGTTAGCGCGCGGAGAAGTACAATGTATAGGCGCAACCACGACCGCCGAATATGCAAAATCCATTGAGAAAGACGGAGCATTGGAGAGACGATTCCAAAAAGTAACCGTTCGTCCTACTACGACAGAAGAGAGCTTGGCTATTCTCACACGCCTCAGCGAGCACTATGCTGCTTACCATAATGTGGTTTACTCCAATGCTGTCCTCAAAGCATGCGTTACACTCAGCGAACGCTATCTCATTGACCGCGCCTTCCCGGACAAAGCGATTGATGTGATGGATGAAGTGGGAGCGCGCAGCCATGCGAGACAAAAAGCAATAGGAGATTCCGAAGCGGCAGCTTATACCATCACCACCGACGATGTGGCGAGCGTAGTGAGTATGATGTCTGGTGTGCCCGTACAACGCGTCGCTAAAGCCGAAAACGAACAACTACGCAGCATGAATACTGTGCTGCGCAAGAAAGTGATTGGTCAAGATAACGCAGTAGAACTTGTGGTCAAAGCTATCCAACGCAGCCGATTAGGACTGCGTGACCCCAAAAAACCGATTGGCACATTCTTCTTCCTCGGCTCAACAGGTGTGGGTAAGACCTATCTGGCACAATGCTTGGCAGAAGAGATGTTCGGTAGTCGCGATGCCATCATACGATTCGATATGTCGGAGTATATGGAGAAACACTCGGTGAGCCTGTTAGTGGGTGCGCCTCCGGGATATATCGCCCATGAGGACGGAGGCAAACTGACAGAAGCTGTGCGACGCAAACCCTACTCCATCGTGCTCTTTGATGAGATAGAGAAAGCACACCCTGACATCTTCAATGTGCTATTACAAGTGTTGGACGAAGGAAGACTCACCGACCGCCAGGGACATGTTGTCGATTTCCGCAATACGATTATCGTGCTCACCAGCAATGTGGGTACACGCCAGTTACAAGATTTCGGTAGTGGCATAGGATTTGCAAGTACAGAGATAAATAGCAAAACAGCACAGCAGACCCTACTCAAAGCACTGCAGAAGCAGTTCCCACCTGAGTTCGTCAACCGAATCGATAATACTATCATCTTTGAACCACTCAACAAAGAGACCATTGCGCAGATCGTGCGTATCGAAGTAGGCAAACTGCAAGAACGACTCAAGGCACAAGGACATATACTGTATGTAACCCCAGAGGTGATAGACGAACTGGTCGAGAAGAGTTACGACCCTAAAAACGGAGCGCGCTCCGTCAAACGCGCCATACAGACGCATTTGGAGGAACAACTCACGGAACTATTGCTGCGCAAACCAAATCAGAAAAGAATAACAATAAAAAAAATATAATCAGTATGACAATTGAAATTACAGACGCTAACATCAAGGATGTGATTGCGTCAGGCAAACCAGTAGTAGTTGATTTTTGGGCACCATGGTGTGGACCATGCAAGATGATGCTGCCTATCTTGGAAGAGTTATCGAATGAGTATGAAGGTAAGATTATCGCAGGTAAACTCAATGTGGACGATAATCCTGACACATGCGAGGAGTATGGTATTATGAATATCCCTACGATGCTTTTCTTCAAGAATGGAGAATTGGTTAATCGTCATGTAGGTGCATGTCGCAAACCTGAATTAGCACAACTTTTCGATGCTCTTTTGTAAAAAAGCAGAAAAAAAAGTGCATATTCTTGCGTATTTGAAAAAAAAGTAGTACCTTTGCGCACTTTTTGCCTTTATGGGCATGTTTTTTCGTGTCCATGGTCCGGTAGCTCAGCTGGATAGAGCAACAGCCTTCTAAGCTGTGGGTCTCGGGTTCGAATCCCGACCGGATCACAACCATTCGTAATGTGATTGGCGTCAAGCTTGCTTGTAAGGCAATGCGGAACGAATGGTTGAGCTGAGCGCCCTGCGCGCAGCTGGGATTACGCAGAAATCCCGACTTCAATAAAAAGTCGATTACGAAGGAATCCCGACCTAAAAAAGAATATAATATTTTCCATATTATACATGCGTCAATTAAAAATCACAAAATCAATCACCAATCGTGAGTCAGCATCGCTCGACAAATACCTACAGGAGATAGGTAGAGAGGAACTCATCACGGTGGAGGAAGAGGTAGAATTGGCGGTCAGCATCCGTAATGGAGACCGCGCCGCATTAGAGAAACTAACCCGAAGCAATTTGCGATTTGTCGTTTCTGTAGCTAAGCAGTACCAAAACCAAGGATTGAGTCTGTCCGACTTAATCAACGAAGGTAATTTAGGTTTGATCAAAGCAGCTGAGAAGTTTGACGAGACTCGTGGTTTTAAGTTCATCTCATATGCCGTATGGTGGATTCGCCAGTCTATACTTCAAGCGTTGGCAGAGCAGAGTCGTATCGTTCGTCTCCCTCTTAACCAAGTTGGTTCGATTAACAAGATCAACAAGGCTTATCAGCGTTTCGAGCAAGAGCACGAGCGCAAACCATCTGCTGAAGAGTTGGCAGAGGAATTGGATATGCCTGTTGATAAGATTGCGGAGACGCTAAAGATGTCTGGACGCCATGTGAGCGTGGATGCTCCGTTTGTAGAAGGAGAAGACAATAGTCTTATCGATGTGATGGTGAATGAAGACTCGCCTAATGCGGATAGAGGTCTCATCAACGAATCTCTTTCTACGGAGATCAACCGCGCACTCCAAACACTCACTCCTCGTGAGGCAGATATCTTGCGCAAGTTCTTCGGTATTGGCACACCTGAAAAAACATTAGAGGAAATAGGTGACGAACTGCACCTTACTCGTGAGCGTGTGCGACAGATAAAGGAGAAAGCAATCCGCAAACTCAACCAAGGACAACGAAGCCACATCCTTATGACCTATTTAGGGTAACACGATTTGTGTGAGAATGGCAACGCCTCCCCGACGGGAGGCGTTTTTGCATGTATTAGTCAAATAAAGTCGGTTGGTCATTATCTATTTTCTTGAGAATAGCGCGCATAAGTGTTTCGCGAATCAATCGGCTGCGGTTGGTGATATTATATCGCGTGCAGAAATTCTCCAATGCCCTCTGTTCACGCTCGTTGAGCATGATGGCGATGCGCTTATTACGCGCTTGCTTTGGATATTTATTATTTTCTTTTGCTCTCATGCTTATAGATAGATTGCTATTTTGAGTCCAGACGCCACAAGGTTGCGTCCTGTCACATGGCTAAATATATTCCCTTCTACTGTTTCGGTGGTTAATAGACGGGCTTGTTGGAATTGTGCATATAGTGCTACCACCAGAGCATTCTTGGTATTGATAGCGTATCTATATCCCACATCCACCCCTGCGTATATTCCTCCCACATAGTCTTTGCTTAACGCTATTCCGTATCCGAGTGCCATTCCGAACATCGGTGCATGCTTTTGCTCTATGAGCGGCATGCGTAAGGCGACTTCGATAGGCATGAAGTTATATTTCTCATCTCCAAGGAAGAAACCATGATAGCCCACGCCGCCACCTATAAATAGATGTTTATCGCCTATCTGATACGAGCCTACTAACATATCCACACTCATAGCGGCTCCTGCGGTATCTTTGGGTAGCACTGCCACTCCTACGGCTGCTTCGACAAACACAGTGACTTTCTTCTGCGTGCTCACCTCTATTGTTTGTTCCTTTTCTACCTCAGGCTCTGCCTCTTCCGTAGCGATAATCTCCATCACTTCCGCGCGCGGATATTGGAATCGTGCACCTGAAGCATCGCGAATGATGACCACTTCCTCATTCTGCAAGATAATCTCCCCACGCACGCGAGCGCCCGTACGCAATATTATTGTTTCCGCGCGCGCACACATGAGGCATGCTGCAAGGAGTAAGATGGAGAAAATAGTCTTTTTCATATAGAGCACAAAAGTACTGCTTTTTTGGCAATTATGCAAATAATTCGCATCAATTATTGCATTTTATGGTTATTATTTCGTCATTCATCCTCTACAAGAACGAAATCCACTTGGGAGCGATTGACATCCACGCGTGTTACTTGTACTCTGACAGCGTCCCCCAATGTGTACGATTTGACACTTTTTGTGTTTTTTTTCTTCTGCATGCTTTCTGCCACCAGACGATAGTTCTTCTCATCGTGTTGCCAGTATTCGTCTTGTCCGATGGTAGATATATGCACTAATCCTTCGCAACGGCTCTCGTCTAATTGAACGAATAATCCAAAATCTGTCACACCGGATATATGTCCCGCCATTATCTCACCCACATGTTCAGCCATCCACATGGCTTGGTACATCTTATTCGATTCGCGCTCTGCCTGCTGTGCCTCTTGTTCGCATACGGAGCAGTGGTCACACATCTCTTGTAGTATCTCTCGGGGCAATGTTTCTCCTTTGCCGGTTAGTATATATTTGTCTAACAACCGATGTACCATTAGGTCCGGATAACGGCGAATAGGCGATGTGAAGTGGGTATAATGACTAAATGCCAAGCCGTAGTGCCCTATATTGAAGGTCGAATAGACAGCTTTCGCCATGGCGCGTATGGTGAGCATTTCTATCACATGTGGTTGCACACGATCGCCCATACGCTTCTTGAATGCTTTCAGTTCCGATAGTTTCTCCTCATCAGGTATATCGTGGATACGATAGACGAATGGCCTGCCGCCCACAGCCTTGGCTACGGTACGGTTAGCAAGCAGCATGAACTCTTCTATGAGGTGATGCGATTCATTAGGACGCTCAAAATATATCTCTATAGGGTTCCCTTTGTCGTCCAGTTGAAACCGCATCTCTTCTTGCTCCACCATGAGTGCTCCGGCAGCCACACGCGCAGCGCGAAGTATTATCGCCAATCTATTGAGAACAAGTATTGCTTCCTCCACCGCATTAGAAGCATGCCCTGAAACGATTACTTCTTGCGCCTCGTCATAGTTAAGGCGCGCATCAGAGCGAATGACCGTGCGGCATAACTTATGCTTCAGCACGCGGGCATTCTCATCCATCGTAAAAACAACAGACATACATAACTTGTCTTCTTGCGGACGAAGCGAACAGAGGTCATTGCATAGTTCTTCGGGCAACATAGGCAATACGCGGTCCACAAGATAAACACTCGTTCCGCGCGTATAAGCGTCTTCATCTATCTTACTGCCGGGCTTAACATAATGCGATACATCGGCTATATGCACACCCACTTGCCATGTGCCGTCTTCATTACGCTTGAGACTAAGCGCATCGTCAAAATCTTTCGCATCAGCAGGGTCTATAGTAAAGGTAAGCACATCGCGCATATCCCGCCGACGTAATATCTCTTTCTCGTCAATCATAATGCTATATAGGGTTCTCAATTTATACAATTCGAGTGCAAAATTACAAAAATTCTTGCATATCTCAAAAAAAATTAGTACTTTTGCACGCTTTTTGGGTATTAGGCGCTCTATTTTCGAATGGGGCACCTGTATTTTTGAAATAAGGAATTATATCATTTTAAAATAATACTACAATGAAAATCAAAGTTAGTAATGTAAATCAGACCTCTTGGAAGGAGTGCAATATCCATGCCACTCTGCCAGCGGATCTAAGCAAACTGCAAGAGCTCGCCTATAACCTATGGTGGACTTGGAATGGCGAAGCAAAAGATTTATTCCGTTATATTGACAACGAAGCGTGGCATCGTGTAAACTCCAATCCGGTCATGCTGCTCAATACTATCAGTTACGAGCGCATGGTGCAGTTGTCAAAGGATAAGAAATTCATGAAGCAATTGAATGAAGTGTATGCCGATTTCCGAGCATACATGGACACTCCAAAGGATAAGAACAAACCTACTGTAGCTTATTTCTCTATGGAGTACGGATTGACTCATGTGCTCAAAATCTACTCAGGTGGTCTGGGTATTTTAGCAGGTGACTATATCAAAGAGGCTTCAGACTGCAATGTGGATATGACGGCTATCGGTTTCTTGTACCGCTACGGATATTTCACACAGACTTTGTCTCCAGAGGGACAACAGATTGCCAACTACGAGGCGCAGAACTTCTCCAACCTCCCTATCACGCAGATGAAGAACGAGGATGGCTCGAATATGATTATCGAGGTGCCTTATCCAGGACGCACCGTGAAGGCGTATTTATGGAAAGTGGCTGTAGGTCGTATGAACCTTTACCTCTTGGATACCGATAATGAGCACAACTCTGAGTGGGACCGTCCTATCACACACCAGCTCTATGGTGGCGACTGGGAGAACCGTATTAAGCAGGAAATAATGCTTGGTATCGGTGGTATGCTCGCGCTCAATAAATTGGGTATCAAGAAAGATGTGTACCATTGCAACGAGGGTCACGCAGCACTCATGGGATTGCAGCGCCTTGTGGACCTCGTACAAAGCGGTTTGACCTTCAATCAAGCCAAGGAAGTAGTACGCGCAAGCGGTCTATACACTTGCCACACACCAGTACCTGCTGGACACGACTATTTCGAAGAGGGACTCTTCTATAAGTACATGAATGAGTACGCAGAGAAACTCGGCATCGAGTGGCATGACCTCATCGGTATGGGTCGCACCAACCCGGAAGACAACACCGAGAAATTCTCTATGTCTGTCTTCGCACTCAATACTTGCCAAGAAGCTAACGGTGTGAGTTGGTTGCACGGAGAGGTGAGCAAGAAAATGTTCTCCCCTGTATGGAAAGGATACTACCCGGAGGAGTTGCATGTGGATTATGTAACCAATGGTGTGCATATGCCTACATGGGCTGCCAGCGAGTGGAAAGCTATCTATAAGAAATACCTACCTGCTGAGTGGATGGCAAACCAATCCGCACTCGATATGTGGAAACCATATAACGATATTCCAGATGAGGTTATTTGGCAAACACGCCTCAGCCTCAAGCAGAAGATGACGGATTATATCAAGGAGAAATTCAGCAAGGACTGGATGAAGTCTCAGGGTGACCCTGCTCGTATCGTACGCGCTTTGGATCAGATGAACCCTAATAACCTCATCATCGGTTTCGGTCGCCGTTTCGCTACTTATAAGCGTGCTCACTTGCTCTTTACCGACTTGGAGCGTTTGGATAAACTGGTGAATAACCCTAACTATCCTGTACAGTTCCTCTTCACAGGTAAGGCTCACCCTGCAGATGGTGGTGGTCAAGGACTCATCAAGCGTATTATCGAAATCAGCCGTATGCCACAGTTCATGGGCAAGATTATCTTCTTGGAGAACTACGACATGCGTCTTGCTAAGCGCCTTATCTCTGGTGTAGATATCTGGTTGAATACACCTACCCGTCCATTAGAGGCATCTGGTACATCTGGAGAGAAAGCACAGATGAATGGTGTGCTTAACTTCTCTGTGAAGGATGGTTGGTGGTATGAAGGTTATGTAGAGGGCGCAGGCTGGGCGTTGACCGAGCACCGCACCTACGAGAACCAAGCACACCAAGACCAATTGGATGCAGCTACTATCTATCAGATGTTAGAGAACGAGATTATTCCATTGTACTATGCTAAGAATAGCAAGGGTTATAGCCCTGAGTGGATTCAATATATCAAGAACTCTGTAACCAAGATTACTCCACGCTTCACCATGAAGCGCATGATGGATGACTATTTTGATAAGTTCTATAATAAACTCGCTAAGCGTCATGCGTTACTTAGCGGAGAGAACTACAAGGTGGCTAAAGAGATTGCAGCTTGGAAAGAGAACATGGTTAACCATTGGGATAGTATCGAGGTGGTTAAGATTGAAGAACCAGACACCAGTCATCTCAATGTAGGTGATAAGTTCCGCGTAGCGGTTGAATTGGATACAAAGGGCTTGAACGACAAGGGTCTTGGCGTTGAGTTAGTTGCTATCCGCACTTCTACGCATAATAATGATAAGTTGTACGAAGTAGAACCATTGCAATTAGTGAAGGCAGAGGGTAGTCATCTCTTCTATGAGATTACCTATCAGTTGGATTACGCAGGCGGTATGAAATTCGGATTGCGTATGTATCCACAGAGCGAACTCCTCCCACACCGCATGGACTTCTGCTATGTCCGCTGGCTGTAATTAGTAGTGAGTACAGAGTATCTAGTACCCTAGTCCACTAGTCCCCAAAAAGAACAGAGCGCAAATGCTCTGTTCTTTTTTCTGTTATAGCGAGCCATAATTCCGCTGATAATCACGAAACATACACGATAGATATACGATAGATACACGATACATATTCGATACATATTCGATACATTATGCTATCTTTATACTATGACTAAAACTGAAAAAGGTTGACTCGATAACTGAGATGGAATCTTAAAAATCGTAAACTTTTGACTCGATACCTAAAAAGGTTGATCGGAGTACGAAAATGGTTTACTGATCAAAAGACGCTGCAAAGATACTACAA
>JAZNGV010000016.1:0-44898 GCA_045576595.1 Paludibacteraceae bacterium | reverse complement strand
AATAACCCGTGAATATGTTTTTTTATATTTTTGCTGACGCAAAGGCATTTACATCCTACGGATGTGGAGAACCGTCCTAACGGACTAACGATAAATATATTTATAGGTAGGCAGGTAGGGACGGGTGTCCATAAGAGCGATCAGCTATTATGCCTTTGAGGCAGTATTTTTATTATTTTTGTTTCAAAACTAAATTATGGGTTCGTCGTTTTTGGTTAACTAATAAAAAATGTCTATAATATGTTTCATTGTGTTCTGTATTGCGTGCGCTGCGTTGTGCGCACGAGTAAAAAAGTTTGCAAAATTACAACAAAAATTGCATTTATGCAAATATTTACACTTTTTTCTTGTTTTTTTACACCATAATGTGTCACAATAGTATTAAATTGGGCTATTTCTTCTATGGGCTATAGATACTATACCTCTATACCAAATTTATATGGCGAAAATACATATTTTTCGTCATATTATTGCATATGTCAGAAAAATGTAGTACCTTTGCACTCAGTTTCAGCAGTATTTATTAGGATATTATTAGGCTGTTATTAGGTTATTATTAGGCTATTATTAGGTTATTTCCGACCTACAACTATACCGCAACCGCAAATAAAGTATAATGTATCCGCCAAGTTTGGCATTAGGTTGTTCCCGTTAGCGGGAAAAACCGCTACAGGGAAAAAGGCAACTAAAAAAATATCAATATGGCAAGAACAGTATTTGAAGACCCCGTCCGTGAGTTGCACGGCGCGTACACCAAAGGCGGCTCCATCAGCCGCCGCAAAACCTATCGTGACTCCAAAGGCCGCATCAAAGGCATGTCGGAGCCGGAAACCTACAAGATCGAGCACCCTCGTGACTGGAAGAAGAACCCGGCAAAGGGCAAAGAACTGGAGCACCAACTCCGTTTCAAACAAGCCTGCGCCGAGACATACAAGGTCCTTCATCCTTCCACGCCCGAAGAACTCGCCACGCTCCAAAAGTGGCAATCCCGTTTCGAAGCCCAACTGGACAAGCCCGAACCCGATGCACCCATTGACCCCAAAACCGGCAAGCGCAAGCAGTACTTCCGCCTCGATGCCTTCATCCGCACCTGCCTCCTCCGCGAAATGGAATCGAAATAACGCTTTAGTATCGCTTATGCGGCAGAAAGGAGTTCAGCTATGATTCTTTATCAAAAAGCCAAGTGACTTTTGGCTTTGAACGGTAGGAATAGCGGGGAGCGTCATTCCTACCATAGAACGAGCTTCTTTCATTCCGTTGGGAGAACGCTCCGGGCCAGAATCATTGGCTGAGTGATTTTGATGGAATGGTAAATAAATCTAGATAAACACTGCCGTTTTTGAAGTGAATGCAATGAACGCTTTTTTGTGAGCGAAGCGTGTTTTTGTGAGATGTGTGTGATCTAATTGACTCGACAATGTAAATTTTATCTATGTTTATGGCTGGCGTAGGGTATGTGCTTATTGGTAAGACGGCAGAGTTCTGCCGGCGGGAGTGTAAGAGGCAATTAGTGGGCTGCAAGCTCGCTTGCGAGCCAATAAGGGACGATTACGCTCCGGGCGTGTAGCCCACAGGCTCAGCGACTACAATAGGCACATAGCATACGACCAGTGTTTATCTGGGTTTATTTACCATTACTATCATCCGCCGTGTTTTTGATTACAAAAAATCTCACTACTCACTGCTGACTACTGACCACTGACTACAACAAAAAAGGGCAGCCGATGGCTGTCCTTTTTGTCGAGGAGAGGCGACTCATCGTCGGAACGGGCTTGTCGTATATGACGATACCGCTCCGCTAAATCGTAGGAACGACCGCAGTTCCTCCTCTTCCCCACGAATTAAAAATTCGTCGGGGACCCTGAAAGGCGTTCTCGCCGCTCTCATCCATACAACAAAAAAGCACCCTCGCGGGTGCTTTTCTGTCGAGGAGAGGCGACTCGAACGCCCGACCCCCACGTCCCGAACGTGGTGCGCTACCAACTGCGCTACTCCTCGAAAACGAGTACAAAAGTACTACTTTTTTCCCAATTATGCAAACATTCAGTGAAAATTTACCAATTAAATCCTATTTTTTGTGCAAACTGCGTTTCGTTTTCTTCTCTTTTGACGCTTGTGTAATCAATGTTCGAGCGTCCTCCTCGGTCATAGTAGCTACATCTATTTTCCTTGGGATTTGATAATTGCCGTTTGGCGTATGTATATAATCGCCATAACGACCATGTAGCACTTGTATATCACCCCATTGGTGGATAGGTATGTTGCTTTGCTGTCTCTCTTTAATAATAGCAGTAGCTTCTTCCAGACTTATCTCTTGTGGGGTGATGTTTTTGGGCAAACTATAGAACGCGTTATTATAGCGTATATACGCGCCATACTTTCCTTCATTCACCACTACCTCTTTTCCTTCGATTTCACCGAGAGAATATGGCAATGCGTTTTGGAATAATTCCAATGCTTCTTTGAGTGTGATAGAGAAAATAGATTGGTCTTTTTTGAGGCTTGCAAAGCGTGGTTTTTCTTTGTTGGAATCGCCTATTTGCACGCATGGACCGTTCTTGCTTATTTTAGCGATAACAGGTAATCCGCTTTCAGGGTCAGTACCAATCATTCTACCTGCCACTTTTCCCGATGGAATGGAGGATAATAGTGGTTGGAGTGTTTTGTGAAACGAGTCCACAGTCTCTACCCATTCAGCTTTTCCTGCTGCGATGCTATCAAACTGCTGTTCTTTTTGTGCGGTGAAGTCATAATTGAGTATCTCAGGGAAATGCTCCACGAGGAAGTCATTGGTGATATATCCCAAATCGGTAGGAACGAGTCGTTGTGTATCGGCTCCGTATGTCTCTGATTTGGTGCGCTCGGTGATTTGTCCGTTTGCGAGTGTGAGGGTAGTGATATCTCGTTTATTGCCCGGAATAGACACTTTCTCTACATACTTCACTTTCTGTATGGTATCCACAGTAGGGTGGTAGGTAGATGGTCGACCGATTTCCAGCTCTTCCATTCTCTTGACGAGTGTTGCCTCGCTGAAGCGTGCTGGTGCTTTGGTGTAGTTTTGTATAGCTTGCGCTTCGCGCAGACGGAGTTGCTCTTTGATAGCCACAGCAGGTAAAACGCGTATTTCCTCTTGTGGGTCATCGGTGGATTGTGTATAGACGCGGGAGAAACCATCAAAAGTGACCACTTCGCCTGTTGCTACGAAGAGGTGTTTGCTATTGGAAATAGCTACTTCTAAGTTGGTACGCTCGCTCTCTACTTCAGCCATCTGACTGGCGATGGTGCGTTTCCAAATGAGTTCGTATAGGCGTTGCTCATCTTTGTTGTCGCTTACCTCTTGCTTATTCATATAGGTAGGACGAATAGCTTCGTGTGCCTCTTGTGCGCCTTTGGTGTGGGTTTTGTATTGTCGTGTCTTAGCATATTTATCGCCGTATTGCTCTACGATGACTTGTTTGCAAGTGCTGAGCGCCAATGCGGATAGGTTGATAGAGTCGGTACGCATGTATGTGATGAGTCCGTTCTCGTATAGGGATTGCGCGATGCGCATTGTCTTGGAGAGTGAGAACTTGAGTTTGCGTGCCGCTTCCTGTTGCAGCGTAGAAGTGGTGAATGGTGGCGCGGGTAGGTGTTTGGTAGGTTTGCGTTGTATATCGCTCACTTCAAATCGTGCTGTCTTCATGCTCTCCAAGAATGACAAAGCGTCGTTTTTATGCGCAAAACGATGGTTCAGTTCGCATCGTATGATAGAAGCGTCGCTTGGGTTGATGCCCACGAAATCCGCCATCACACGATAGTGTGAGGTGGGTTTGAAAGCAGCTATCTCTCGTTCTTTTTCCACTACGAGGCGTACCACCACAGACTGCACACGGCCTGCAGAGAGACCTGTTGTCACTTTGCGCCACAGGATAGGGGATAATTCGTATCCTACGATACGGTCCAAAAGGCGTCGTGCCTGTTGTGCATTGACCATATTATAATCAATATCTCGTGGGTGTTGGATGGCATCGAGGATAGCCGTTTTGGTTATTTCGTGGAAAGCGATTCGTTTGGTATTTTTCTTATCCAATTCCAATACCTCATGGAGGTGCCAAGCGATAGCTTCTCCTTCGCGGTCCTCATCGGAAGCGAGCCAGATAGTATCTGCTTTGCGGGTGGCATCTTGTAATTGAGAAACGATAAACTGCTTATTGCTCTCTATCTCATAATTGGGTTTGTAATGGTTATTAAAATCAATACCCATTGAGTTTTTCCCAAATGGTGCGATATCCCGAATATGTCCTTGGCAACTGAGCACTTGATAATCAGCGCCCAACACATTTTGAATGGTTTTTACTTTACCCGGGGACTCTACTATAACTAAATTTTTACTCATATATACAATAAGGTGTGTGTCTGTGAAAAAATCGCCGCAAAAGTAGTATTATTTATTTATTTGTGCAAATTATTTTTTTTTACTTGTATATATCAAAGATATTTAGTATCTTTGCAGCCGAAATAAAAAAAATATTGTTGTTTTTTTCTAAAAACTATTTGCATGGATATCATTTTAGTTGTATTATTAGTGCTCGCGGGCGTCGCGCTATTATTAATGGAGTTGTTCCTTTTACCGGGATTTGGTGTGGCAGGAATAGGTGGTTTCGGTTTTTTAGTAGGAGCTGTGATTTATGCGTATATATACTTGGGCATGGTGGCAGGAATGATTACCTTGGGAGTATGCGTGTTGGTTTCCATTTTGGCTATATGGGGATTTGCGCGTAGTAAGGCATTGGATAAGATGGCTTTGGATACGAAGATAGACAGCCAGGTTCAGTTGGCGGATAATCGATTGAAGGAAAAGCAGGAGGCTGATGAGCCGTCAGAAAACTAAAATTTGCAATCTAAAATCTAAAATCTATAAAGTATGGACATGGAATTATTAAATGTGGTTCTAATCGCACTGGTAGCGATTGCGGTAATCATCTTTTTCTACTATGTGCCCTTTATGCTATGGATCAATGCCGTAGTGAGTGGTGTACATGTGAGTTTGGTTCAGTTATTCCTCATGCGTATTCGTAAGGTGCCCCCTACGACTATTGTTAACTGTCTCATCGAGGCGCACAAGGCTGGTTTGGCAGATGTGAAGCGTGATGGATTAGAGGCGCATTACTTGGCTGGCGGACATATAGAGCGCGTGGTGCATGCCTTGGTATCGGCTAATAAGGCAGGTATTGATCTGTCTTTCCAGATGGCTACGGCTATTGACCTCGCAGGCCGTAATGTATTCGAGGCAGTGCAGATGAGTGTGAATCCTAAGGTGATTGATACTCCTCCTGTGGCAGCGGTGGCGAAAGATGGTATTCAGTTGATTGCCCGTGCTCGTGTTACTGTGCGTGCCAACATCCGTCAATTGGTGGGTGGTGCAGGTGAAGATACTATCTTGGCGCGTGTAGGCGAAGGAATAGTCAGTTCGATTGGTAGCGCATCGAGTCACAAGCAAGTGCTTGAGAACCCAGATAGCATCAGTAAGTTAGTGCTTAGCAAAGGTCTGGACGCTGGTACTGCCTTTGAGATTCTCTCTATCGATATTGCGGATGTAGATGTGGGTAAGAATATCGGTGCGCAGTTGCAGATGGACCAAGCTGAGGCGGATAAGAATATCGCGCAAGCGAAGGCAGAGGAGCGCCGTGCTATGGCTATTGCCAACGAGCAGGAGATGAAAGCCAAGGCACAAGAGGCACGCGCGAAAGTGATTGAAGCAGAGGCACTCGTGCCACAAGCGATGGCAGATGCTTTCCGTAATGGCAACCTCGGTATTATGGATTACTACCGCATGCAGAATATACAAGCGGATACCCAGATGCGTGAGCAGATAGTAGGTACGCCAACTAAAGCGAAGAAATAATCCTTCATGCGCATAGCTCTGCTGCAATACCCCATCGTATGGGCAGACCCAGAGGCTAACTTGGGTCTGCTTGATACGCGTCTGTCTGCTATACAAGGACAAGCAGAGGTGGCTGTGGTGCCGGAGATGTTCACCACGGGTTTCTGCACTAATAGACCTGAGTTGGCAGAACGATGGGGAGGGCACACATGCCAAGCGCTGCAGCAGATGGCAGATAGGTACGAGATAGCTATTATGGGTTCTATCATCTGCTATGACGAGGCGGACGAACACCATGCGCTGCGTAACCGAGGGTTTATGTTCCGTCCGCATGAGGAGGCTTTTTATGTTGATAAACGCCACTTATACAAGCATGGCGGAGAGGCGGACTTCTTCCGCGCGGGCGACACGCGAGATATATGGGAGTACAAAGGAGTGAAGATACGGCTCGCAGTGTGCTACGACCTCCGATTCCCTGTTTGGCTGCGCCAAGAGAAAGAGAACCTGTACGATATACTCGTTTTTGTGGCTTGTTGGCCCACGATACGCATCCAGTATTGGGATGCTATGTTAGCCGCACGCGCAGCAGAGAACCAATGTTATGTGGTGGGAGTGAATATAGTAGGTACGGATGGTTTGGACCTCGATTATAACGGACATTCGGTGGCCTATGATACGCACCTGAAGAACTTAGCACCTTTTGCTGACTACGAACAGAGTACGCGTATCGTGGACTTCTCCATAGAGCGATTGCACCATTTCAGGCAAGTACTGCCTCTGTGGGAAGACGGGGATGAGTATAAAGTTGTCAGTGGTCAGTAGTCAGTGGTCAATTATCAGTTTGATGGAAACGATTTGGAATATACATACCTTATCCTCAGAGGAGCAGCAAATAGCTGACCGTCTGAGCGAGGAATTAGAGATTAGTCCTTTGGCAGGGCAAATCTTGGTTTCGCGTGGTTTGCGCACCGCCGCTGAGGCGAGAGCGTACATACGCCCTTCGCTCGATAGTCTGCACGACCCATTCCTTATGCGTGATATGACAGCTGCCGTGGACCGTCTGGAGCGAGCTATACAGCAAAAAGAGCGTATCATGGTATATGGGGATTACGATGTGGATGGCATCACAGCCGTTGCACTCATGTTCTCCTTCCTACGCACTCAAACGGATAACCTCATTTATTATATCCCAGACCGCTACAAAGAGGGGTATGGCGTTTCATTCGAAGGAATAGACACCGCAGAGAAAGAAGGATGTACACTCATCGTAGCATTAGATTGTGGTATAAAATCGGTGGATAAAGTGGCATATGCAACTGAGAAAGGTATCGATTTCATCGTGTGTGACCATCATACCCCAGGCGATGAGATACCGAAAGCGGTGGCGGTGCTCAATATGAAGCGCACCGATTGCCAATATCCTTACAAAGAACTGAGCGGTTGCGGTGTAGGATTCAAACTCGTGCAGGCATACACGCAACGCCGAGGAATACCTATGACCGATATACACCATCTATTACCCTTATTGGCGCTTTCCATCGCTTGCGATGTGGTGCCCGTGACGGGAGAAAATCGTATATTGGTTCACTACGGACTGCGTGCTATCAATGCGCAACCATCCGTGGGACTCCAAGCTATCATGCAAGTGGCGGGTGTGCAGGAGAAGAATGTGAATATCACTGACCTCGCTTTCCGTATAGGTCCGCGTATCAATGCCTCAGGACGCATGAAGAGTGGTGCCGAAGCCGTGCGACTGCTCATCACCGATGATAAACAAGAGGCAGACCAGTACGCACAGGAAATAAACACCTATAACCAAGACCGCCGTGACCACGATACACGCACTACGGAAGAAGCCTTGGCGCAGTTGGAGGCGGACGAAGAGAATAGCACCAAGCATACCACAGTTGTCTATGCGCCTGACTGGCATAAAGGCGTGGTGGGTATCGTAGCCAGCCGACTCACAGAGACATACTACCGACCTACTATCGTCATGACAGACGGAGACGATGGTATAATAAGCGGTAGCGCACGCTCCGTCAGCGACTTCGATATATACCAAGCCATCGACTCATGCCGTGACCTGCTGACGAACTTCGGAGGACACCGATTTGCCGCAGGACTGAGTATGCACAAAGAAGACCTACCTGAGTTCAAAAGGCGCTTTGAGGAGTATGTGGCACAGCATGTGAAACCCAACCAAAAGGCACCTACACTATACATTGAGGCTGAGGTGCAGTTGAGCGATATGAATTGGAAACTATTCAAGATTCTACAATGCCTCGAACCATTCGGTCCTGATAACGAGCGACCATTATTCATGTGCCGCAATCTCATCAACAACCGTAATAGCCGCGCAGTGAGCGATGGAAAACATCTGCACCTTGACCTCACAGACACGCAAGTGGCAATGAGCGGAATAGCTTTCGGGCAGGGAGATAAAGCAGAGCACCTACAGAATGGCAATAGCATCGATGTGTGCTTCTATCTGGAGGAGAATAGTTTCCGAGGACGCACCACACTGCAAATGAATGCACAAGATATCAAGCTAAATAATAATCGTAATTGGTAAATATACATATTTATGTTTTCTGAAAGAGACACACAAGGCCCTATCCGACGCAGAGGTTCTATCGAAGTGGTATGCGGTTCTATGTTCAGCGGTAAGACCGAAGAACTGATTCGCCGTATGAAACGCGCTAAGTTCGCTAAGCAGCGCGTGGAGATATACAAACCCGCTATCGATGTGCGCTATAGCGAAGAAGAAGTGGTGAGCCATGACCGTAATACTATCCTTTCCACACCCGTCGATAGCAGTCAGAACATACTCCTCATGGTGGATGATATCGAAGTGGTGGGTATTGACGAGGCACAGTTCTTCGACATGGGAATAGTGGATGTATGCCAGCAATTAGCCAATAGAGGTATCCGCGTCATCGTAGCTGGATTGGATATGGATTTCAAGGGTGTGCCTTTCGGACCCATGCCTGCGCTCATGGCTATCGCAGACGATGTGTATAAGACCCATGCTATATGCGTCCATTGCGGCGACCTCGCCTATGTCAGTCACCGACTCGTAGCCAGCGAGAAACGCGTACTGCTCGGAGAGACAGACTCCTACGAACCACTATGCCGTGAGTGTTATAACAAAGCAATGGCTATCGAACAGCAGCAAGCAGTAGCCCCAAATACAACCGAATAGCCTATCCGATACATAGATGTCATATTACCCTTAGCCATCCGAGATTGTTATACCTATAGCATCTCGGATGATTTATCCTTACCGCAGGCAGGGTGCCGCGTCGTGGTACCGCTCATGCGCAAGAAAATAAGGGGAATAGTGCTCAGAGAGCATACCGAACCCATCCCACCTGAATGGATAGCGAAGATACGACATGTCGAAGCCATTATCGACACCACACCTATCGTCTCTGCAGAGCAACTATCCCTTTGGCAATGGATGAGCGAGTACTATATGTGTACGCTCGGCGAAGTGATGAATGCCGCCATGCCGGCAGGACTATTGGATGATAGTTATGCCGAGAAGACAACCGAATATATTTCCTTGCCTTTCGACGCTGATATAGAAGCCAATAAAGCCTCGTTGCGCCGCGCACCTAAGCAACTACAGTTATACGAGATAGCCGTACAGATGTGTGCACCCACAGGGAAGGTGGAGCGAACCAACCTACTCAATAATGCGTCACTCAATAGTAGCGAACTGCTGCGCGCATTGATAGCCAAAGGACTATTGATACGGCACGAGGAAGGCGTATCGCGTATTGCATCTTATCAAGGACCTATCGAACCGCTCCATGACTTATCTCCCGCGCAGCAAAAAGCCGTTGAACAAATACACCACTATTTCCAAGCAGAGAAAAACATTGTACTCCTACATGGCGTGACCTCCAGCGGAAAAACAGATATTTATATCCACCTCATACAAGAGCAGTTGGCGCAATCGAAGAGTGTGCTCTACCTCGTGCCGGAGATAGCACTTACCACACAACTCACCAGCCGACTGCAATGCGTCTTCGGAGACCAGTTATTGGTTTATCACAGTCGTATCAGCGATGCCGAACGCGTGGAGATATATCAGGCTGCGGCGCAACCCACACCACGCGTCATCATTGGTGCGCGAAGTGCCGTCTTTCTGCCTGTCAAAAACATGGGACTTGTTATCATGGACGAGGAACATGAACCCAGTTATAAGCAAGTGGACCCTGCCCCGCGATACCACGCCCGCGCGGCAGCTATCATGCTCGCCAAAGAGCATAAAACCAAGGTACTACTCGGCACAGCTACTCCTTCTATCGAGTCTTATTACCTCGCACAAAAAGGAGTATATGGACTGGTATCACTCACCGAACGATACGGAGGAGCACAAATGCCTACCATCCAACTCGTTGACCTCAAGCGGCAGTACCACCGCAAAGAGATGTATGGCCATTTCAGTGACCCACTCGTGGAACGCATACGAGAGACCTTGGCAGAAGGAAAACAAATCATACTATTCCAGAATAGGCGCGGTTACGCACCCCAATGGCAATGTTCCTCATGCGGACAACCACCACGATGCATCCAATGCGATGTGCCCATGACCCTGCATAAACGAGCCAACGAACTGCGCTGCCACTACTGCGGCTATCACGCACCTATCCCCACCCAATGCCCACATTGCGGAGGAGAAATGAAAACCATCGGATTTGGTACAGAGCGCATTGAAGATGAGATACAACACCTCTTCCCGGAGGCGCGAGTACTGCGCATGGACTTAGATACCACCCGCAGCAAACATGCACATCAAGAGATCATCAATGCCTTCGCCAAACATGAATGTGATATACTCGTAGGAACACAGATGGTAACCAAAGGACTCCATTTCAATGAGGTGCGCCTCGTGGCTGTACTCAATGCAGACCCTATCCTCAACCAACCGGATTTCAGAGCCTACGAACGCGCATTCCAAATGCTTGAACAAGTGGCAGGACGAGCAGGAAGAAAAGGACAGAAAGGAGAAGTGTGGATTCAGTCGTTCGACCCTACGCTACCTATCTTCCAAATGGTCAAAGCACATGATTATAACGCGTTGTACGAAGCACAATTGGCGGAAAGAGAACTATTCAACTATCCTCCATTCTGCCGCCTGATACGCTTGCGCGTACGCCACGCCAATAGCACACGCGTACACGAAGCCACTACATATCTCCAGCAGTGCCTACAGCAAGTATTCGCCAAGAGAGTATCGGCTGTGATCGTACCGTCTATAGAACGAGTGCAAGCCTATTACATACGCGAGATAACACTGCGCATAGAGAACCAAGCTCCTATTGCAGAAGCCAAAAGAAGATTACAGCAAACCATTGCATATCTCATGGCGAACTCCATCGCTAAAGGCATTCAAATAACCATTGATATAGATCCGATGTAATCTGCTGTGCGGAATACTGTATGTATGATAACAACCAAAAAACCACCTCATGCGAGGTGGTTTTGTAGTATAGTATTTATTATTTCAATCGTAGGAAACCGATGCCGAAGCGTTCTACTGCGGCGCGCTCTAATTCTTCACGCACCGATGGGTCAGCGATACTAATCAGTGCCTTGGCTCTGTCAGCCAGTGGTAAATTACGCAGATAGACAATACCATGCTCTGTGGCAATATACTGCGCTTGGAAACGCGTAGTCACCACACCCGCACCAGGAGCCAATCGTGCTACAATCTTAGACTTACCCTTATTCGTCATACTCGGTAACGCAATAAAGCACTTACCGCCCTCTGAGAGCGCTGCGCCATACATGAAATCATGCTGACCACCCACACCAGAGATGATAGTTTCTCCGATGGAATCGGCACAAATCTGTCCTGTGAGGTCCACTTCGATAGCAGAGTTAATAGCCATCGCGCGGGGGTTCTGGCGGATATTCTGCGGGTCATTGGTCCATGCTACATCACGGATAACGAAATCAGGATTACCATCCATATAGTCGTATAAATGGCGTGAACCCAACACCAAACTACCTACAGACTTGCCAGGCAGCAGTTTCTTTAGACTATTGTCAATAATACCTTTTTCGATGAGCGGTAGCACGCCATCGGTGATGGCTTCGGTATGCAAACCAAGGTGCTTATGGTTGCGAAGCGCATTGATAACAGCATTCGGAATACCGCCCACACCTATCTGCAGCGTAGCGCCATCAGGTATCTGCTCGGCAATGAAATTACCAATCTTGGTCTCTATCTCATTAGGCACAGGAGTAGGTACTTCTTCCAAAGGCACATCACCACGGCACATAGCAGTGATCTTACTCACATGGATAACAGGGTCGCCAAAAGTGCGAGGCATATACTTATTCACCTGCGCGATGACTACCTTAGAGCACTCCGCACCAGAGAAAGCGATATCTGCCGATATACCAAACGAACAATAACCATTCTCATCGGGTTCGCTCACATTGAGGAAAGTGACATCCACAGGCACTTGTCCGCTGCGGAAAAGGCTCGGCACCTCGCCCAAGAAACAAGGAATGGTGTCTGCCAATCCTTCGCGCATAGCTTTGCGCAGCGTATTAGGCACAAAGATAGACAAGGCGCGGAAAGAGTCGATATACTCGCGCTTGGCATATGGCGCATCTTCTGGGTGAATACCAAAACCAGAGATAATCTTCACATCGCGCAGTTCGGCAGCACGCTCCGTGAGTGCATTGAGCAGCACAGTAGGAATACTGGTGCTACCTTGCACTACAATCGTGTCACCCGACTTAACATGCTTCACCGCCTCTGCGGGACTAACATACTTTACTGAGGTCATAGGATGAAATGGTATTGTATTAACCAAAATCTTCGTTGAACTTGCGCAATCGCTCTTCTAACTGGTCGTACTGGTCCTCGCGTATCGTAGAGGCGCAACCACGCATTCCTTCGCGCTTGGCACCTGTGCTTTCCAAAGCAATAGCAGACACACCATAATAGATGAGTTTATTCACTAATTGCTTTCCCGTCCAGTCTTTATAGCCAAAAGTGAAGAAGAAACCATCACCCACGGGTTGCCCATCGGCGTCGGTGTCATAGACGATATGGAATCCATTACGAGTTATTATCTCCTTTATTCTTTTTGCGCGACGCGCGTACTCGCGCGTGGTCTCTACATAGCGCAGTTTGCCCTCGCAGGCTGCTTTAAGCATAGCTGCCATGCCATATTGCACCGAGTGGCATACACCGCTTGAGAGCACATAGAGGAAGGAGTAGGAGAAACTATGTAGCAACTCGCCATTGTTATTCAGGCGCTCACCCAAAGCTGGATAAACGCGTTTACCCAACTCTGGATCAATAGCCACGAAAGCAGCACGCTGACCCGCGTAACTGAAAATCTTGGAGCATGAGATGAGTTGGATGCAGTTATGGGTGTAATGACCTACGGATGGTTGATAAGGCGCTGTATAAGGATTACCACGATTAGGATCACGGAAATCCATATTAAGGTAAGCCAAATCTTCCAGCACGATAGCATCGTACTGCGTCGCTAACTCACCAATGGTGCGTAACTCATCGTCTGTCAAGCACGACCAAGTAGGGTTATTAGGATTGCTGTATAATATACCTGCTATGCGTCCACTCTTCAGGTGGCGCTCTAACTCATCGTGTAACTTCTCTCCACGGAAATCAGCGATATCGAATGCTTCTATACGAGTACCAATAACACGGCATTGCATTTTTTGCACAGGAAAACAAGGGTCCATAAAGAGAATAGTGTCTTTCCCAGGCTGTAACTGCGTAAGCATCATATTCAGTGCAAAAGCAGCTTGCATCGAACCTACCGTAGGTAATATACACTCGGCTGGACGCTGCAGATTGATGAAAGCACGCACAAACTCCGAACCCCATTTCTTTACTTCCGGAATACCTAATATATTAGGATAATGAGATGCACACCCATTGAGTAGCGCTTGGTGTTCTGCTTCAATACCAATCATATCGGCAGGTAAACCGGGTTCGCCAATGGCCATATTGACAAACTCTACACCGGTGGACTGCTCTATATGCTTCACAACGCCTACCAACTGACGAATACTGGCATTACCTAACTCGTGGAAATTACGCAAACCGAAACGATAACAAATAGCGTCAACGACATGTTTATCTAATGGAAATTGCATAGTAGTGACAATTAGTTATGAGTGTTTCGATTGGTTATACCCTGCCTCTACGGCAGCGATATTCGTATTCACCACCGCTTCGCCTTTGCGTGCGAAGACGCGAGATACACCAGCAATCATCTTATCGTGGTCAATACCTAACATTGGAATAGCAGCGCCTAAAAGCACCATGTTGGCGGCTTGTGTAGGAGCACCTACCTCTTTGGCTAATGCTTCAACATCGAGCATCACATGATTCTTATACGCGCGGATGCGTGCATATACTTCTTCTAATTCCGGATAATTTGGAATATTCCTAAATGGCACGCACGAGCATACTATCCATCCATCTGGTTTGAGGTATTCCACATAACGCAGTGCCTCCATCGGTTCTAAAGAGATGATGATATCAGCACTACCTTTGGCTATCAAATCGCTCATGATAGGTTCGGATGACAAACGCAAGTTAGACTGTACATCTCCGCCGCGCTGCGACATACCATGTACTTCAGCTTGCTTGAGATATAAACCTTCTTGAAGGGCTGCTTCGCCTATAACGGTGGCGATGGAGAGGATACCTTGTCCTCCCACTCCCGCCAAAATAATATCCTTTTTCATTGTTTCTTAGCGGCTTTAAGGTGGCGTTTGAGGGTTTGGATACATTCTCTACGGGCAATCACTACAGATGTACCATTGTAATTGATTTCCTCGCGGAGCACTTGTTTGATGTCTTCCATATTCTTCGGAAGTGGAGTAACAACGCGTACATGCTCTTGTGGTACACCCAGACCATAGCAAATCTGCTCTAAGCGACCCGTACCAGCGGAGTCTTGTCCGCCTGTCATACCTGTGGTGAGGTTATCAGAGATAAGCACCACCACATTGGCATTCGCATTCACACAATCCAAGAGACCGGTCATACCCGAATGAGTGAAAGTACTATCACCTATCACGGCTATCGCCGGGTGCTGACCTGCATCTGCGGCACCTTTAGCCATCGTGACAGAAGCACCCATCTCTACACATGCGTGGATAGCATGGAAAGGAGATAGAGCACCTAAGGTGTAGCAACCAATATCTCCGAAGATACGAGGAGCAGGGTATTCGCGCGCTACCTCATTGAGCGCAGCGTACATATCGCGATGACCGCAACCCTGACACAAAGCGGGTGGGCGACCAACTACAATAGTCTCTTTATCATTCGTAGGAAGTGGGTCTAATCCTAATGTGGTGCGAACACAATCAGGCGTCAACTCACCCATGCGAGGCAAATCGCCCGTGAGACGACCCTTGATAGCGATATGAGAAGGAACCATACCGCGTATGAGTTCTTCCACTACTGGTTGTCCTTCCTCCATCACGATAATCTCCTCTGCACCATCTTTCACCATCTGGTCAATCAACGCAGAAGGAAGTGGATACTGCGTAATGCGTAGAATAGAACAACCCATCTCTGGTTGATAGTTCTCCATCAAGTAGTTATAGGCTATACCAGTGGTTATAATAGCCTTTTGGGGCTTATCACCGCGCACATAAGTATTATAACCCGATTGGTTACTTTCTTCCACAAAGGCACTTTGTGCTTCAACTAACTCTGCGTAATTGCGCTTAGCATAGGCTGGTAGTAGAATGAAGTGATTGACATTCTCTGGCATAGACATCTCATTCTGCGCCTTAGGTGTGTCTGTTGTCTCTACTACAGCACGGCTATGCGCCATACGCGTGGTGACACGCATCAAAATAGGTGTCTTGAGTTTCTCACTAAGGTCAAAACCATACGCCATCATGTCGTATGCCTCTTGTTGATTGCTTGGTTCTAAACAAGGAATCATAGCAAACTTGGCATAGAAGCGTGAGTCTTGTTCGTTCTGACTGGAGTGCATAGATGGATCATCTGCTGCGAGTACAATAAGTCCACCATTCACACCGGTAATAGCCGCATTCATAAATGCGTCTGCGCATACATTCATACCCACATGCTTCATACATACCAACGCACGCTTACCCATGTACGACAAACCCAAGGCAGCCTCCATAGCTGTCTTCTCATTGGTTGCCCAACGGCAGTGAATACCGAATTTGGCTTTTGACTCTACATGCTGAATGTACTCTGTGATCTCTGTTGACGGGGTGCCAGGATAAGCGTAAACGCCACTTATACCTGCGTCAATAGCGCCTTGAGCTATTGCCTCGTCGCCTAATAATAAGTGTTTCATGATACATGATAGATTTAATTTCGCGGCAAAGGTAATAATAATTATTGAAATATGCAAAAAAAACGACAAAAAAAGCACAACAAAAAAAAGCACAACAAAAAACCACTCAATGAGTGGTTTCCTTGTAGCGGGACCCAGGATTGAAAATGGCGATGCCATAATCGTGCCCTTGTGGCTAAGAACTTGGGACCTCATGATTCATAATCAAACAAAAAACCACTCTTACTGAGTGGTTTCTTTGTAGCGGGACCCAGGATTGAACTGGGGACCTCATGATTATGAATCATGCGCTCTAACCAGCTGAGCTATCCCGCCATGCCGCTTCTTTTAATCAAAAGCGACTGCAAAAGTACTGCTTTTTTCTGATATACGCAAATATTTATGCATTTTTTTGCAAAAAACAGTGCTTTTTTGCGTATTTAGCCTACTTGACTACCATTCTTAACAGGCGCAGTGACGGTTGTGACTACTAATTTGCCATCAGCATCCACAGCAGAAAGTATCATACCTTGACTCTCAATACCCATCATCTTACGAGGAGGGAAATTAGCAATAAAGAGTACTTGCTTTCCTACCAATACCGATGGGTCGGGATAAGACTGAGCAATGCCAGATAGGATAGTGCGTCCGCCTATGCCGTCATCCAACTTGAACTGTAATAAACGGTCAGACTTCTTTACATTCGTACATTCCAAGACAGTTGCAACACGGATATCTGTTTTGTCAAACTCATCAATATTGGTGTTGTCTTTGATAGGCGATGGACGCCAATTCTTGAGTGCCTCTTGTTTCTCTGCTTCCTCGTTCTCGGCTTTGATACGCGCCAAACGGTCTAATTGTGTCTGAATGGTCGCATCTTCAATCTTCTCAAAGAGGAGACTCACTTCACCCAATGGATTACCTGCAGATAATAAGTCTATACGACCCAAATCTTCCCAACCAATAGAACTATCCATATTGAGCATGGTCTTGAGTT
Source organism: Paludibacteraceae bacterium (assembly GCA_045576595.1). Classification (GTDB taxonomy): domain Bacteria; phylum Bacteroidota; class Bacteroidia; order Bacteroidales; family Paludibacteraceae; genus Colicola. Next base: position 27,707 of record JAZNGV010000016.1, on the reverse strand, counting down.
TCTCTGAAGAGAAAGGCAGGAATGGTTCGAAAGCGATAGCCAAGTTAGCAGCAATCTGTAATGCTACATGCAGCACAGTAGCGGTACGATCCATATTGGTCTTCGCTAATTTCCATGGTTCGGTATCGGCAAGATACTTATTACCGATACGCGCGAGGTTCATAGCTTCTTTCTGTGCATCGCGGAAACGGAAATTATTGAGTAGAGACTCTAAGGTGTTCTTCACATTCTTGAATTCCTCAATAGTCTCTTTATCATAATCAGTCAGTTCGCCGCAAACAGGTACTTGACCATCAAAGTATTTCTTGGTTAACACCAACGCACGGTTGATGAAATTACCATAGATGGCTACCAACTCATTATTATTACGCGCTTGGAAGTCCGCCCAAGTAAAGTCATTATCTTTAGTCTCTGGTGCGTTTGCTGTCAGTACATAGCGCAGCACATCTTGCTTTCCGGGAAAATCAACCAAGTACTCATTGAGCCATACAGCCCAATTACGAGAAGTAGATATCTTATCACCTTCTAAGTTCAAGAACTCGTTTGAAGGTACATTATCCGGCAAGTTGTAGCCTTGTGCTTTGAGCATAGCAGGGAAAACGATACAATGGAAAACAATATTATCTTTTCCGATGAAATGGAGCATTCTTGTATCTTCTTGTTTCCACCATTTCTCCCAATTACCGTATTGCTCTGGTTGTGCATCACACAACTCTTTGGTATTACTGATGTATCCGATAGGCGCATCAAACCAAACATAAAGCACTTTACCCTCTGCACCTTCAACAGGCACAGGAATACCCCAATCAAGGTCACGCGTCACAGCGCGAGGTTTGAGACCGCCGTCTAACCATGATTTGCATTGGCCATATACATTCGGACGCCATTCTTTATGCTCTTGAAGTATCCATTGCTCCAACCATGCTTGGTATTGGTCCAAAGGCAGATACCAGTGTTTGGTCTCTTTCTTTGCGAGCGCATTTCCTGTCTCTGCATTATATGGATTGATCAGTTCGTCAGGAGAAAGGGTAGCACCACATTTCTCGCATTGATCCCCGTACGCGCCTAACGCGTGGCAGCGCGGGCACTCTCCTTTTATATTACGGTCAGTGAGGAAATGCCCTGTCTCTGGATCGTAGAACTGCTCACTCGTTTCCTCAATAAACTGACCATCTTCATACATCTTGCGGAAATAATCTGCCGCAAAAGCATGATGGATGTCTGAGGTCGTGCGTGAATAAATATCATAACTAATACCGAACTGCTCAAACGATTCTTTGATGAGCTGATGGTAACGGTCCACTACTTGTTGAGTGGTGATGCCCTCTTTACGAGCACGAATGGTAACAGGAACGCCATGTTCGTCACTTCCTCCAACGAAAAGAACTTCTTGACCTTTCAAACGAAGATAACGAGCATAAATGTCTGCAGGAACATACACTCCAGCGAGGTGCCCAATATGGACTGGACCATTCGCATAAGGGAGTGCTGCGGTGATTAAAGTGCGATTAAATGCCATATTTTGTGTAAAATTTGTGCAGAATGATAAAAAAATTTGCTTATTTCAATATTTTTTTGTAATTTCGCAGCCGATTATGGTATAATACATAAAAACCCGATTTCGAAATCGCCTGCAAAGGTACTACAAAAAAATGAAAAATACAAATTATTCCGTGAAAAAACTGCAAACATATTTCATTCTGCTCACTGCATTGTTAGTTAGTGGCACAATAAATGCAAAGGTCAATAATTATATTGGCTTGTATGCTGATTTTGGTGAATGGACACTTTTACCTACAGAAAGCAAATATGGCCCAAGTTTTGGTGTCACTGGCGGATTGGGATTTATGTACGAGTTACAGGCTGGGCCGAAATACAAGCCTACGCGTTTCTTATTCAATGTGGGAGTTGGAGCGAATGCAGGAATGACCAGTTTTATGCAGAGCACTAACCAAAATGTAGTACTGGCTAATCAAACAGACTTGAATGGCGAGGCGTTTAATTATGTATATGAATTGAGAGACCGTCAAGACCAATATAAGAATGTGGCAGTTCGAGTACCTATTATGTTTGGTCTCCACCATCAAAAATTCTATATGCTCGCAGGTGTGAAATTAAACGCTAATGTATGGACTAAAACAAATTCAGTGGCGAATTTGACTACTTACGGCGAATATGCGAGTTTTTATCATTTCACGAATATGCCGGAATATCAGTTCTTTGATAATCTGCCTATCAGCGGTGGTGTTAATACAAGGTTTAACTTCGGTGTGGATGCCAGCTTTGAAATAGGTGGTCGATTAGGAATGGTGAATGATGCAGTGGGATTTGATGTACCAAAACGCAAAATAGAATACCGATTGGCAGCATTCGTAGATTATGGTTTATTAGACCTACATGTGCATGATAATCAAGCTGCGCTTATCGCTCCATCAGCATATAACAAAGGAGAAACATATCCAATTTACAATACTACCTCTATGGTGGATAATCTCGTAATGAACGATATTATGTCCACAGAGGGATTTGCAAAATCGGTTAATAACTTGATGATTGGATTGAAATTTACCATCCTCTTCCAAATGCCAGAACCAGGGCAGTGTGTTATATGCCGTGATGCTTATACAGGCTTCGCTAATCCATCAAGGAGTGGGCGCGGCGTGAAGTATGAGGAATAATTCATTCTCCTCCACTTTCCGTATAGAACCATTTTCTGCCACAGAGATATTTCCTGTCTCCTCGGAAACAACAATGCAAGTGGCATCTGTTTTCTCTGTTAGTCCCACCGCTGCGCGGTGACGAAGTCCCATGTGCTTGGGAATAGAAGGATTCTTGCTGACAGGCAAGATGCATGCTGCTGCAACTACTTTCCCTTTTTCTATAACCATGGCTCCATCGTGAAGAGGAGTGTTTTTAAAGAATATATTCTCTATTAAACGAGCAGAAATAACAGCGTCTAAGCGTTCGCCTGTCTCAATAATCTCTTTGAGATGGGATTCTTTAGAAAGAACAATAAGTGCGCCTGTCTTGGTAGAAGATAAATGGCGGCATGCGCGGATAACCTCAGTCATCTGTTGGTTGCTCTGAGCATCTTCTTTGTGATTGTTAGTTCGGAAAATCTTCCAAGACGAGAAGCGAGCACCGAGGCGATTGAAAAACATGCGAATCTCTTCTTGGAAAATAACAATAAGTGCAATCGCACCTACAGAAATAACACGGTCAAAAAGAGCACTGGTAAGTTCCAATTGAAATACGAAACTCACCAAAAACCAAACAACGATAAAAGCTAAAATACCCCAGAATAGATTGACTACTCCGCTATTACGCAGTAATCGATAGGTCTCGTATAAAATAATAGCAACGAGCAGAATATCAATCAAATCTTTAAAACCAAATTCAAATGCAAGAGAAGACATAAATATAAATATGTTTAGTGTGTAGTGTTTTGCGTTTGGTGATTAGCATGTAGTGATTCAAACAAAGTAATCGTTCGCACCGTTTCTTTTACATCATGCGTACGAAGAATACTAACCCCTTGCTCTAATGCATAAAATTGTGCCACTTGCGTAGGAGCTAAACTCTCTTCGATGGAGATACCTAATGACTTGTATAGCATTGATTTACGACTCAATCCAACGAGGATAGGACGATTGTATTGACGAAGAATGTGTGTATTGCGTAAGCACTCATAATCATTCTCTATACCACCAGTGAATCCTATTCCTGGATCAAGGATGATATTCATTGCACACCTCTCTGGATGCAAAGCAGGTAGATTAAAATCTCCTCTCAATGTCCATACATAGGGCACTTGCCAGTAACGCACAACTTCCCACATCGCTTCTTCTCCGCCAGATATATCATTGATGATCATTGACCCAAATTGCTCAAGTGCCCTGCGTGCAATATCCGGGCGAAATGTATCCAATGACAACTGTGCTTGAGGTACCACTTCGCGCAGTACAGCTAATGCATAAGAAATACGCTCCCATTCCGCGGAGGCTGATGCAGCAATGCTATTAGGGCGAGTGGAGCATCCGCCTATATCTAATATATGGGCTCCATCGTGGATGGATTGTATAGCCCATTTGGTGATAGATTGCGCATCTAATAACCGAGAAGCAGAATAAAAACTATCAGGCGTAATATTCCCTATTGACATTACCTGTTTTTCCATGCTGCAAAGATACGATAATTTTTGCAAATACGCAATATATGCTACTTTTAATTCGTCTTTTTTAGGTAAAAATGGCGAATTTTAGGCTTTTTATGTAAAAAAAACACTTTTTTTTTTATTTTTCGCAGAAAAGTTTGGTGAATATGAGAAAAAAATTGTATCTTTGCATGCTGAATTGTGTATGCACTCGTATATGTGTGGGTACGCGGTAATAAAATGAGTCAATAATATATATCAAAATTCATATGAAAAGCGTTTTAAAGTATCTTTTGATCGTTTCGGTTTTTATCGTAGCGGCTTCTTGTAACAATCGTGAGCTCAACACCAGAGTGAGCAATACCACTGGTTGGAATTATTTTGATGAGCGTACCACTAATTTCCAAGCTAATGAGGGTGTGGGAAATGTGAATCCCGTAGGTATGGTGCCTATCCAGGGTGGTACATTTGTGATTGGTGAAAAAGATGAGTTTGTGACTGCTCCTCGTAACAACGAGACGCGTAGCCTTACCGTTAGTTCATTCTATATGGATAAGTATGAGGTTACTACTTTGAATTGGAATGAGTATCTTCATTGGTTAGAGTTCGTATTCGGTGCTGTTGCTCCTGAATTGGTAGATCAAGCCCGTCCAGATCATACTGTATGGCGTGAGAACTTGGCATACAATGATCCATACGAGGATAATTATTTTGAGCACCCAGCTTTCTCATTCTATCCTATCGTAGGTGTTACATGGGAGCAGGCTATGGCATACTGCCAATGGCGCACTGACCGTGTAAATGAGATGGCGCTTATTAATATCGGCGCAATCGTTATACCTCCATTCGCTGATTTGCAGCCTACTGATGACGAGGGATATAAAGATGAATGGGAGCAAATGACGGGTTACGAGATGTATTCTTATGAGGAAGTTAGCCCAGAGGATCCAGAGCAAACAATTACCATGTATCGTCCAAGCTATGAGTGGATTCGTGATAAGTTTGTCTTCAATACGGAGAAGTATTTGATGGATGACTCGTATGTGCCAGAGTATGGTCGTGAGCCTATGTTGGATAGCTACGGAGTAGAACGCAAAGTGAATATAGCAGATGGTATTTTCGTCACTGGTTATCGTTTGCCAACTGAAGCTGAGTGGGAGTTCGCTGCTTATGCACCAGTGGCAGGTGAGGACGGTTTGACTATAGAGGGTAAGGTTTATCCTTGGAGTGGATATCACCCTCGCGATATGTCTAAGAAAAATGTGGGTCAAATGCAAGCGAACTTTGTTCGTGGTAGAGGTGACATGATGGGTGTGAGCGGCGCTTTGAATGACCACCGTGTAATAACCAACCCGGTTGATGAATTTGCACCAAACGACTTTGGATTGTACAACATGGCAGGTAATGTCAATGAGTGGGTAATGGATGTTTATCGCGAGACTACACACCAAGAAACAAGTGAATATAACTCTTATCGTGGTAATGTATATAGTCGTCCAGTATTAGACGAGAATGGTAAATTCGAGATGGACTCTGTAGGTTGTATCAAGATTACTTGGGGTAAAGAGGATGACAAGCGCGATGTATTGGATGGTGATTTTGCCTCTTTATTGGATACTGATTATCCGCTCGATACAGTGGGCATGGAGAACCTTGAGTCACTCAAGATTGATCCTACAGATATCTTGGCTCCACGCATCACTAAGAAAACACGCGTATATAAAGGTGGTTCATGGGCTGACCGTATCTACTGGTTGAATCCTTCTACACGCCGTTACTTAGACCAAGATAAGTGCTCTTCTAAGATTGGTTTCCGTTGTGCTATGTCCACTTTGGGAGACCAAATACCTGGTACACCAGTAGAGCGTTAATTGAAATAGATAATACTAATTATATAATATTATGAATTTTCCTTCAAATATTCGTTATACAGCTGAGCACGAATGGATTCGTGTAGAGGGCGAAGAGGCTTATGTGGGTATTACTGATTACGCTCAATCAGAGTTGGGTGAAATAGTTTTCGTAGATGTACCTACTATCGGCGAAGAAGTAGCACAAGGTGAAGTATTTGGTTCTATTGAGGCAGTGAAAACTGTCAGTGACCTTAATATCCCAGTAACGGGTGAAGTGTTGGCTATCAATGAGGAATTAGATGCACAACCAGAACTTGTGAATAATGATCCATACGGAGAAGGATGGATTATTAAGATTGCGGTAAAAGATTTGGCAGAATTAGATAATCTAATGGATGCTGAAGCATACCAAGCAACAATCTAAATTAAATAATATACATATGAACAAAGGAAGCTGCAAAAAGCGGCTTCCTTTGTTGTTGTATTCCAGAGCTTTGCTCTGAATAACCATTGCTTTGCAATGAACACTTCACGCAGTAACTCTTCACGAACGCAGTGAGTTGAAAAAAGTTTCTGATACCGACAGTCACCCGACGGCTGACCGACGGTCAAAGCGAGGATAACTATAAAACAAGTATATGACACCTTATAATTAACACGCATGCACTCACGCATGCGCTCACGCATACACTATACATACATGCGCGCGTTGGCAAACAATATGCTTTCTGATATCTGTTATGATGGTGCTAATGGGTAAAAATGTAAAATAAAGTTAACAAAAACATACAAAATCAAATTTTTAATACACAAAATGTTGTATATTCCATTTTTTTTTAGTATCTTTGCGCCCGATTATTGTATTATGCGATAATAGACAATCATTTTTAAACACTAATATTTAGGCTTATGAAGAAACATCTACTCATTTTGTTTGTGGCTATGTTTGCTGCAGCATGGAGTCTCAATGCCCAGACTATTGTAATCAACGAGGGCTTTGAGAATGGTATTCAAGACAGCGTTTGGACACAAGAGTATGTCGTTGGAGAAACGCCATGGGCTGTTGAGAGCGTGGAGGATAACCTCGCTTTCCCAACGGATGTATGGCAGGGCTCCAAGCGTGCGTATTTGCGTAACACAACTGGTGTGACGCAGGGATTCAAGACGCGTCTTGTTAGTAAGGTTATGGACCTCAGTCCAAGTGTAATTTATCAGCCAGAGATGACTTTCTGGTATGCAAATCCTAAGTGGACGGCAGACCGCGATACACTTCGCGTGTTGTACAAGACGGGCCATAATGCCGATTGGAAGCAACTCGCAGAGTTCAGCACAGCGAGTGCTACTTGGCAAAAGGTTACTCTTGTGTTGCCAGAGGTGAATTCTACCTATCAAATCGCATTTGAGGGTACGGATAACTTGGGACGAGGCATCGTATTGGATAGCATCAAGCTGCGCTCTGCGCCTGAATGTACTATCCCATATGATATTAATGCTACCAGTCTTGGAAATGGTAAGGTGAATATTACATGGAATGCCAGTTGGGATGCAGACGCGTATGAGCTTATCGTGACGAAAGACTCAATTGACCCTGATGCAATAGCTTCTATCCCAGACTCTTTGGGGATAGTTGTCATACATGAGCAAGTGGATGGCCTGCGCCAGAACTACGATGTACAATTGACTTCAGGAGCATATTATTATGTATATTTGCGTTCGCTCTGTTTCGCAGAGAATAGTGCATGGAATAGTGAGGACCCTAATCAAAATGGTGCGTTCTATTTCCGTGTGCAAGAAACGAAGTATTTACCATATGTATATGGATTCAATATGGAGTATGACGCAGGTATGTTGCACCGTGATTTGGAGTGGACGTGGGGAACAAACACAGGTAGCTTCTGCCCATTCATCTCTACCAACTTGAATGCAACAGAATCTGTTAAGTACTCAAACGATGGTACTACTTGTTTGATTTTCGCTTCTGGTAATACGGTTACTAAGGCAATCCCTGCAGGACAATACGCCTATGTGGCTACACCAGCATTGGGAGATAGCACTGTGGCTGACTTTAAGCTTGGTACATGCCAAGTATCATTCTGGTCAACTGTATATACCTATACAGGTCGCAAATATGCACATAGCATCATTGTGGGCGTGATGACCGACCCTGAGGATGTGACAACATTCGTACCGGTAGATACAGTAAGTGTATGGGGTACTTCTACTTTCCAAGAATGTATCGTGGACCTCGCACCTTATCAAGGAGAGGGTAAGTATGTAGCATTCGCAAGCAATTTCGATAAGCAAAATACATTCTATATTGATAATGTAAGAATTGAGCAGAAATCACCAATTAACAAGGTAATTAATATTACCGTTAATCCACGTGATACCTATGCCGATATTGCATGGGAGGGAAATGCAACTTCATATAATGTATTGGTAACAAATGAGGAAGTTGAGAATCCAGCGAATGTAAAAGCAGAGAATATCGTTGCGCAGATGTTTGTGAATGAAAAAGCATACAGATGCGAAGGATTAGAGCCTGATCATAGTTGGAATCGTCCGTATTATGTCTATATTCAAGCACAGGGTGCAGAGTGGTCTAATCCTTATCCATTTGTTACTATAGCAGGTGTGCAAGAATTGCCATATACATTCGATATGGAGCAAAAATCAGGTGTATATACTATTGGCGAAGATGCTTCTGTCCTTTATCCAAAGAATATAGGTATCTTCTCTAATGACCCTGAATATCCACACTTATACACCAGCAATTATTTTAGTGGAGCATCTACACTCTATCTTACCAAAGATCCGGGTAATGACTCTTGGATTACCTTGCCAATGGTAGATAGCTTGGCTAATAAGCAAATAACATTCCAACTTAGTGCGAATACTACACCTTCGCAAGGAAATGCTACAATAGGTGTGATGACCAACCCTATGGATATCAATACATTCATTCCGGTATCTAACTTCAAATTAGCATCAAATGGCTATACTGGATGCTATGCAAACTTCTTGAATTATAATGGACCAGAAGGGGTTATCGCTATCGTTTGGGAGGATGTGGAAGGATTGGCAAAAAATACAATCAACTACATTGATGAGTTAACAATCGATACACTCACTGCATGTATGCCTCCTGTGAATCTGACTATTGATGCAGAAGTGGATACAGCAATTATTTCTTGGGATAAGTCCGCATCTACAGAATGGGAACTTATTTTCTCAAAAAATCCTGTTTCTACAACCCAAAGAGAGCAGAGTTTTGATGATATCGCACTCATTGAAGGAGTTATCTTTGCAGATACCGTTACTTGGCTGGATACTGAGAAAGATCCTGAGGTTGGATTCGGTGATTTGGCTTGGAAAACAGCCTATTATGTCTATATACGCACATTGTGTGGTGAGGACAAAACCATTTGGGTAGAGAATCACTTTAAGACCCCATGTCCTGATGTATTCCCATTCCCTTATAGAGAGGACTTTGAGTCGTATGCCACCAGCCTCAAAGAAGTGGGATGCTGGCAATTGGCTGACTATAATGGAACAGGATACCCAATGACATATAAACCTTCATCTGGTGCGCAAAGTGGTGTTACACTCGAGTTGTGGTCTACATCTACAACACACAGATCGGTGGCTATCATGCCTCCTGTGGAGGGAGATTTATCGGATATGTTGCTCTCATTTGACTCGCGTTCGTATAGCGCTACTACCGCATCCGTATTGTATGTGGGTTCTATGGGAGATATAGCAGATTCCACTACTTTCGTAGCATTTGATACAATCTACATGGATGGTGGTAATACATTAGTCCGTAGTAACTATGATTTATCACAAGTCAATCTTGCATATAATAACATTGCCTTTACATCTGGTTTGGGTGGCACATTAGAAAAGAATAGCGATATGCTCATCGATAATGTGATGCTCCGCTCAAATAGTTGTATTGAGGCATTTAATGTAAAGCTTGTTGAATTGGAGGCTAACTCGTTTGGCATTGAATGGAGTGGTAAGACAGATGGTGATCAATGGTTCGTAACCATCTTGAATGAGACAGATTCAATTGCAATCGCAACTGATTCTGCCCTTGTTGGCAAATCGCTCAGAATGACAGGATTGACACCTCAAACCACTTATGTGGTTCGTATCACTCCAGGTTGTGATACCACTGTCTATACAGACTATATAATAGAGACACTTTGCTTGAGTCTTAATCCAAATGTGCCTAATAAAGAGTCATTTGAGTCCGCTCCATCTGGCACAAGTTATAAGGCTGAATACCAAATGCCTTGCTGGACTGCTAAGAATGCTAATGCGAGTGCAACGGATACCTATAAGCCATACGTATATAAGAGCACAACATATGCGGCTACGGGTACAAATGCATACCGTCTCTATTCTTCTACTACATATCACCCTGCATACTTAGCATCACCTAAAGTGGATTGTGACCATTTGTCAGAGTTGGCAGTGACATTCAATGTATATGCATCTACATCTTACTGGTGCGTATATGGTGTAATGAGTGATCCGAATGATGTTAGTACATTCGTAGCGCTTGACTCTGTGAAGGGTACTGGTAAATCTGTACAATATGTAATCGACTTGAGCGAATATGCAGATTCTATTCCTAACGAAGCAAAATTCGTGGCATGGAAGACTCGCGCAGGCAAAGGAGATCTTATCTATTTGGATGATATCTCTATTACAAAGATCACATGTCCTCTGACCAAACCAAGTTATTCAGAGTTGACATCTGAGAGCATACGCGTTAGCAGCGGTTTGCGTACTAATAATGAGTGGATCTTATTAGTAACTACTCAAGATATCTCTGACAGCTTAGCAATACCAGGATATGTGGTACCTGATTCTATCCTTACATTCTGTGATACAATCACCGCACGCTCTAAAGTGGTAACGGGATTGCAAGGCGAGACAACATACTATGTATCTACTACTACGCTATGTGATGGTGAGGCTAATCTACAATGGGCTTCCTTGTCATTCTTGACTCCATGTAAACCAATCACACCTGAGGCATTGGGTACTATCACCTTCTCAGAAGAAGAAGGATATACAAGTGGATCAAGTGCAAGCCGTTATCTGCCTTGCTGGACAATAGGAAATAAATCGGGGAATGCAACGCTATCGCAGACATATATCCCTTATGTAAATACTACTAGTTCATACTTGTATAACGGAAATAAATACCTCAATATCTATTCGTATGTAGCAAGTTCAAGTAGTACCGATGGTGCATACGCAATCATGCCTGAATTGGATCTGGGAACAGAAACGATCAATAGCTACCAAGTGAACTTCTTTGCACGTTCTAATACAGGTACTAGCTATAACAACCAAGTCATTGTCGGTATCGTAACCGACCCAAGTGACTTGAATACCTTCACAGTAGTGGATACACTCACGCTTAATAAGCAAGAATATGAGCCATTCACTATCTCATTTGAGAATTATCAAGGTGACTACTTGGGCAAGAAGGGAAGAAATATCATGTTCCTCTGCGAGTTCGGTGTATCCACATATGCATATATCGCAAATATCTCTGTGGAGAAGATTCCTTCTTGCCGTCCAGCAGTAGAATTTACGGTGGATAGTATAGCTGGAGATGCCGCAGTTATTAGTTGGAAGGGAAATTCTGATGCATACCGCGTATTAGTATCCGATATGATCTTGTCTGACTCACTCAAACAAGTGTACGACTACCTACAAGATACTATCGTCAATACATCGGATTCCGTCTTGATTACCGGTCTGCAATCTTCTACCCAGTACTTCGTATATGTACAGAGTATATGTGGTATAGGTGATTCATCTGCTGTCTCAATGGCATATGCCGGATTTACCACTCTGTGCCCAGCGAATGGCTTCGCTGTCCCATACAAGCAAGACTTTGAAAAATATGCTACCAACGCGAAAGTAGTGGATTGCTGGGACTTCGAAGACTATGCTGCGGCTACGAAGACTTATCCGCAGGTGATGAATCCGACGAGTGGCGCAGTTAGTGGTAAGCAACTCGAGTTGTGGTCTACATCTACATCACATAGATCAGTGGCTATCATGCCGAAGATTCAGGGCAATCTGACTGACTATGTGCTGAGCTTCGATGCCCGTTCGTATAGTACAAGCACCAAGTCTGTACTATACATCGGTACGATGGATGATGTACTTGATTCGGCAGCAGGCTTTGTTCCGTTTGATACCCTCTATATGGACGGTGGAAGTGAGTTCTATCATAGAGATCTTATTTTGGCTGACTATGCTTCGAAACTAATCCATAGCCGCATCGCCTTCTCATCCGGTTTGGCAGAAGAGTTAGAGTTAGCCAGCGATATGTATCTGGATAATGTGAAGATTGGCCTCCCACCATCATGCTATCCACCTCTTCTCGAAGCAGGTAGTACTACTTTGAATACAGCAGAGGTGATTATCACACCTGCTAAGGAAGAAAATACAAACTGGCAATTAGCTATCATCCCTGATTCTATCTATAGCAGAGAAGGATTCAAGGCGGATGAATACCTTGCAGATACTATCGTACGCATAATAGACGCAGATTCTACTCATTTTGTAGTATCAGATCTCCAAGACGGTACTAAGTATTGGGTATATGGCCGCACCATCTGCGGTGGAGATGATGGTAATAGCGCATGGACCGAATACGCTACCAACATACGCACACAATACCGCTATAAAGATAGCTACTTCTTCGGATTTGAAAAGAGCGAAGGATGGGATCGTAGTTACAAATCTACAAGCGATAGCTACTATTTGCATCCAGCATTGAATGTTGGATATAATGGTGGTAATGCAACTTCGACTTATTCTTATTATCCATATAGCATAGAGAATTCTACATCGGCTATATACGCATATGGTCCGGCAGATGGTAGCCTCGGTAGGGGAGGAATGCGTTGGAATTCAACAACTTCGTATTGGGGAGCCTATGTAGTATTCCCTGCAGTGGAAGAAGCACACGATCGCTCATTCGAATTTAAGTTGCGCTCAGGGTATCTGACACTCAGCACAATGCTTGCTTCTACTACCGCTGATGTGGAAGTAGAGGTAGGTACAATAGAAAAGTACAAAGGCTATGATACATACGAGGTACTTGCTACTATCAGTATGAAGGCATTGAATAAAGAAATATCGGGTGATGCTTCTAACGATTGGTGGTGGGAGAGCTATACATTGGATATAGACTCACAAACAATAGCAAACAAGCAGATGGTGCTCCGAATGCCAGAACCAAAGGCAAGTTGCTATGCATACATCGATAATGTGGCATTGACAGAAGCAAAAGGATATTCAATGGTAGCTATCGAAAATGTAGAATTTGATTATGCTAAAGCAAATGTATCTTGGAGCAATATAGGTGCACCATGGAATCTCTATGTGACTACAAAAAATGGTAACAAAGTGGACACCGTTGCATCTTATCTGAATATTACAGATGTTACATCTAAAGAAATCACTGGACTTCTACCACAAACTGATTATCAAATCGTATTAAAGAATGCTAATGCACCAAAAGATACGAAGTTTGAGATAGCAGATACATATGAGTTTACTACCTTCTGTGCGCCAATAGAACCAAATGCAAAGGGTGAATTCTTCTGGAATTTCAACGACCCAAGCGAATGGGAGCAATCAGATATGATAGTAGGTAATGGAACGGTGACAGATACAGCATACTTCAAGCCATCATGTTTCACAACAGGTACTACCTACACCGGAACACCATCAACAACTAATGTGTACTACAACTGGCTCATACAGAGAAAAGGATATGGTTATACAAGTGCCCCAACTACCCAAGGTACTACAGCAACAAGTTCGGCGCGCTATGAGTATGGACGAAATGATAGTCCTGCACTCCGTGTTTATACTTCTTCTTCCTATATGACTCCATATATCGTATTGCCAGAACTCAATTGTAGTTTCGATACGATGATGATTGAGTTCTATGGCCGTTGCTTCGCTAACTATGCAGAAGATTATGGTACAGCATCTAGCCAAAATAAGATGATTTCTGCTACCTATCTCGGTGCAAGTTATAGCAAGTCAATCGTGGTAGGTACATTAACCGATCCTCACGACTTCTCTACCTTGGAGGTAATTGATACTTTGACCTATTTGCAGTCTAATCTACCTGCTACAACGAAGGTAAATGAAGACCCTGCAGGATTGCGTTATTGGGAGAAGATGCAGTTGCCATTGGCGGGAGCAAAGGGTAAATACATCGTTCTCTTCCAACCGGCTTATGGTCTGTTCTTCCTCGATGACCTCAGTGTGAAGAATGTGGGTGATAACTTGTTCGCTCCTTCTGGTGCAGTAACCAAAGAGGTACATGTTACTACTGCTACCTTCTCTTGGAGAGTGAAACACCCAACCCTCCAATCGGTAATTGTAGTAATGGATCAGTATGGCTCTGAAGAAATATTGAGAGATACCATCGTAGGTACCGAATACACAGCTACCGGTTTGAATCCTGCTACGGCATACCAATGGTATATGTACCAAACAAATGGTACCATAAATACCTCTACTACACAGCGTATTGAGTTCTATACAGAGTGTGTGCCAGTAGGCGATGATTACTCGTTCGGATTCGAATTGGAAGAAGGATGGAAGCTCGCTCCTGGACAAACCAGTAATACCTACAAGGTGCCAATCTGTTGGGTATCTGGCAATGCGGGTACAAATGCAACTTGGTCTTCTTCGTACGAAGGATACAACCAAGCAAATACTTCCTCATACCGTTATAGCCACTCAGGATCGTATGCATTAAGAATGGAAGCGTATAGCACTACACACCAGCCATACATGGCTATGCCAGCTATTGCAGATATCGCTGCATATGATACATTGCAAGTGAACTTCTGGATGCGTCCTGCTTATAGCTACGCACCTGAGCACGCAACCAAGCCAAATCAAATATATACACAATATACGCTTGGTTCAACAGCTTCAACAGCTGAATACTACTACTCTAAATCCATTATCGTAGGTACAATGACAGATCCTAACGATCCTACTACCTTCGTGCCAATTGATACAATTGGATATGATGGTACATTAGCAGTAGGAGATATGGCTACTGAGGCAAATGATTATCTCTATCAGAAGAAGAAAGTATCACTCCGCGGTGCTACAGGTCCATATGTAGCATTCATGACTACATTGTATGCGAAGGGAGAAACCAGAAAAGCAACATACGATTATATGTGGCTTGATGATATATCCTTCTCTACATTGCAAGAATGCTCCGAACCAAAGAACTTAGAGGTTACTGAAGTACTATCAGATGCCGCTACTCTGACATGGACAGGAGGTGAGACTGCAGAGAAATATATCCTCCAAGTTTCAACCGATATGGACTTCTACTATGACACCGCATTCGTATTCAATGATACTGTAACGGCTAACTCCATCACTATCACAGGATTGAAGCAACATACTACTTATGTATGGCATGTGAAGTCAATCTGCGGAGATGACTTGGGAGAAAGTGATTACACGCAGAATGAAATCTTCATCACAGCGCGTACTCCATTCTTCTTGGAAGACTTCCGCGAGACGGCATTGGAGGCTGATTGGGCATATGGTACAACTAAGGCTGCACTTGTGCTGGATTCTGTGGGCGCTGAAATAACAGGTGCGAATAACGCTACCTATGGATTCAAGCGTATTACGAATAGTTATGGAATAACAGGTGCACACTATGCAATTCCAATGTACTCATATTCTACAGCGTCAACTACCACATATGACAACTATTGGTTGATAACACCTACTATCTACCTCGAGCCTACCAAGCAAGCACACTTGACATGGGATATGGCATTGACCGGAAGTTCAACCTATACACCAAATGACAATGTGGTGAGCGAAGCAAATATGGCAGACGACTTTACATTTATGGTAGTAATATCAGATGATGGTGGTAAGACATGGAAATCTGAAAACGCAAAGGTATGGAATAATACATTACCATCAGGACAGCAACTGCGCGATATACCACACGATGCCGCAAACTACCAAATCGATCTCTCTGCATTTGAAGGCAAGAATATCAAGGTGGCATTCTATAAAGAAGCTACAACCTATCTGGCTGCTACATGTGCATTGCACCTTGGTAACATCCGTGTTGCATACTACGATAAAATGGCATTGGATACCACTGCTTGTCAATACCAAGACATCGAGATGTATGACTTCTTTGTCAATGGTGACGAAGTGACTGCTGGTGAACATACATTCACAAGAATAGATATAAAGGGCGAATGGGATGCTACCGCAGGTATGTTAGATACAATCTATAATCTAACAGTCAACTATTACGAAGCACCAGAGACCATCATCGCAGATACTATTTGCGAGGGTGATAGCTACACCTCTGTGGACTTCAATGGAAAGAGCAGACCTGGTGTTTATAAGCGCAAATTGCAGTCAGAACTCTACTGCGATAGTATCGTTACACTCCGCCTCAGTGTTACACCAATACAGCGTGCAGACGATCAAATCGTTGCACTCTGCCCAGGTGAGACATACACATGGAATAGTAAGGAATACAACCGCGCAGGTATCTACCGTGATACTACTCTCTCATCGCTTGGATGCGATAGTATCGAGACACTCGTGCTCTCATTCAATGAAGCAGAGGATACCATCTATGCCGCATCTGAGGTAGATGTTACTGAGTTGCCATTCACTTACGAGAATGTACAATATCCATACGCAGCAGGTCAAGCACCTATCTTCTACCCAACAGGTACAGCAAAGGGTGTGTACACCGATACCGTATTGGTACAAGGAGTCAACTGTACTGCCGTACTGGTACATACACTCACCGTTACAGACCGCCACGAAGGCATAGAGGATATCATGAGTGAGTTAGGTGCAGGAGCACGCAAGGTATTGTATCAAGATAATATGTATATCATCTGCAAAGGTGAATGGTACACCGCAACAGGTCAGAAAACATCCGACCCACGCAAATAAGGTTCAATCCTTCAAATAATAAATCAAAAGGGCTGCCATCGGTAGCCCTTTTGATTATCAAATATGGCAAAAATGAGAAAAAAATACAATTCCTGTATTATAATTTGCATATCTGCCGATTTTTTTGTAACTTTGCCGCCCGAAATTAGGAATATAGTATTATATAGCCAGTGAAAAAGTTTATTCTAATAGCATATATATTGCTCATCAGCATTGGTGTGAATGCGCAAGCGCGCATCTCATCGGAGACTACCCATGGCTTCTTCATGAGCGGAGATGTGGGATACTCGGCATTGCTGCATAATATCCAGGGGTATCCGGCTTCAGCAGGTCTTAACACCAATATAGGTATGGGCTATCGCTTATTCCATGATAATTTCTTGTTCTCTACGGGATTAGAGGCGGCATACCAGTTCAATGCAAATAGATTGGATAATATGGATTTCCAATTGCCTATGCACGACACGGAGGGACAATTATTCCAAATGCACGTGCTTGTTAATGAGTCGCAGGATTTTACCCATATGGTGAATCTTAATCTGCCTATCCTCTTTGGTGGAGAATGGGGTAGAGTGTATTTCTTAATAGGTCCTAAGATTGCAATTAATGTCTATGGCGCCGCTTCTTCATCAGCAGTTTATACCACCTATGGTGAGTACGATGAATACTACGATGATTTCCATAATATGCCTAACCACCAGTTTGAGAGTAATCGCAAAATGAGTAGTGGCACGCTGCCAATGGATTGGAATATGAATGTATTGGCGCATGTGGAAATAGGTGGTAGAGTAGGGCATTATTACAAATATAAGATTTTTAGAACCAATCCGGATAAGGTGCATATGTACTTGTCTGCTTATGTGGATTTTGGTGTGCTGAATCTGCGTACCAATAGAGCAGGCGAACCTATCTTTGACTATAAGGAAACAGCAGATAAGGGACTGCAATTCTATATCCAGCCGCTTATGATTAGTAGCGTGTCGGATAATGCCGTGATACGAAATCTGAATGTAGGAATAAAATATACGATATGCTTCCCGATGAAGCCATCTGGCAAATCATTCATATATGATTGGTGGAAGGCTGGGCGTGATTATCGCAAGTCGGGTGGTAATCAAGCATTTAAATACCAATAACCCTTTATGAAAAGAATTATTTACATCCTTCTTCTTGCCATTGGAATGACCACGATGGCTCCTGTAGCTACCATTGTAGAAGATAGCGCTGTGTCTGCGTTGTACGCACAGTCGGACGCGAGAGCTAAAGCACGCGCCAAAGCACAACGAGAGCGTGAGAAAGCAAAAGCTAAGCGAGCCAAAGAGCAAGCCAAGGCAAGAGCTAAGAAAGCAAAGGAGCAAGCAAAAAAGAAAAAAGCACAAGCGAAAGCCAAAGCGAAAAAAGATAAGCAGAGAGCAATGGCGCAGCAGCAGAAATCAAAAGCAGCTGCAGCTAAATCAACGCGCACTACATCCACTCCTGCTATGACTGCAGCAGAGGAAAAGGCTATCTATATGGACCAAGTGGCTGTGATTGAAAAAGCCAACGCCAAAGCAGAGGCATATAATACCCGTGATATAGCACACCGCCTCGGCTTCTGGGGACAAGTGGGATATAGCAATCTTTTTACTTCGGGTATAGCATTTGAGTCTCGTCAGGGAACGAATCCTCTCGGATTCCAAAATATAGACAAGGGATTTGTAGGTGGCGGACTCGGATTAGGATATCAGCTCCGCTATAAGCAGATGTTGATGACAGTAGGCGCGGAGTTCCAAACATATAATTCGTATATGGGAATCGCCAACAACGAAAATGGTACACTCAATCTGGCTTACGGCATGGAACCTTATGCAGATAAGATGATCTATCACTATGCCTTTGAGCCAATGAGAGATCAAATAGTAGGCGGATTTGTGCAATTGCCTATCATGTTTGGTATGGAGCTGAAGAATATCCCTCTCTTCTGGCAAGCCGGTGTGAAAGTAGGAATGGGATTGCTCGGTAAGTCCACTATTGCAGGTACATTCTCTACTTTTATTGAAGATGTGGAGTTAATCGATGAACTCGAAAATATGTACACCCATACATTGGTGACAGACCAGGCATTAGAGCGTCCAGCAACTGACCTTAAGTTTGGTCTCAATGTAGCAGCTACGGCAGAGATAGGTGTAAACCTTGACCAATGGGTGAAATCAGCAGCTAAAATGAGATTGTCTCTTTTTGCAGACTATGGTTTCCTCAATGTGCTCAAATATGAGCCTGCACAAGGAGCGCAGGATATACCTGCACAGATGTTGGTGAATGAACCATTGGATTTTGCTACTAACTCCGCACTCGCTACTACATCTGCATCCAATGCGGCGGTTAATCCATTCATCGTGGGTGCTAAGTTAGCCGTTTGGTTCGACCTGCCAAGACAACCAAAAGCAATGCAAGAGTTGCCAAAGGCACCAACACCACGAATGGGCGTGATGCTCTACAATGAGCAAGACCAAGCACCTCTCGGCGGTGTAGCTGTAGAAATAGTTAATCAGGAGACAGGCAAGACAATCAGCAAGAATACGAACCGCAAGGGACTCTTACAAGGACGATTCCCCGCTGGCAAATACCGTATTACAGCTACCAAGAATGGATACTATCCTTCCGATACAGTTATTCAAAGTGTAGAACTATTCACTTTCGATACACTCAAACTGGCACTCAAGCGTATCCCAGAACCAATCATCTACACACTCTGTATGAATGTGTATGACGCTGAAACAAAAGAACCAGTCGAAGCAATGGCGCGTATGACTGCACTCACAGATTCAGTAGTGCTCTACGAAGCGCAAGCCGCAGACGACGGATTTATTGAAACACCACTCAGAGAAGGCAATTATATCGCGCACTTATCTGCACAAGGCTATATGTCCAAAGATGATACAATCCACTTTGTGCAAGATACAACGGATATCTTCATGATGCCTATCAAGGAGGGTATTAAGGTGAAGATTGAAAACCTCTTCTTCGCTACCAATAAGACACAGATCTTACCTCAGTCAGAGCAAGCAATGGCAGACCTCGCACAATTCCTCTTAGAGAACGCAGGTGTTACCATCCATATCGTAGGTCATACCGATAATGTGGGCTCTAACTATGATAACCAAATCTTGTCAGAAGGCCGTGCAAACGCAGTGCGTGCAGACCTTATACAGCGTGGTATAGACGCATCTCGTATCACAGCAGAAGGTAAGGGTGAGACCGAACCGGTCGCTGATAACGATACAGATGAGGGACGCCAACTCAACCGCCGTGTAGAATTCACTATCACAGCTACAGGTGGCAAAGATATTGAGCAAGTGTACTAATTAGCAAATATACAAGTACAAAAGAATGAATCGGATATATAAATACATACTCTTATTATGCGCATGCGTGGTGACTACGGTTATTGCGCAAGCGCAAGCACAAGGTATCCCCTACGCATGTGGGTTTGAGGAAGACGAAGACCTGTCTAATTGGGTAATGATTCATCGATATTCCGAGCATGCACAGGACCAATGGATGGTGGGTTCTGCTGTGCGATGTGAGGGGAAGAGGAGTATGTATATATCCGCAGATGGAACCAATGCTGTATATGGTAGCAAACCTAATGTGGTAGTATCGTATCTTAAATTTAAGTTCCCGGAAACCAATAAACAACAAAACTACGACATTAGTTTCGATTGGAAATGTTCAGGAGATGCGACAAACTCGAAGTTATATGTGATGGTCTGCCCGGAGCAACAATTATACGAAGAAGCGAGTGGTAACTATTATGACCTCAATAAGATAGTTTCTTCTGTATCAGGTATCTTGTCTCCTCGTGTGCCTACTGAACAGCTCGGCGAATCGCGCGAACCTTTCCTATATAGCAGTAAGGAATGGCAGAATGTGTCACTCTCTAATGAATTACGCATCAGTCCTGCAAGATCAAGAGTGCCTTTCGCTATTGTGTTCATCTGGGTGAATAATAATATGAATCAAGATTTACAGCAAACAGGTATATGTATCGATAATGTGCAGATAGGTGATGCTACTATCAAGAAACCGCAAAATCTTACGGTAGAACCAATCTGTGAAGACTCTACTCTGCTCGTATCATGGGAGAGTGGAGCGAGTGAGTTCGAAGTACAATACCGCGCCGTAGGTACTTCTACATGGAGGCGTGCAGACGGATTGACAGATGGAGTCGATGGCTTCACACGAAATAATGGTACGCAATGTTCTTATGTTCTTCAGCGTATTAAAGAAGGTAGTTATGATGTGCGTGTGCAAGCAAAAGCAGTAGCTGCAGGTATTCTCAGTAACTGGACATATAAGAATCTTATACTTGTCTATTGCCCAGAGAATCACTGTCTTAATTATCTTGCGTTTGATAGTCCGGATGTGGTCTGTACATATGGTATGACTTATAATGGTGGTAAAGGTACACCCTTTGATAATGTAGGATGGATTGATTTCGGACCTGATTCAGAAGAGAGTCGCCATACACTCCATGTGGACCCTACGGAACTGGACCCAAGAACAGACTCTGCATTGCATACCGTCCCTCAAGGCGCGCTCGCATCTGTTCGTCTCGGTAACTGGAATTCAGGATACGAAGCAGAGGGTATCACCTATAGCTTTGTGGTCGATGGTCACAATCAAGGAATTTTGATTATTAAATATGCTGTAGTGCTCAATAAACCACTCACCAGTTGCGGTGACCCGGGATTTAAGATGGTAGTGCTCGATGAAAACGGAGAGGTGATAGACGAATCGTGTGGTAAAGCAGACTTTACCTATACATCGGCTGCGGCGGCTGGATGGAATGAAACAAAAGATGGTACTATCGTATGGAAGGATTGGACTACCGTTGGTGTTAATCTTCAACCATACAATGGACAAAAAGTGAGTGTGCAGTTGACTACTGAGGACTGCGGTGGTGGTGCACACTTTGGTTACGCATACTTCACCCTCGACTGCGCGAATGCCAAACTTGAAACAGAGAACTGCGGTAATGAAGCCAAGATAGAGTGTCATGCACCAGAAGGGTTTGGTTATAAATGGTTTAACGAAGCAGGAGATGTCGTATCTACAACCCGTGAACTATATGTGGACCCAAGTATGCAAACCTATACTTGCCGCGTAAGCTTTATTGAAGATACTACTTGCTATTTTGAAGTGAGCACAGTAGCGGCACCGCGTTTCCCTGTACCTGAATATAAATGGGAACCAATCTACGAGGAATGTCTTAGCAAACTGAAATTCAAGAATACCTCGCATGTCATGACCAAATATACAGGTTCAGAAAATCATACCCAAGAGCCAACCAATGACTGCCATTGGTACTTCACGCGCTTATCGGACGGAGTGACAACAGAGTCCTATAACTGGGCACCTGTATATACTTGCCCAATGGCAGGAGATACGATTATCGTCAATTATACTACCTATATAGGTGTAGATAATGCCTGCGATAGTAGTCGCGTGGATACAATAGTAGTGCCGAATATTATACCACAGCATACGGAGTTTCATATGGTCACTTGTCCGGAAGAACCGGTATTCTTTGGAAATGAATGGTTTAATACGGATACTACTTTCGTAGGACTATATCCAAACTTTGCAGGTTGTGACTCAACATCAACACTTCACCTCAAGGTATATCCTACCATTGAGGATACCTATCGCCACGACTCTATATGCTCCGATAGTAGTATCTTAATCAATGGAGTGCGCTATAGAGAACCAATGGATAATCAGCTTATCATGCTCCAATCAGTAAATGGTTGCGATAGTGCGCTGTATATGACGCTCACGGTTAATAAGCTTATCAAGACAGAGATGTTAGATGACCAATACACATGCGCAGATGATGAGGAACTCCTTATATTATTTAATATAGTAGAAGGTATATACGATAGCGTTGCTATTCAGTTCTCTACTCCAGAACTGCGCGATACGGTTATCTATGAACCAAACCAAAGCACTATCGCCATTCCACTACCAGCAGATATTCTGCCGGGATACTATACCGCTACATTGTCCTTCTATCAATTCTGCTGCGGCGTGCATACAGAGCAATATGCGGTCACTATTCGCTACCGCAGTTCTATCGTTGAGCAGAAATGGAATGATGTGCTCACTTTGCTTTCGCCTAACTATAACGGAGGATTTACTTTCACCGCCTTCCAGTGGTATAAAGATGGAGTGGCAATACCGGGCGAGACACACTCGTATCTATACCAACCATTGGATATGAATGCTACTTATTATGTAGAGTTGACCAGACCGGATGGAGTAGTCATCACCACTTGTCCAATACAACCTACACTGCATATAGATAAAACGGAGTTCCCAACTATAGTGCCGGCAGGACAACAAATCCCTATCCGCACACCGCAACCTGTCACTGCATGGCTATATACTATCACAGGACAATTGTATAGCACACACACACTCCCGCAAGGACAAGTGGAAATCCCTGCACCTACGCAACAAGGAGTGTATGTCCTCAAGACTATAGACAGCAACGGAGAAACGCAAGCAAAACAGATAATCATAGAATAATAATATCCTATCATATGAAACGAATACTTACTATCAGCCTATGGGCGCTTATTATGATGGCAATGCCAGTCCACGCAGCCCAAAGTTATGTATGTGATTTTGAAAATGAGGCAGACCGCAATAGATGGGTGATTAACCCTGTTGCCACAAGTGATACTTATGCCAACTTAACGAATAAATGGTATATGGGTGAGTTGGGTAATAATGGCAAGAATGGTCAATATGGATTATATATATCCGATGACGGAGGTAAAACAGCTCATTATACCAATAATGGATGTTGGACCATTGCGTATGATATTGTCACCCTTGACCATTTAACTACCGCTGCGGACTATACCATCTCTTTTGATTATATGGGTATGGGTAATGTGGCGAGCAACTTCGATGGATTATATTTGCTCTGGGTGCCAATGTTAGACCCTGATAAAGGAGATTCACTCAAAGTTATGTCCATAGCCACGTCAGCAAATAAAGTGCCACCTGCATATGAGAATTATATAATCCAGCTCCAGCCGAACGCAATGATTGACTATGTCAATGCTACTTCTACTTGGAAGCAATGCATTGCTACCATTCCAAATAGTCTTTGTGATGGAACGCCCCACTACCTCGCTTTTGTATGGGCAAATGGTGCTTCTTTACCACAGCAACCAGGTGCTAAGATAGACAATATAGCTATCGTAGATACACGCGATTGTGATGCCCCTACCGCGCTGGGAATAACGATACAGGGTTCAACTACTACGCTTACATGGCAGGGAACAGCTGCTGAGTACGAAGTTTCAGCGTATTCTTATTCTACCGACCAGTGGCATGGACCAAAGATAGTCCAAGGTACATCTACTACATTCGCAAACTTGCCTATAGGAGAAACAGATTTTATAGTGCGTGCCAAATGTGCTGATGACTTATATAGTTTCAAGGCGCAAATCAATAAACTCGTCTATTATCCGGACCAGATGTGTGTGGACTATCTCAACTTAGAGAATGCTACATGCTATATCAATAACTCAAATCCTAAGAGCACACTCTCTTTTAATGACTTCAAGAAAGTAACTCCGGTGGATGACGGACCTGCGCAGATAGGTAGTCGCCATACTATCCATTTCGATAAGAACGAAACGGAACCACGCACAGGTGGATTAGCGAAAACTGTACCCGACGGAGAATTGGCATCCATTCGCTTGGGTA
Source organism: Paludibacteraceae bacterium (assembly GCA_045576595.1). Lineage (GTDB taxonomy): Bacteria > Bacteroidota > Bacteroidia > Bacteroidales > Paludibacteraceae > Colicola. Next base: position 2,906 of record JAZNGV010000016.1, on the reverse strand, counting down.
ACTGGAATAGTCACAATGAAGCAGAGCGTATTGAGTTCTCATTCGAGGTGGATACAATGGATTACCCTGTGCTACTACTCAAGTATATGCCAATTTTGGAGGCACCAGGACACGATGACGAACAGAATCCTCGATTCAAACTGGATATGCTCATCAATGGCAAATCCATTGGTACATGTGGACAAGCGGACTTTAACTGCAATGATGTATATGATAAGGACTCCAAAACCCTTCTGCCTGGTGCAGAGGAACAAGGATGGCATATCACATCAGCTGCTGTGGCACACCTTCAAATGGATGCCGTTTGGAAGGATTGGACCACTGTGGGTGTTAACCTCAAAAACCCATTCTATCATGGCAAGAAACTAACCGTTCGTCTCACTACCTACGATTGTACACAAGGTGCACACTGTGGATATGCATATTTCACACTCGGATGCTCTGACGGTAAACTCAAAGGCATGAAGTGTGGCGCTATTAACCCTGTTTTTGAAGCACCAGACGGATTTAACTATCGCTGGATGTATGCCTCTTCAGAGAAATACCGCGCAGCAGACGGTTCTGTACCAGAGCAGTATATCTTAAGCCGCGACCAAATATACGAAGCAGGTATGCAAGACGATAGTATCTATGTGGTGGATTGTATCTTCGTGCAGGATAGCACATGCTACTTCTCACTCTATGCCTCTACACTCGCCACCAATCCTGTTGCTGTCATGAGCGAACCACAGATACAGAAAAACTGCCAAGAAGATAAATATACCATCACTTTCGATGCTTCTAAATCATGGGTACAAGAGATTGACCATGTCATAGATGATACATTGGAAAGCAAGATTTATCATATCGAACGATATGAGTGGAATGTAGAAGGACTCCCGGGAGGATGGTCTGACCAACCAATAGCTACCTTTGACTTCCCACGCGAAGGAGGAGATTACTTGGTAAGCCTGCGCACCACATGCGGTACTTGTGACTCGGTTATCTATTATAACCTACATCTCGATTCGGTGGGACCTACCAGAGATACTACTACCGTCGTGCTCTGTGACCCAATCAAAAAAGAAGGATTTGTGTGGAACGAACGCCCAGATACCATCTATCACGAGTATGGATTAGACTCTATCATCCTCTATAGTCCTACCACTTCATGCGATAGCATTAAATACTTGCGATTGGTAGAACCGGTACGCGTTTATGTCGATACGATGGTATTGCCTGAATTTCTACCTTTCTATTACAGAGGACGCGAATATACCCAAACAATGATAGATACCATCCCTATCTCGGATGATAACTGTGATACGACATGGATATTCAATTTTGAGGTATATGAGTCGCTCATCGCTACGATGCCAAATAACTCGTATATCCTTTGTGAAGACGATACTGTCATGACGCTCGTTTATGATGTCACGCGTGGACGCAGTCTCCGCTATTCATATGCCTTCAAGGATAGCAGCCTCCCTGCTGTAGATAAGGAACCAGAAGTGCAAGCAAAAGGACATTACGAAATCCCTATTACCCTCGGCACACTCTATCCTAATGTCTATGAAGGACAATTGATATTAGAAGACTCAATACCTAAGTGGAATCTTACTATACCATTCACGCTTACGGTGCAATATGCGTCAGAGGTGATTACACAGCGCTGGAATGATGTGCTTGCTATACGAAATGCAGAGAATAATGGTGGTTATGTGTTCGATTCCGTGCAATGGTATGTTAATGGTATGCCTATTGAGGGCGCTACTACATTCAATTATTACACAGGTGATAGTGCGGAACCGGAACTACGCTTTGGAGAGGAATATACAGCATTGTTATTGCGTGAAGATGGAGTGAAGCTATTCACTTGCCCATTCATCCCGGAGAAAGTACCTGCTTCGGTAATGGAAACACCTATATTGGTAAACTTACCAGCTGTCGTGACACCAACTCAACAGATACCAATCTCAGGTTCTGGTGTGGCGTATTGGTATGACATGTTAGGTCGCCAGCATCAGATGGAGTTGTTTGACAATAGTGCTATTTCTGTGCCAGAACAGCAAGGTTGTTATGTACTATTGCTTCAAACAAAACAAACAACATACCATCATCGTATGATAGTCAAATAGTAATCGGAGTATATCGGTGGTAGGCTTTCTGGTCCCACCGAGAGAAGACCGAGAGAAGACCGAGAGAAAAGCGACGCGTATCGTGCCCTTGTGGCTAAGAACGCGACACTTCCGGATTAATCGTTAGAGATAAGTTAGAGGTTTGTTGATGGTTACTATACTCTCTCTATACCTTCTCTATACCCTGCCCCCCTAGGTCCCCTAGTTTACTAGGTTACTAGTGCGCTAGTTTATCTAGTTGGGCTAGAAATACTAGCAATCCTGTAGGGCTCTGCCCGTCCTGTAGGCGCTTGTCGCCGTCCTGTTGCTCCGCGTCCATGTCCTCCGCTTCCTCCGTCTTCCGTCCATATGGACTCCAGACTCCGGAAACCGGACTCCCTCCAGTCCCTAAAGTCCTTAGAGACCTTACGGACCTTAGAGTCCCTTTTTTTATCGGGAGGACTGCTAGTGTAACGATAGTCCGACCGAAGAGCGGAGGCAATGGTTGCACCTACGATTTAGCAGAGCGGTATCGTCTTATGCAACTCATTTGCCGAACGCGACACGACCGCCTATTGTATCCTACTTTGCATATAAAAGCATAGGATGATATATATGACTCGATAATGTAAAATTTATCTATGTTTATGGCTGGCGTAGGGTATGTGTTTATTGGTAAGACGGCAGAAACTCTGCCGGCGGGAGAGGAAGATTATTAAGGCGCATTATATGCTCGCATATGAATGCGGATTAAGAAGATTACGCTCCGGGCGCGTAGCCCACAGGCTCAGCGACTACAATAGGCACATA
>JAZNGV010000015.1:0-84842 GCA_045576595.1 Paludibacteraceae bacterium | reverse complement strand
AAGTTGCGCATGATTAAGATTTTTTAGATTGTTAACTTTATGATTGGACACCACAAAGTTACTAAAAATCAACGACATGTGCAACTTTTTTGTTAGTTATTTTTATTCAAAGAACACTTAATTTAATTCCGCCAACGAGTTCATTAACATTAAATTACCAATCACAATGAAAAGAATTTTTATGCTTTCCGTTAGTGTGTTGATGGCTGTCTCAATGATGGCGATCGGTAACAATAGCGGTAGTACCAAAGCCAATGCTATTGACTTTGATTGGGAAATGGGTAATGTACATGCAGGTGGTACAAAATGGTACCGTGTAGATTTATCTCCTTTGTACGAGGAAGATAATCCTACCTTGAATCTGTACTTGACAAACCCAAGCCGAGACAAATCGGTAGATGTGAACATGAAAGCCTCTGTGGCTGGTGAGACTGAAAATCGTAGCTATACGATTGCACCTCATCAGAACAAGTCATGGTCGGCAAACGCTTCAATGCTTGTTCGACTAAAACAAAAAGAGGTTTACTTGACACTCACATCTGATGGCGAAATCCTTTTGAGCGCTAAAGTATTTGACGCTACAGACCTCGATGAGACCTGTAAGGATGCCAAAGCGATTAGTTGGGCAAGCCCAGTAAAACAAACCCCTGGTTATGCAGCATGGTGGATGATTGACCTCAAGCCAATCAAAAGTGCAGCCAACAAGGATGCACGCCTCTGCATTAAAAACTTAGGCACAGCAGACCTTAAATTAGTGCTTGGACAATCATTTGACTGTCCTTCGAGTGGTTTGACAAAGAGAACACTCACTGTCAAAGCAGGTGAGACACTCTATGACACAATGCCAAGAAGCATGGTGGCAAACATGGCATCAGATGAGTTATATCTCAGCATTGAGAATAACCAACTTCTACAATTCCAAATGGAGTTGATAGATCGCCCTGCTACACCTATTATTCAAGGAACATACACCGATTTGCATGTGACAGACGCATTCGCAATTACACCAGGAGAGCATGTGTATAGAATCAGCGTTGCAGAAATGGACTCAGCAAAGAAGTATGAGCCAGAGTTTACATACAGAAACAATGGTGCTACTCCTGCTAATTTGAATATCAAAATGGCATTCGAGTTCCCTGCATATAGCGTGCAAACAACCAGTACTCTCGTTGCTGATGGGGACGAATATGTAGAAGTATATAAGAAAAATATGTTGGCTAACTTAGTAGGGGTAGAGTATATTTATTTGCTCGTTTCTACTGACCAAACATTAGATTTTACAGGACGCTTCAAACATGTTCGCGAAGGTAAAGCTTGTAAAACTAATATCGACTTCGATTGGGCAAATGGTCACAGACAAGATGCACGCACCACACAATGGTATGCCATCGATGTTACCAATGCTAAGAAAGATGTAAAAGACCTTGTTGTCTATATCCAAAATGAAGGCGCAGGAACTGCTACTATCAATGCCTCAATGGCATTCTCTTGCCCATACATTGATGTACAAGAAATCTCTCGCTCACTAACAGTCGGTACTACTATCAGCCGTAAGATCAGTTATTCAACCTACGCAATGATGTCCGACACCGTATGGATCGGTTTGGAAACAAACCAACAAGTACGCTTGTGGGCAGAGACTGTAGCTGCAGAAACCAAAACAGCAGATGACAAGTGTCTCACCGCTATCGACTTCAACTGGGAAGATGGCGCTAAGCAAAATGCTTTAGACACCGTATGGTACAAGATCGGTATGAATGAAGTTCGCACTATGCAACACTTCCCAACCGTCTATGTACAAAACTTGAGCACTACAGCACCAGTTACTATCTATGGAGAACTGTCTGTAGAATGCCCAGATAATATAGCTAATGAAAAGCGTGATTTGACTATCCCTGCTGGCGAAGCATATAGCAAGAAAATATCTCGTGACCTATTCAAAAACATAACACAAGATACTATCTATCTCCGAGTGGTAGCAACCCAAGATGTGAAATTCGAAATCCGTCTCACTGAAGAGGCTGAGGGTTCAAGCTGTAACTCTGCTATTCGCTTTAACTGGGTGTCTGGTAATGACCAAGCAGCTAATGCTAACTCATGGTACGCTATCGACCTCGTAGAAGCTATGCAATCCAACAAGGATATTGAGATTACTATCGTAAACAAAGATAATGCTAAATGTGATGGTAGCGCATGGCTCGCTTATACATGCCCATTTGAGTCACAACAAGAAGTGAATTTTACCTTGGGCGCAAAAGCGACGAAGAGCAAAGTGCTGCCTCATAGCTCATTAGAAACACTCAATGACAGCGTGCTCTATGTCCGTCTTATCGGTAATACAGCATTGCATGTGGAGGCTAAGTTGGTTGACCCAGCTCCATTCACTGCAATAGAGTGCCCAAATACATTGAAACCACTTGATTGGAATACACTATACACCCAATCAACAACCAGTGAATGGTATGTGCTCACAGGCGATGTGCTCAAGTCTTTGGAGACACTCACCACTACACCACAAGTGTATGTTCACAACCTCTCCGGAGCAAAGAATACTATAAAGGCTGAAGTAGCTTATCACTGCCCAATAACAGCTACAATGATAAGCAAGACGATTACCTTGTCTAACGGACAAGAGCTCACAAAGATGATAGAGCGCTCTACCATTGAGCAAGTAATCAAAAAAGATAGTGTACTTATCCGAGTAACTGCAGATGCTGAATTTGAATTTAAAGCCGAGCTCGTTAATCCTTATACAGGTAATGACAGATTGCACGCAGTACGCGTAGCATTTAGCGAGGCATATGAGCAAGAAGCAAATACTTCTATGTGGTATAAGATCAATACTGCAGAACTCAAAGCAGACCCATCATTGCATGGTAAGAGCTTACATGTAAGCACAAAAAATAAAGGTGGTGACGCAACTATCAAAGTGGAAGTGTACGAAGATGTATCTACAGTTGATTTACTCGAAGGTAGAGCAAAACGCACAATCGCTGCTGGACAAAGCGCAGCACATAACATCCCTGCATACGCTATCTATGGTGTGGCAGATAAGGAAGTGTATGTGAAAGTTACAACTAACCAACCACTTACCATCAGCAGTTCACTTAGCGATTATGCACCAGCACCAGTAGATCCTGCACAAGCAAAAGCTAAATTAGCTGTGCCTAATGTGGATTACACGATTGAACCAGGTACATCTTGGTTCGTAATGTGCGTACCTTATATTCGCAATAACTATGTATTAACCGATGCTACTAATGTAGTATTCAGTAATCCTAACAGCGCAAATGCAACCATCACTGTAACTGCTACATGGCAAGATCAGTGTACATTCGATATACCTGAGCGTACACGCACTATCGGTGGCGGTAAGGCAATTACCAAAACATATAAGGAATTGATAGATATGGCTATCAAGAAAGCAGGATATAACTACTCAGTAGAGGGTACAGATTCTGAATATATTGACAGCCTATTGCGCGAAGGATTAACCTCCGATTCTATCTCGGCTTATGTACGCATCACTACAGACCAACCACTTAATGTGCGTATCAATACACCACAAGTGACAGGTGATGCTTGCGCAAACGCTATGACATTCGACTGGGAACACGGAAATGTGAACCCTGCTGGAAACACCACATGGTATCAAGTGGCATTGGATAGCACCAAAGTTCCTGTTGGCAAAGACTTACGCTTGCACGTAGAGAACTGGGCTGACAATAACACCATAGCTAAAGCTGGTTTGTACTTCGATTGCGATTCTGCAGCACTGAAATCAATTGACTACACATTAGATCCAACAAAAGACATGTGGAAGGATATTGACCGTGACTTCTTAGTTAATCTCGGTTGGGCAGATATGCTCATCAACTATAACTCCGATAATACCACCCGTATATGGGTTGAGGTAATAGATGAGAAGCCACGCGACTCTGTCGTTGTGAAACATGTTGACTACATCTGTAAGAACGAAACAGAGTATCAAGACCCTTATACCTATGTGAATCACACTATAAACGCTCAAAACCCTGCTACATTACAATGGACGGATACAATTGAGTTCCTCAATGATACAGCAGTAGCTATGTGGGATTCTATTATCCATGTAAGTCTAATCGTAAGAGTAGATCCAAAATTACCTGAAATTAGTTCTGTTGTACCAACCATCCAACGCGGTCAACCTATTGGTATAACTGCCGTAGAAGCATGGTTGAATAGTCAAATGGACAATGCAGATAATGTTAATGCAGTGGATACTATCCTATGGGAGTATTGGCCATGTGGAGCATCAGGCTATGTAGCCCTTGATAAGAAACCACTTGCGACAGAAGCAGTAGCAATACGCTATAAGTTTATGACAGAGTGTGGCGATATATTAGTAAGTAAAGAATGGAGACACCATGCTGTTGGATATGATAAAAAAGATACATGTTACATGTACGATTGGGATGGAACTATATACTATAAGTCAGGAACATATCAACAAACATATGGACTCTGTGATAACGGATGCGATAGTATAGCGCACTTGACATTGACAATCAAGACCGATCCTGCTTATGTGAAACTTACCTCTTTGACCGGTGCACCAGTTGTAAAACGCGGTCAGCCGATAGATGTAAGTCAATGGGATACACAGATTAAAGACTCTCTTGACAAGATAGTTAAAGCAGCTGATACAACAACTGTTGCATATGAAAAAATCGCATGGGAATGGAGCGTAGATGGTATCAACTGGAATCCATTAACCAACACCACTATCACCAATACCGAAGCGGTATCTATTCGCTATTCAATCATCACAGAGTGCGACACCGTAGGTCCTGATATCCCAATCGTCACTACTACCGCACGCGATACACTCACCGTAGAGGCTTGTAACTTCTACACATGGAGCACCAATGACTCTACCTACAATGTGAGCACCATCGACTCTGTGGTACTCGTATCAGCTACTAATCTAGCATGTGATAGCGTTTCTTACCTCAAGTTAACGGTGAATAATCCAATCTACGAGGACTTAGAAGCAGTATCTAAATATGGTAACCGTCTGCTCATGGTGAACCTCAATAGCATCAATGCTACCACATCATGGAACCTCGATCCTGTGACGGGAGCACAGTATGTGAAATGGTACCAAGTAGCAGACCCACAAGATGAACAAGTAGGTGAAGGTTATTATTTAACACAAGATGGAGAACCATTAGTAGGAACATTCTACGCTGTTATCGAAATACCTGGTGACCCATGCGGACACTTGGGCATAACCAACAGCATCGTATGTGAAGCACAAGCAGGAGCACCTATGCTCGCACCTTCAATGGTAAAACCAGAAGAGACTATAACTATTTATAACCTCAATCCTGCTAAACAAACTACAATCCGAGTATATACTACAGAAGGATTGGTAGTTCGTAGCTACAACATCTCTGGACAAAATAATTTCCAAATTAAAGCTAATGCTGACCATGGATTCTATTTGGTAGAAGTTGTAAGCGACGATATAAAATCAACACTACGTTACATTGTTAAATAATTATAGGAGGTAGCACAATGAAGACTATTAAATCAATTCTAATTGCAACCACCCTGATATGCGCATCTGTTGTGTCGAATATGTCGGCACAGCAGGTGGCACAACCAGAGACACAACCTACATTCAATGTAGCCATCGGTGACTCTGTAATGATTGACCGCAAGTGTGAGCGTTACCTCACTGGCGAACGAATGTCATTATGGGTGTATGATGTGGTGCATGTTGTAAAACAATTAGGTACCAAGAGATTCCCAGAAGGCGTTATGCTGGATAACGGCAATGGAGGTATCCTCTCATGGGTATGCCAAGAGTGCTTTGGACCATTAGTGCCAAAAGCAGAAACTCCTGTTGAGAAAGTAGAGGAAGAACCAGTTGTTGAACAACCCGTAGAAACACCAGCAGAAACTGTGGTGGAAGAACCAGTTGTAGAACAACCCGTAGAAACACCAGCAGAAACTGTGGTGGAAGAACCAGTTGTTGAAGAAGTTGTAGAAGAGCAAGTTATTGAACAACCAGCAGACTCTACCAAAAAGAATTACCATCGATTTACTATTGGTGTTCGCGGTGGTGCTGCTTCACTGCTGCATAGCGTAGTGAAAGGTGACTGGATATGTGGTGGAGACGCTTTACTTGACCTCCAATACGCACACTACTGGACAAAAGCAAATCGTCCTGTTGACCTCGGTATTATCGTTGGGGTTGGAGTAGGTTATGCACAGAGCGGCATGAAAGCAGCAGTGGATACTGCATACACCGTCAGCACATCTGATGGAGATATTGACTATACAATCAAAGCCGACGAGGTAAAAGAGAATGATAGCCAAATCCAATTAGAGGTTCCAGTGATGTTCTCATTGATACATGATAACGGACTATTCTTCAATATAGGTCCAAAATTCATGATCCCTGTTTACACACCATACAACCAAACACTCAAAAACCCTGATATTAACGCATACTTCCCAACAGAAGGAGTGAATGTGTCAAATGAGGTAATTACAGGTTTGGTGAAGGACGACCAACTTGCAACAAAAGGTACCGAAAATGGAAACAAATTCAAAATCAATATCATGCTTACAGCAGAACTTGGTTACGAATGGAATTTCAAAAACGGCAACTCACTTGGGTTAGGAGCATATGCAAACTACAGCGTATTTAATACCTTTGCAAATAATGCAATGAATAAGTCTCTAATAGATGTTGTTCCTCCTACAAGTACAGGCGCAGCTAATGTGGATGTCTTATCCGCAACAAGCACCTTGGCAGAGAAGTTAGGTTATTTCGATGCAGGTATTAAATTGGCTTACCACTTTAATTTCTACAAGAAAAAGTAAATATAGGTGAAGAAAAACGAATATGACGATACTATGTATCGAAACTAGTACATCTATCTGTTCGGCTGCCATCTGCATAGATGGCATGCCGGCAGAACAATGTATATGTAACGAGGGTAGCAACCATGCTCGGTTGCTACCTCGCTATATAGAACAGTTACTGCAATCAGCCAAGAAAAATAAATGGACTATCGATGCCGTAGCCGTGAGCGAAGGACCTGGTAGTTACACCGGTTTGCGTATCGGCACCAGCACAGCCAAGGGACTATGCTATGGGCTCCATATACCGCTCATTCCTATCCCTACGCTGCAGATAATAGCAGCCGCAGCCATAGAGAAAATAGACAACCCTAATGCGCTGCTATACCCTATGATTGATGCACGGCGCATGGAGGTCTATACTGCCTCATACACTACGGCTCTACAAGCCACCTCACCTGTGCAAGCCGCTATCGTGGATGAGTCATTTGCACAACTACCATCCGCAGCACCTATATACTATTTCGGTGATGGAGCTGCCAAATGTCAATCGGTACTCACCCAATGGCATTTCATTCCGGATATCGTACCGCAAGCACACTATATGGGGGCATTGGCTGAAAAAGCAGAGACATATATCAATGGAGCAGAGATAGCCTATTTTGAACCATTCTATCTCAAGGAATTCGTGGCTGCACAAAGCCATGTCAAAGGACTAAAATAAATCATATCGTGAAGATAAAGCACTATTTCATACTATGGATGATGATGATCGTTGTGGTAACTATCACAACGGGATGCTCTACGCAAAAAAACACATGGGCGACACGCTCTTTCCATCAAACCAAAGTGAAATATAATATCCTCTACAATGGCAATACCGCCTACGAAGAAGGACTCAAGCAGATACGCGATGCGCACGAAGATGACTATAGCCGTATCCTTTACCTCTATCCCGTTAGCAATCATACCGCCGCAGAGGCAGCCGCTTCGCAAATGGACAAAACCATTGAGAAATGCCGCAAATGTATCAAACTACATTCTATCAAAGCCAAACCTAAACGCGACCCTAAAAGAGCCAATGACCCACAATATAAACAATGGCTCCAATCCAAAGAATTTAATGCCAATATGAGCATGGCATGGATGCGATTGGCCGAAGCTGAATTTCATAAAGGAGATTTCTTGGGCGCTATCAGCACGATGAACTATGTCATCCGGCTCTATGAAAACGATGCCGACATGGTAGCACGATGCCGCCTATGGATAGCACGCGCCTATGCCGAATTGGGATGGCAATACGAAGCAGAAGATATGCTCAATAGAGTGCAGATAGATGCGCTCAGCAAAAAACACGCACGCTTATACGCCGCCGTCAAAGCGGATGTACTACTCCATGGCGAGCAATGTACAGCCGCCATACCATTCATCAAGATAGCTATACCGTACGAAAAACGGAAAATATATAGACCGCGATTCGCCTATGTATTAGGGCAATTATACGAGCGTAATGGTCAGCGTAACGAAGCCATTGAGGCATACCAAGATGTGATACGCATGACACCTCCATACGAAATGGATTTCAATGCACGCATACGAATAGCCGAACTGCAAGGAGAGAGTTCCCTCCGCCAATTGCGTACCATGACCAAGCAATCGAAATACAAAGATAAACTGGACCACATATACGGCACCATGGGGAATATATACCTTCAACTACGCGATACCACCACCGCATTGGAGATGTACGAAAAAGCCATCGCCGAATCTACACAATCCGCCTATGCCAAAGCCGATATCCTCGTGCGCGCAGGCGATATATATTATACTAAAAAGGACTATATACATGCACAACCCTGCTATCGCGATGCGCTCACTATCCTCACACCGGAGCATGAGCAATACGCCACTATACAGCAGCGATCCGATGTGCTGGACGAACTGAGTGCTGCCTATACACAAGCATGCCTGCAAGACTCCTTGCAGCACCTGAGCACACTGCCCGAAGAGCAGCAACGCGCTATCGTAGAGAAGATAATAGCAGACCTCATTGAGCAGGAACGACAAGACTCTATCCTCCAAGCACAGCAAGAGCGCGAATTAGCGCAGGAGAATGGCATACGCAGTGTCAATACAGCCAATATGCTCGGTGGAGGAGGCGCACAGAGAGGAGAATGGTATTTTTATAATCCACAACTCATCAAGCAGGGACAACAAGAATGGAGACGCAGATGGGGAACACGCCCATTGGAAGATAACTGGAGACGACAGAATAAGCAAGTGATGGCTTCGTTCACCGATTACGATACCGATGAAGATGATGCTGATGGATTGGACTCTATTCCTACCACCGACTCCACCACTATCACACCTACCTACGAGACCGATACACATAAACCTGAATACTACCTCCAGCAGATACCACGCACACCGGAGGCATTAGCTATGAGTGATAGCCTGTGGCGGCAAGCCATGATAGCACTCGTATATATATACCGCGATAAGGTACAAGATGAAGCATTAGCCATGGAAGCTATGCAGCAGTTAGAAAACCGTAACGCAACCCATCCAGACCTATTGGATACCTACTACGGCTATTACCTATATGCACTGCGCTATGACCAACAAGACCAAGCGGCGCAATGGAGACAGAAAATAATCACCTATTATCCCACCTCCACCCAAGCGCAGATAGTGGCACAACCCGACTATTTCGATAAACTCAAGCGCATGGCGCAAGAGCAAGACTCACTCTATGCACATACCTATACCGCATATACCCGCGCCCAATACGATATCGTCAAATCCAATACACAATACGCAGAGCGTGAGTACCCACTCTCGCCACTCATGCCGCGATTCCTATTCCTCAATGCCATCTCCGTGGCACGCACAGAAGGACAAGAGCCTTTCATCGCATCGCTACAGCATATAGTGGCTAATCATGGTTCAAGCGAGATGGGCGCTATGGCAAAAGATATGCTCGCCATGATGGGACAAGGCATGGAGAGCCAACAAGGCACATCCACTTCATCCTTAGCCGATAAGCGCGGACAAGTGACAGAGCAACTACCCGATACCACGGATAATACATTGCAGTGGAGCGAAGAGCGTGACCAACCGAGCATCGTGCTCCTACGACTGCCCAATACAGACGAGCAAGCACTCAATGACCTGCTATACGAAGTGGCACTATTCAATTTCTCGCAATTCCTCATACGCGACTTCGATATGCAAACCATGCCTATCGTAGGCGAAGGAAGTGCATTGCGCGTGAGCGGATTCCAGAATATGGACGAAGCAGAATGGTGGATTGGATTGATACAGAAGAATGCAGAGATGCAAACCATCCTGCAATCAGTCACTATCCAAGCCCTCGCCGAAGTGAACCTCCCACTGGTGAAATAAAAAAGAGCCATCGTAGATGCACCCACAAAAAAAAGAGCCATCGTAGATGACTCTTCGTCGGGGAAACGTGATTCGAACACGCGACCTCCGGTCCCCCAGACCGTTGCGCTACCGGGCTGCGCCATTCCCCGAATGATTGCCTGCAATACATCATTGCGAAAGCGGGTGCAAAGGTAGTACTTTTTTTTGAATTATGCAAATTTTAAGGTAGATTTATATTTTTTTATAGCTATATATGACCAAGAAATTCTATATTGAGACATACGGATGCCAGATGAATGTGGCAGATAGCGAAGTGGTAGCGGCTATCATGCAGACCACCGATGCCCAACTGACCGACCGATGGGACCAAGCCGATATCATCCTTCTCAATACATGCTCTATCCGCGATAATGCGGAGCAGAAAGTGGCAGCACGCTTGCGCGAACTCAATGCCAAATCCATACAGAGCCAATCAGAGATAGTGCAAGCCGGACGCAAAATCATCATAGGCGTCATCGGATGTATGGCAGAGCGATTAGGCGAAACCCTGCTCAATGAGCATGGCGTGGACTTCGTGGCAGGACCCGATGCCTATTTGGACATACCCAACCTCCTGGCACAATGCGAGCAAGGACATAAAGCCATCAATGTGCATCTATCCACTACCGAAACCTATCGCCATATCATCCCTGCACGCATAGGACGCTCCATCAGCGGATTTGTCAGCATCATGCGCGGATGTAATAATTTCTGCTCCTATTGCGTAGTGCCTTACACACGCGGACGCGAACGAAGCAGAGATGTGGAGTCCATACTCAATGAAGTGCGTGACCTGCGCGCAAAGGGATACAAAGAAGTGACACTCCTCGGACAGAATGTCAATTCCTATCGCTTTGAGCAAACAGATGGCAGAGTAGTGGACTTTGCGGACCTATTAGAGATAGTAGCACTCGCTGTACCCGATATGCGCATACGCTTCACCACCAGTCATCCCAAAGACATGTCTGATAAGACATTAGAAGCCATCAGTCGCCATGATAACCTATGCAAATTCATCCACCTCGCAGTACAGTCAGGGTCTAATAAAGTGCTCAAGATGATGAATCGCAAATACACACGCGAGTGGTACTTAGACCGTATCGCTGCCATCCGCCGCATCCTACCGGATGCAGCTATCGGAACGGATGTCTTCTGCGGATTTCATGACGAGACCATAGAGGACCATCAGCAGACACTGAGTCTGATGCGAGAGGTAGGGTTTGACACCGCATTCATGTTCAAATACTCAGAGCGTCCTGGCACCTATGCGCATAAGCATCTGCCAGATAATATATCCGAAGAAGAGAAAGTGCGACGCCTCAATGAAATCATTGCACTACAGACCCAATTATCGCTTGAGTCCAATCAACGCGAGATAGGCAAAGAAGTGGAAGTGCTCGTAGAAGGATTCTCCAAACGAAGCAAAGAAGACATGTACGGACGCACATCGCAATACAAAACGGTAGTCTTCCCCAGAACGGACCAAAAAGTGGGAAATATAGTCAAAGTGCGTGTTTTGGAGGCTTCTGCCGCCACCTTAAAGGGCGAAATATGTGGAAAATAGGCAAAAAAACGCATTTTTTTGGCAAAAAATTTGGTCAATTAAAATAAAAGCAGTACTTTTGCACCGAAAACAAATAAATTTTCATAGTTAAGGTTTAGGTTTAATGGCAATAGGAGGCTGTGAAGTTTCCTATTGTTTTTTAGACGAAGGCAAAAAAAGAATAGTGTCCAAAGACCATTGTTTTTTAAAACTAGTAAACTAGGGAACTAGGATACTAGGAAACTAGCAAATTAAAATATCATGACTGATACGGATAATAAAAATAATATCATCCCTGACATGACAGACATGGATGAAGTTCGCAAAGCTATTATTGCGAACGAGATACTCAATCGAAAATATTAAAATTATATAGTATATATGGCAGTAATTTACATGACCGAAGAAGGTCTGCAAAAACTAAAAGACGAACTCCAGTATTTAGAGACGGTAGAGCGTCAGCGTGTTATTACCGCTATCGCAGAAGCACGCGAGAAAGGTGATTTAAGTGAAAACGCAGAATACGACGCAGCCAAAGAGGAACAGGGAGTATTGGAGAGCAAGATTGCACAGATCAAACGACAACTGATGGACGCGAGGGTATTAGACACCGCTGATATCCGCACCGATGAGGTACAAATCCTCACCAAAGTGCGCGTTAAGATGCGCAATACAGGCAAAGAAAAGACCTACCAATTAGTGACCGAAGCGGACGCTAACTCATTGGAAGGCAAGATAGCCGTGACTACACCTATCGCCAAAGGACTGATGGGTAAGAAAGTGGGCGAAGTGGCGAAAGTGCAAGTGCCTGCAGGATTGCTCGAATTAGAGGTTTTAGAAATCAGTATCTAATAAAACAGCTATTATGACACTCTTCACACGCATCATCAAAGGAGAGATTCCCAGCTACAAAGTAGCAGAAGACGATAAGCATTACGCCTTCTTGGACATCCATCCGCTCACCAAAGGACACACTTTGGTGATACCTAAGTTGCCCGAACCCGAAGCTGACTATATCTTCGACCTCACGGACGAACAAGTGCAATCACTCATGGTTTTCGCCAAAAAAGTGGCACGCGCTATCAAAGCCGCTACTGGGTGCAAACGCGTGGGAATGGCTGTCATCGGCATGGAGGTGAATCATGTGCATATCCACCTCATCCCTATCAATAATGAGAAAGATATGCTCTTCTCCAATCCTAAGTTATCTCTTCCTGCCGAAGAGATGGCTATTATTGCCAATTCGATTGCAGAAGCACTCGATGCCCACCACTAATCCCTACACATTACACATTCAACATTAAACATTAAACTTTAAACATTAAACATCCATGTACCTCCCATCTGACCAACGATACGCGCACGCGCAAGACCTATACGCGCGATGTGGCAAGAGCGGCGTACTGCTCCCCAAAGTAAGCCTTGGATTATGGCATAATTTCGGAGGAGAAGACCCATTCGAGCGTAGCAGAGCTATCACACGCTATGCGTTTGATAATGGTATCACCCATTTCGACTTAGCCAATAACTACGGAGTACCTGCAGGGTCCGCAGAACAGACGATGGGTAAACTGCTCAAAGAAGATTTCGCTCCTTTCCGCGATGAACTATTCATCTCCACCAAAGCAGGTTATTGGATGTGGGATGGACCTTATGGGGAATGGGGAAGCCGCAAATACTTGCTATCCAGTTTGGACCAATCGCTCAAACGCATGGGATTGGATTATGTGGATCTCTTCTATTCACACCGCTTCGACCCTAATACGCCTATTGAGGAGACATTACAGGCATTAGTGGATGCTGTCAAGATGGGTAAAGCACTCTATGTGGGTATTTCCAATTGGCCTCTCGAACCATTGCGTCAAGCCATCACCTATCTCAAAGAGCATGATACACCCCTACTCATCTATCAGGGACGACTCAATATGCTCGATAGAGAACCCATAGAGGAAGGTATCCTTGACCTTTGCCAAGCAGAAGGCATTGGATTTATCGCCTATTCCCCTTTGGCACAAGGATTGCTCACCGACCGCTATCTGCAAGGCATACCTGCCGACTCACGCATGGCGAAAGAGCATTTCCTCAAATCCGAGCGCCGCACACCCGAGATGCTCGCCTACCTGCAGCAACTCCAAGCACAAGCCACTACACACGGGCGCTCCATCGCACAAGAAGCACTATCATGGGTATTAGACCAGCAAGGTGTCACCTCCGTCTTAGTAGGTGCCAGCAGCGTAGCACAATTAAAAAACAACCTCGATACACTTAGTCTATCATAATGGCAGAGAACGAGAAAGAACAAATACAGACTGTCTCTTACGGGGATGAGAATATCATCCATCTTGATGACATGGAGCATATCCGTCGTCGTCCGGGTATGTATATCGGTAAATTAGGCGATGGTTCGCACTCCGATGATGGTATCTATGTGCTTATCAAAGAGAGCATCGATAACTCCATTGATGAATACCGCATGGGAGAAGGTAAACTGATTGAAGTGGATGTACAGGATGGCAAAGTGAGAGTGAGAGACTATGGACGCGGTATCCCATTGGGTAAATTGGTGGAAGTGGTATCGGTACTCAATACAGGTGGTAAATACGATAGCAAGGCTTTCAAGAAATCAGTGGGTCTCAATGGTGTGGGTACCAAAGCCGTCAATGCCCTCTCATCCTATTTCAGCGTACAATCTTTCCGCGACGGCAAGATGCGCAAGGCAGAGTTCGCACAAGGCAAACTGACATCAGATACAGATATCCAAGATTACAATGGCACGGAGAAAAGAGGTACTATCATCGAGTTTGTACCCGATAATAGCAAAGGTTTATTCGAGAACTACCGTTTCCGTGATGATTATATAGAGGAACTGCTGCGTAACTACGCCTATCTCAATACAGGTCTCACACTTACCTATAATGGTAAGAAATACATGAGCAAGAATGGTCTATTAGACCTCCTTACGGAGAATATGACCGTCGAACCGCTCTATCCTATCATTCATATCAAGGGCGAAGATATTGAGATTGCACTCACCCATACCGACCAGAATAGCGATGAGTATTTCTCTTTCGTCAATGGACAGCATACGATACAAGGTGGCACACACCAAGCTGCCTATCGAGAAGCTATCGGACGCACTATCAAGGAGTTCTTTAATAAGAATCAAGAACTCGTCGACATCCGCAATGGCGTCGTAGGTGCTGTAGCTATCAATGTGGAGGAACCCGTCTTCGAGAGCCAAACCAAAGTGAAGTTGGGTTCAAAAGACATGTCGCCCACCGGCGGACTGAGCGTCAATAAGTTTGTCAATGATTTCGTTAAGCAGCAGCTCGATAATTTCTTGCACAAGCACCCTGAGATCACAGAGGTCATGCTGCAGAAGATACAAGATAGCGAGAAGGAACGCAAAGCTATCGCTGGCGTCACCAAATTGGCGCGCGAGCGGGCAAAGAAGAACCTTGTCAATAACCCCAAACTGCGCGACTGCCAGATTCACCTCAATGACTCCAAACCTGTCAAATCAGCCAAAGATGCAGACGATGACTTGCGCTTAGATACCTCCATCTTCATCACCGAGGGTCTATCTGCATCAGGTTCTATCACCAAGAGCCGCGATGTGCGCACACAAGCCGTCTTCTCATTGCGAGGCAAACCCCTCAATTCCTATGGGCTAAGCAAGTCTGTCGTGTACGAAAACGAAGAATTCAACTGCCTCCAATCGGCACTCAATATAGAAGATGGATTGGACGAACTGCGCTATAATAAAGTGATTATCGCCACCGATGCCGATGTGGACGGCATGCATATACGCTTGCTGATGCTCACATTCTTCCTGCAGTTCTTCCCCGACCTTGTCAAGAAAGGACATGTCTATATACTCCAGACACCCCTCTTCCGTGTGAAGGATAAGAATCAGACACGCTATTGCTATTCCGAAGAAGAGCGATTGCAAGCTATCCATGACATCAAGAATCCAGAGATAACACGATTCAAAGGTCTCGGAGAGATATCTCCTGATGAATTCAAAGGATTTATTGGTAAGGAGATTCGCTTGGATCAGGTCAAACTGCGCAAAGAGGACTCAGTGCATGAGTTGCTCGCTTTCTATATGGGTAAGAACACCACCGAGCGCCAATCATTCATCATTGACAACCTCGTTGTAGAAGAAGATAGAGTAGAAGCAGACGAATGATTCCATTGATTCTATTCATAGCATTAGGTATCCTCATTGCTATCCTCTATGAGGTTCGTGAGCGCCAACGCCAGAAGAAGGCATTGGCGGGCGAAACCACGCCCGAAACCAACGCACCCGATGATGGCTGCTGTGGCGAGCACCTCGTATGCGAACGAGAGACATTGCTCCAAACCAATGCAGAGATTATCTATTACGATGATGAAGAATTAGATGCATTGGCAGGTATTGCCCCAGAGCAATACACACCCGAACAAGTGGCAGCCATACAGCATGTATTTGCTACACTACAGGAGCGCGATGTGCCTGGATGGTGCCGAAGCATGCAACTCAGAAATATAGCGCTCCCCCTCGATATCCGAGAAGAAGCGCTATTCATCGTCCGCGAGAGAAGACATCTATAATCAAGGGAATCACCAGTTAACAGTTCCTTCTCTAAAATTATATTGGACATTATTGTTGTCTTTATAATATTTTAGACCCTTCTTATTTTCAATTAGTGCAATAGTTTCGTTGCTTTCATTATGAATAGCCAAATTCTGTGGTATTTTACCTGTATTTTGTGTGTCAATATATTGATACACCCCACTTTGTGTATAGACATGGTTGTTATCTATCTTTAAAGTGTAACAAAAAGACACATCTATTTGCTTCTTATTCGTACATACAATTTGTGTTTCGATTGTGTAAAAATCATTACCATCAAAATCAACACCCTTCATTGTGATACTTTTTGACAATGTACTATCTGTCTCTTGTGAGTATATTTCAGATATAGTATACTTAATCACATCTAAATTATCTGCGCGAAACACAGCCACTTGTCCTTCTTCACAACTAAAGACATTCATTACTTCAGTCTGATCTAGTTTCCCCTCTATTGGGTTATCTGGGTTATTATAGCAGGACATCAACAATACACTGCAAAGGATAGTTATAATATATTGAATAGTTTTCATATCTTTTAATTTTTATTGTTTTATAAATTTAGTTTGTATAGTTTGGGTATCCATCTGAATTTGCACCATATAGACTCCTAACGGGAACGATGATATATCAATTGTTGGCTCACTTGTAGAAAGTAGTAAGAATCCATGTGTATTATAGATATCTACTTGTTGTATCTTTGACGAGGATAGAATGCTAATAGTTGTTTGTGCCGGATCTATCACATAAGAAACATCTTCATCTATGGTTAAATTAGATTGTTTATTGCTATTATCATTCGTGGATTGTAGATATAAACGTTTTGGAATGAATAGTTCTCCTAACTGCATTGGAGGCATATTCTTTGTTATTTTCATAATCGTTCCATAAAAGATATCTATGAATATATATTCACATGGATGCGACCAGTTTGCCATAGGATATAAGTCAACAAAAGCAACCCAATATCTATGTCCTGAATATGGATAAGCTAATTCGACATTATCATTGATGGGCGAGATTAACTCTATTGTTTTATTGCCATTAAAACAAGTAGCGTACATATAGATATCAACCTTTTCACCCTTATACATACTATCCACTATCAAGAAAGCATCATCAACCGTAGAAACTTGTGCTGTTTTGTATTTATCTGGGATATCATAAAGAATCCGTTCGGTTTCTTTTGGAAAATCTGTTCTAGCATATGTGGTTGGTATGCCTGTATATGCATTGATAAGGATATATTCACAAGGATGAGACCAATTTTCAAATGGATGCAAATCTACAAAAGCAACCCAAGAACTTTCATTAACAATAATATCCTGAGAAGGTGAGGGCCTGACCAGACGAATCGTATCACCAGAAGCATATAACTTATTAAAAACATAAATATCTACATCTTCATCTTCAAACATTTTCATCACTATACTAGCAGCCTCATCTTGCGATAATGTAATATCAAAATCTCCACCTAATACCATATTTTGATATTTAATCTGTAGTCTGTAACTTCCACATTCATCTATCTCGAACAAGATTTTTTTCTGGAAATGAGTTTGTATAATCTCTATTTCTTTTTTTGCGTCAATGACCTCTAAATAAAGCACATCTTCTAAGCTTGTTGTTATGGAAAGACTGTGCCCACTGATAGTAGCGATGAACTGATTGGGAGTAGTAGGATCTTTGCCATCTTGCGACGGCCCATCATTGCTACCATCTACTACAACTGTTAAGGGAATAATTTGCGTCTCATTAGCTGATACAACAAAACTTAGTGTTAAAAGAAAATAACACAATAGAAGTAATTTTGATTTCATACCAATTAACAATTTAAAAAGTTAAACACTATTTATTTGAATTGACGCTGCAAAATTACTACAAATTTTATAACACTCAAAATAAAAACTTGGGAATTATTTTTTGCACAAACAACTAAAAATAAACAACTTAACAAAAAGTTGACTTGGGAATTTGCACAATTAAAGCAATTTTAATGACTATAAATTGATAAGTTTAGTAGAAATTTTCGTAATTCTTTGCCAGTAGTACCCAAATGTTTCGCTGTGGTGTCTTTTAATTTTCCTATGCTATTAGGTGCATATGGCAGAATCTGGGCTATTTTACTGAATGGTAAATTTATTAATACCAAAACACATAGTCTGACTTCGGTTTCATTCAATTTGTTTGTAGCCTTCAGTTTGTTCGTAAAGAAATTAAATTGCGCATTTATTGTCTCACACATTAGATTATAATTAGACCAATTCAGTTCCTTTGCTATATCATGAGAACTTCGTATTGCTTCGCATATACTCTCAATCTTTTCTAATTGCTTTTCTCTTAATAGTTGCTGTTTTACTTCCTCCTGCTCAATACATTCTTTCAAATCTTTGTGCTTACGCTTAATTTTTATATATGAATAAGTTGAAATAGTAACTATAAACAAAATGAACAAAACACTCCTAACGAGCCAAAAGTAATTAGACTTTTTGCTTAAATCTTGTTGTAAGAGTTCAATAGCATGAGATAATTTGCTACGACGTATTTCAATCTGTTTTTGAATATCAGATCTATTAGCATGTATACTTTGCAATTCCTCTATTGATGCAATAGTATCTTCATTTGCTAAAATATAATAGGCATTATTTAAATCAAAAAGAGATGAAGATTGTAATGACACTTCTTTTGCATAATAAATAGCAGAATCCCCTTGATTTAGATGGTAGAAAGATTGAGCCTTAATGAGACTACCAGTGGGTTCATGATAGCCATATTGTTCTAGTAAATTCGCGTAATAGATTGCGGAATCGTACTGCTGAACCATAAAATAAGATTCTGCTTTTGTTTCTAATACCTTTATTATTACATCTCGGTCTGTACATTCTCTTTCTATAATTGATAGTAGGAGTGCACATTCATCTTTTTTTCCAAGTTCTGCTAATTCAAAAGCCATACTATTAACGGCATAATAGTATGCTATACTATCTTGATTCTTTAAAAAACTTTGTGCCGATAATTCAAACATATCATAGGATAATAGGTGGTTACCCTCTAAACGACACATTATCGCAATATTAGTATAAATCCTTCCTCTTAAATCATTATCCTGTGTATTGGAATGCAATGCTTTTAAGAAACATTGCATAGCATCCAATTGCAAGTTTCGCTCTCGCAATAAACGACCATAGTAATAATTAGCCTTTGCATAATCCGTAGGATAAATATATTTCAGCGGAGAAAGGACAGCGATTGCCCGTGATATACATGTACTATCTTGATATAAACACCCTTGTATCCTCATACTATCAGCCTCTCTTATTACTTGTTTGGCTTCTTGAATATGACCACAAGAAATAAAAGTAGCGAAAAATAGTATGTATAATACGATGTGTTTCATACCAATCACTCTCTCACCGTCACATGGAAGCAACTCTGCTTCCATTCGTATTTCACATATATCTTACCTGCTCGCTGGTGATTGAGCAGTACTTGCCCCAAAACCAGTTTGAGGTTATCTTCCGTCATATAATCACGCGTGCGCGTCACCTTATCATACCGCATATACGCGAGGTCAAAAGTGGTGCCATAGCAGTGGCATGACTTAGACACACTATTCACATTCCCACTCTTCTGCAATCGTTTAATTCCCTCCTGCGTGCGCAGCACACTCGTGACATAAAATCGATAATGCGGCAATCCATTGCGCTGCAGTATATCTGCCCATTCAGCACCTATCGCATCCAATTCGCGCTTTGCCGCCGGCACCAGATAGGGCACCGAATGGGTTAGTTCATCCACGATATAATTATCGTTCGTCGTGATTAACGATAATTTATTTCTCATTGCAGCTGCGTCCTCACGGTCACAAGGGGGGCGAGGCAAGCCGATGGCTTGCGCTGCTTGGATTTGCTTGGACTGCAAGTCATTGAACTTATGCTTATAGCTGAAGGTACGCCCGGGATAAGCTACCAGATTATCTTCTATTATCTCCGGTTCTTTCTCTACCGCCTTGCCACCACATCCTATCAATAGAACCGATAAAAGGCAAAGGATAAGCATCCCTATCCTTTGCCTTTTATTCTCCGTTCTTCGTCCTTCGTACATCGTTCCTTCGTCCTTCCTTAGATACTCCATTCAAATCCGTCTTTTGTGTCTTTGATTTGGAATCCAAGAGCGGTCAGTTCATTGCGTATCTTATCGCTCGTTGCCCAGTCTTTATTCTGCTTTGCTTGCAAACGGATACCCAAGAGCAAATCAATAGCACAATGGAAAGCGGTCATCTTGCTATCATCGCCTCCCTGTTCTGCCAAACGCAGACCGAGGATATCTATTGCATAGGTCTGCCATACGGCGCGTAGTTCATTGAGGTCCGCCTCGCTGATAGTACCCTTACCATCTGCCACTGTATTGATAGCGCGCACGCTATCGAAGAGCGCAGCGATGACAAATGGTGAATTGAGATCATCATCCATCGCTTCCTGGCAGCGCGCACGAAGTCCTTCTATCTCAATCCCCTTGGTCCCTTGTACATTGTCCCCTTGTATCTTCATCAATCGGGCATACGCCTCCTGCATACGCTGTAATCCTTTCTCTGCAGCCTCTAATGCCTCGGATGAGAAATCCACCGTGGAGCGGTAGTGGGCTTGTAGGATGAAGAATCGGATGACCATCGGACCGAATGGTTTGCTCAGCAATTCATGATTGCCGCTAAAGAACTGCTCGAGGGTGATGAAGTTATTATAACTCTTACCCATCTTCTTACCCGCGATAGTAATCATATTGTTATGCATCCAATAGCGGACGGAGTCCTTACCTAAGGCGGCACAACTCTGCGCTATCTCTGCCTCGTGATGAGGGAAGATAAGGTCTAACCCACCGCCGTGGATATCGAATTGCTCTCCTAAGTATTTCGTACCCATCGCAGAGCACTCCATATGCCATCCTGGGAATCCTTCGCTCCATGGACTGGGCCAATGCATGATATGCTCAGGACTGGCTTTCTTCCATAGTGCGAAATCATAACTATGCTTTTTCTCTGATTGCCCGTCCAACTCGCGTGTCTCGGTCACTATATCATTCAGATTGCGCCCACTCAACTTACCATACGGATAATCCTTCGCATACTTCTCCACATCCATATATACAGACCCATTGCTCACATAGGCATAGCCTTTATCGAGTATCTTTTGCACAAAAGCAATCTGCTCAATGATATGTCCACTCGCATGGGGTTCGATAGACGGCGGAAGCACATTGAGCGCCGCCATGTCGCGATGGTAGCGATTGGTGAAGTACTGCACCACTTCCATCGGTTCCAACTGCTCCAAGCGCGCTTTCTTAGCTATCTTATCTTCACCCTCATCAGCATCGTGCTCCAAGTGCCCCACATCGGTTATATTACGCACATAGCGCACCTTGTAGCCCAAGTGCTGCAAGTAGCGATACAGCAAATCAAAAGTGATAGCAGGGCGTGCATGTCCCAAATGCGCATCGCCATATACAGTAGGACCGCATACATACATCCCCACATGTCCTTCATGCAATGGTTTGAATGTCTCTTTAAGTCGAGATAATGAATTATAGATTTGTAGCATTATAAGATTGTATTGGGATCTAAGTTATTGCGTTCAATATCTTTGAAGTATCTAAAAGTGCTCACTCTCAGTTCATCGCATGCAGCCTCGTCGCAGACGATGATACCATGTGGATGCATTTGCAATGCGCTCACTGTCCACATATGACTGATTGGTTCCTCAATAGCATGCTGCAATGCGCGCGCTTTGTTATGCCCATTCACTACGATTAGCACCTCCTGCGCATCCATCACCGTACCCACGCCTACTGTCAAAGCGGTCTTTGGCACCTTATTCACATCATTATCGAAGAAACGGCTATTGGCGATAATCGTATCGGTGGTTAATTCTTTCTTACGCGTACGGCTGCTGAGTGACGAACCCGGTTCGTTAAAGGCTATATGTCCATCAGGACCTATTCCACCTAAGAACAGATGAATACCGCCATAGTTCTTTATCTTCGCCTCATAGCGTGCACATTCAGCCGCCAGATCAGGTGCATTACCATTGAGGATATTCACATTCTCCTTGCGGATATCGATATGATGAAAGAAATTATTCCACATAAAACTATGGTAACTCTCCGGGTGCTCCTCGGGAAGCCCCACATACTCATCCATATTGAATGTAACCACATTGCGAAAACTAACCTTGCCTGCCTTGTACAGGTTGATTAGTTCTTGGTACATACCCAATGGGGAACTGCCAGTTGGCAAACCCAGTACAAAAGGTGTACCTTCTTTAGGTTTAAACTCATTGATGCGTTTTGCCACATAATTCGCAGCCCACTTACTAAGCAGGTCATACGATGGTTGAATAATCACTCGCATATATTTTTATTTTTCCAAAATTATATATAGTATAGGTTCGTCGTTTTTGATTACATCACAATCTATCCACCTTCGATTTCACTATCAGCTTGCGGTACTCCTTACCAGGAGCAATACCCGGCTGATGTGCATCAGAAGGGAAGAATACAGCAAAGTGCCCTGCAGGCACAGTGAACTGAGCCACTGCTTTATCGGCATAAAACTCCACATCCTTACCCTCGTCATACTCTTGCGTCACTTCCTGACAATCCACTTGCGCTTTCCAACCCATCGTCTCATCTGCACCCAGCGGAATCTGGATATCTAAATAATCCTTGTGCGCCTCCATGCGGCATGCAGACTCGTCCTTTCCCTTAAAATCAAGAATATTCACAAAGAGGTCATTCCCATCAAGAAAAATCTTACATGCAGGCATCTCCTCCAAATCGTTCTCATTAAAGAACTTCATAAACTGTTCAAAACCTGGTACGCTGTCATAATACAGATCAGCATTCTCTAATTTATCAAGTATCATATAGTGTAAATTTTATTTTGTTTCCTCAAACCTTTGCGGCTGCAAAGGTAGTAATATTTTTTGATATACGCAATACTTTTATTTCTTAAAAATAAAAATAATCATCTGAGCATAACCATTGGCCACCTATTATTCCGCAATCAGTGGACAGAGTGCAAAAAGTTCTAACGCAGCTGCTGTTTCGGGAATAAGTTGCTGACGAGCAAAGCTCTTAGATTGATGTCCATAGCATTATGGTTTTAGTAGCGCATATACACGCTTTGTTAATACCTTGGAATTATATGCAGGCAAAATCTGAAAAATCAAGTCCTTATTCAGCGGATGCAGGTTGTCAAAATAACATTGCCCTGCACTGAGATAAACCATATCCAAAAATGCACGCTCTGGAGTAGCGATAGCTATGTTGTCACGCTGCTCAATGCCCAACATATTCGCCCAAAGCATTGGATTAATTTTGCGGAATACATATGCACGACCATCTACTTCAATGGTGCGATTTTGATAACTGACACAGGTGATCTCCGAACTATATTGAAAGGTAATACCCGCGCGAGCCAATACATATTCCAATGATATGTACGACGGACTAAATAGAGAGCATGCCATCTCCTGCTCATTGTATTTAGGTTTAGCATAGATGCCTTTGCGGGGATTAAGCAATATACCTTTCTTGGCATAATACATTAAGGAGCGGGATAGAGAATTTCTATCGCGCGTATCGTCTTTCAATGCCAACCATTGTGGTGTAAAGACCGTTCGTGAGCTTGATAATATTATACTTAAAATATCCATATATGAGCTGTAACTACAAATAATTTGTGCTTTCAGCGCACAAAGGTACAACAAAAAAATCAATTGTGCAATATTTTTAGCAAAAAAAATGTGGTAAGACTGCACATACGCAAGAATTAAATATAAAATTTGCATATCTGCAAAAAAAGCAGTACCTTTGCCGCGCGTTCGGCAAATGGATTGCATAAGACGATACCGCTCTGCTAAATCGTAGGTGCAACCATTGCCTCCGCTCTCCCCACGAATTAGAAATTCGTCGGGGACCCCAAAAGGAATGAAGATTGCAGTCCTCGTTAATAACAAGCCCTGACTATAATTAACAATACTATACTACATACAATGAAAAAAATTCTATTCACGCTTGCAGCGTTCACACTTATGACAACAGCATGTACTAAACACCAGCAGACAACAGGTATCCATCTCGAAAATTTAGATACCACCGTGCTTCCACAAAATGACTTCTACCAGTTCGCCTGCGGCGGATGGATGGCGGCCAATCCACTCACACCCGAATATAGCCGATTTGGCTCATTCGATAAATTAGGATTGCAGAACCTTGAGCAAGTGAATGGACTCATCCAATCGATTGCTGCACAAACACACCCACAAGGCACCGTAGAGCAGAAAATAGGCGACCTCTACAACCTCTCTATGGATACCGCACGTCGTGACCAAGAAGGCATAAATGCTGTGCAGAAAATGCTCGATGAAATCGAAGCAATCACATCCAAAGACCACTTATCAGAAGCATTAGGAAAAGCAATGGATTTTGGTCTATGGGCAATGTATGTGGATGCTGACGCCATGAATTCATCCATGAATATCCTCAATGAATACCAAGCAGGTTTCACACTTGGCGAGAAAGAATATTATATAGACGAAGATGAGCACACAGCGCATATCCGCACAGAGTATGTGGCATATATAGAAAAGCTATTCACACTCTTCGGCATATCCAACCCTGCACAACGCGCACAAACAGTGCTTCGCTTGGAGACACGCTTGGCCAAAGCCGCGTATTCGAATGTGGAATTGCGCAATCCGCAAATGAACTATAACAAGATGTCTATTGCAGACCTCCAATCACTCGTACCACAAATAGATTGGAATACCTATTTCGCTGCCTTTAATGTGCAGATAGATAGTCTCTCTATCGGACAAATACCTCACTTGCAAGAGGTAGGGCGTTTATTGGCAGAAGAACCACTTGACGACATCAAAACCCTATTCACTTGGCAAGTCATCGACGGTGCCGCTTCGCTGCTCACAAGCGAGATTTATCAAACCAGTTTTGATTTCTATGGCAAGGTGATGTCAGGCAAAGAAGAACCCGCTCCGCTGTGGAAACGCGCGGTCAGCGTAGTGAATGGCACACTCGGCGAAGCGGTAGGTCAGATGTATGTAAAGCAGTATTTCCCTGAGGAGAATAAGCTGCGAATGGTGGCCCTGGTCAAAAACCTGCAATCGGCTCTCGCTCAGCGTATTGAGAACCTTGAATGGATGTCGGACGAGACCAAAGCCAAAGCATTGGATAAACTCAATAGCATGACTATCAAGATTGGTTATCCTGATACATGGCGTGACTATACTGCGCTGGCTATTGATGCTTCGCAAACCTATTACGATAATATCCGCCGTGCGGCTAAGTTTGAACAGGAATATAGCCTCAGTTTCCTAGGCAAACCCGTGGATAGAGCCAAATGGTATATGACACCTCAGACGGTGAATGCATACTATAATCCTTCTACCAACGAGATCTGCTTCCCTGCAGGTATCCTTCAATATCCATTCTTTGATATGCAAGCAGATGATGCATTCAACTATGGTGCTATTGGCGTAGTCATCGGTCACGAGATGACACACGGATTTGACGACCAAGGCTGTCAGTTTGACAAAGATGGTAATATGCTCAATTGGTGGACTGAAGCGGACAAAGCTGCTTTTGATGAACGCACCAAAGTGATGGAAGAAGCATTCAATAAGATCGAAGTGGCACCTGGCGTCTTTGCAAATGGTAAGTTCACACTGGGTGAGAACATCGCCGATCATGGAGGATTGCAAGTGGCATACCTCGCATTCTGTAATAGCGAGGAAGCCAAAGCAGAAACTGACCGCTTGCAAATAGTGGATGGCTTCAGTCCTGCACAGCGTTTCTTCTTGGCATATGCGAATGTATGGGCAGGTAATATCCGCCCAGAGGAGATACTACAGCGCACCAAATCCGACCCTCACTCTTTAGGCAAGTGGCGTGTCAATGGCGCACTTCCTCATATCAATGCATGGTATGAAGCGTGGGATATCACCCCCGAGTCACCACTCTATATCGCTCCCGAGAACCGCGTGAGCATTTGGTAAAAAAAAGGAAAGACAGCTGTTAGCTATCCTTAATACTTTCTGTATATCTAAAATTCGATATTATAGTCTATTATCTTTTTTGCATTATGAAATTGGCGGTGGCAAAGCCGTTGAACTTATCCTCCGTAGGAGTATGGTCGTATGTGATAGGCGCAAAGATTGTTTGCTCTGCATACACATTATTGGGGTCGCTCGCCACAACCACCACTTCTGTTGGGCACTCGCGTCCACGGTAGCGAATGATGGTATATTCTCCCTTTTGGTCTGTAATGGCATAGTTGTAAGTATTCATGTCTGCAAATTCTGTCTCTGCGCGTACTCCGTAAATGGATACTTTTATACCACTCGCTTTGCTGCCATCCGCATAGGTGACCACACCAGATACTACTAATCGGGCAGTTTCTATATCAGTATAATATACATCAGGTGTACTACTACAACTACTAAAAGAAACTCCCATTAACAGACAGAGTGAGATGATAAAAAGACTATGTGTACATATTTTTTTCATGGTAATAGGTGTATTTTAGTAGAACTATTTCCTAAGGATGTTTGGTATGCAATAAAATAGACTCCAGGTTGTAGTTGCTTGAGATCGGGAATGGACGATTGAATCCTTTTGCCATTTAGATCAAATACGCCGATGTCCCAAATAGTGATATGTCCCAAGAAAGAGGTTTTCCAATAACCTATTTCTATCGTGTAAGTGCCTGTGTGAGTAATCGGACATTCTACTTGACCTGTACTGATGCTATAGAAATAATCCTCATTATTTGTTTCGCTTTGTGTCTCGCGAATAACAACATAGGAGAACGCATCCGATTGTGTAGTGATGACAAACTTGCCACCTATGATAGAAGCAGTAAATTGGTTGGGGTCTGTAGGGTCGGGCGTGCTCCCTATAGGACTGTCCATGGGGGCATACTTGAAAGCACTCATCTTTAATGGGATAGGAATGCTATCTTCGCCCATCGCCATCGTGGGTACATGTAGCGCGCAAAAGATAAGTAATAATATGTACAGGATGTGTCTTGTCATTGTTTGTTCGCTCCTTTCTTGCATGCGATAGCCCATAGCGTGCTTCGCAAATCTTTGGCACTTACTCCAAGGCGTTTGGCAATGAGATATTTATCTTTTCCTATTCCGCTCTCTGCGCGGTAGAGTACTTCTGCAATCTCTGCATAGGAAAGGCCAATAAGTACCAATACGCAAATACGAATTTCCCTTTCTGTTAATTCGCATTGTTTGAGTTTGTCCGCTATGTTAAAAAACAATGTATTACTTTGGATGCAGAACTTAGAATACACATCCCATCGTAGTTTTTCTTTCATATAAGGGTCATGCCTAAGTGCTTTGCATTGTTGTGCAAGTTGTCTCTCTCTGCCCAATAATGACCGATTATACGCGTAGTATAGGATGATAGCCGTTATAACGATGATTAGGATTCCTATCGCGATGATACTTATCGTCCATCTAATAGGGAATTGAGGTGATTGGATATGTTGCTCCACCAAAAGCATGGCTTCAATCCATTCTGCATCGTTTCTCTCTAAACCGCGTTGTATATCAGATCTAGTGTCAGCCAATGCGCGTACTTCTTCTACTAGTGCGATACTATCGCAATGGGAGAGAATATAATATACATTGTCCAAATAGCGTGGATTGTTGGTTTGTTCTGCTACGCGCTGTGCGTAGAACATAGCGGAATCACATTGCTGTTTGAATGTGTAGGCTTGCGCCTTTAAGATGTCAAAATAAACCGATTTAATCGGAACTATATTGGCGTAATAGATAGTAGAGTCGTATTCGGCTGCATAAAGACATGCTGCACCTCTTGTCTCCATTGTTTTATCGTGTACAGCGTGGCTTGAGCATACTTTACAAGCCGAGTCTGCCAATACTATCGCTTGTTCTTTATGTCCTTGTACTGCCAATTCCCACGCCATATTATTGAGTGCATACGCATAGGCGGTAGTATCTTTTGCTCGATGAAACTCCTCGGCTGATTTTTCGTAAATGGTGTATGCTAAATCATGCCTTTCGCATATTCGGCACATAGTGGCCATATTGCTATACGAACGACCTTTGATGGTATAGTTATGCGATAAGGATTGTGTGGCGGCAATAAAAGATTTCATTGCAGCTATTGGTTCGTCCTGCTCACGCAAACTGCGTCCTTTGTTATAATGCTTCTCTGCGTTCTGACTACACGAGACCAACATACAAAGCAGTAGAATATACCCTATTTTATTTCTAAAGTCCAATTTTGTATGAAATGTGTGTGGTAATTATTTATTATTTCTGTAGAATCCGTTAGCGTCCAATTAAAATCGCTTGAATCTTTTGAATGGTGGCTGTGTTGCCAATTAAGTAAAGTATCTCCTTGTAGCGTGCGCGCATAGAAGAAATCAAATGTGTTTTCTGGCGCATCATGGAAATTTTGAGGGATAAGGAGCCTATGTGTTTGCTGTGCTGGTATGGTATCCATGTGTTCGTGAAGAATAAGATAAGCACAATCGCACCATCGAGAATACTCTGTTTCTGTATAGCCGTAGTGTATTTCAATCTTTTCGGCCAACTGATTTTGCACACAATACCTGATTTCATCGGTCGTTCGCGTGCAAGAGCACACAATAGTTGTTAGTCCAATGAGTAAGCACCACATTTTAGAAAAACTCTTCATAGTAACATTTTTTTTGAGTTAAACATTAATAAGAATTTAAATTTGTGTGCAAAGGTAGGGTTTTGTGGTGAAATATACAAATTTTATACTTGGGATTTTTCTTGGGATTTTAACATAAGCCCTTTTCTTTGGCTAATTGCATCAGGTAATCCTTAGCGGCTGCATACTCGTTTGGGATGATGCCATCAAGGATGGCGTCTTTGATGGCAGCTTTGAGTTCGCCCACTAAGGAGCAAGGTTCGAGATGTAAAATCTGCATGATTTCGTCGCCTTTGACAGGTGGCTGGAAATTGCGGATGCGATCGCGCTCTTCGAGTTCCACCATTTTCTGTCTAACAAGCTGATAGTTACTATGGTAACGAGCTACTTTCTCTTCGTTACGGCTGGTGATGTCTGCGTCGCAGAGGAGCATAAGGTCATCTATATCATCGCCCGCTTCAAAGAGTAACCGGCGTACTGCGCTATCCGTCACAGTTTCTTCAATAAGGTTGATGGGACGCATGTGCAAATCAACCATCTTGCGCACATATTCCATCTTCTCATTGAGCGGAAGTTTCATCTTCTTAAAGATGTGAGGAATCATCTTGGCACCAATATAGTTATGGTTGCGGAAAGTCCAACCCGTCTGTGGTGCCCATGCTTTACTCTTGGGTTTGCCTATATCGTGGAGTAGTCCAGCCCATAAAAGCCATAACTTATCCGATGAAATCGATAGTTTTGCTAATTCTGCGGCTAAGTTATCTAATACTTGTAGTGTATGGAAGAATACATCTTTGTGTCCTTTGCCTTGCTTGACCTCTACTCCTTTGAGTGCTACTAATTCGGGCAATACATACGGGAGCAGTCCTGTCTTATCAAGCATTATCCATCCTACAGATGGTTTGCGGCTTAGCATAATCTTATGCAGTTCCTCAGCAATACGCTCTTTGGTGATTATCTCAATGCGCTTAGCATTGCGTTCGATAGCCTCAAAAGTTTCTCTATCTATAAAGAACCCTAATTGCGATGCGAAGCGTATAGCGCGCATCATACGCAATGGGTCGTCTGAGAAAGTGATGTCAGGGTCAAGTGGAGTGCGGATAGTACAATCTTCTAAATCGCCAATTCCATCAAATGGATCAAGCAGTTCGCCGTATCTATCTTTATTGAGGCAGATAGCCATCGCATTGATGGTAAAATCTCGTCTATCTTGGTCTTCTTGTAGTGTGCCATCTTCTACGATAGGGTTTCGACTATCGTGCTGATAACTCTCTTTGCGTGCGCCTACAAACTCTAATTCTAATTCGCCTTTCTTGACTTGCGCTGTACCATAGGTCTTGAATACAGATAAGTGCGCACCCTTGCCAATTCGTTTAGCAACGGCTTCAGCTAAATCTATACCCAAGCCGGAGCGTTTCTGTTCTCCTTGTGGGGTGGGGGTGTTATGTTCTATAGGATTGTCGCAATTGGATTTGCGAAGAACAACTACATCAATGTCTGTGGAGTTTCTATGTAGGAATAGGTCTCTTACCCATCCACCAATCACATAGCACTCTAATCCCAGACGATCGGCTTCTTCGCCAATCATCTGCAAGATAGGATTATCTATTTTAGAGTCTGTAATACGCATAATTTCTCAAATTGGTTGCAAAGGTACTACAAAAAAATGAAAAAAGCAAATAATTTTGCTTATATTTGTTTGAGCATAGCTTTACAGCCCTCTAAAATATCAGTGTATGTGGTTTCGAAATCACCTGTGTACCATGGGTCCGCTACATTGGCTTCTTTTCCTGCCCATTGCATAAGAAGCGACACTTTGTTTTGCGTGTCTTCGCCAATAATATAACGCATGAGTCTTAGGTTACTCTGGTCCATGCATACGATGTAATCGTAATAATGGTAATCGGCTTTTGTCATTTGTCTTGCTCCACGGCGAGAGAAAGGAATGCCATGTGCAGAAAGTGTGCGTTTGGCTGGCGGATACATATCGTTTCCGATCTCTTCGGTGGAGACGGCAGCGGAAGCAATCTCAAAAGTGCCATTCTTTGCGGTTTCATCGGATGTTTCTACGAGGTGCTTCATGATGAACTCAGCCATTGGTGAGCGGCATATATTGCCGTGGCATATAAAAAGAATCTTTGTTGTCATATAATTGTATGATTGTTATTGTTTTATCCTGATTGCGATGGCATGTGCGAGTTCTTCAGCGTATGATGTGCATCGCAGTTTGCGCTCAATACCATCTACACTGATGACAACACTTGGTGTCGTTATTAGGAAATCAGATATATATACTTTTTCTATATTGTCTATCGGGATGTATAAGTCGGTAGTTAAATGAAACCAATCATATTCTTGCACATGTAGAATGTTTTCTTGGATGGTGTACTTGTTGCGTGAGGAAAATAAATAAAAGATAACCATTACAGCAAGAGATGTTAAAGAAGCCATCACAATGGCAACAATGAGCCCCCTGTAACTAAATAAAATGATACCCGAAAGAAAACTCGAGACAGTCCATATAATCACACTAAGCCAATCAAAGGAACTGCTGTAATCGGGATACATGTCCGGTGATAGATTGCGTTCTTCTTCGGTTAAGGTTATATTTTTTTTGATTTTGCTTGATAATAAGATCAAGAGTGTATAGACACATAAGAATGTGCTATTGAAAATTACAGACCATTTAAAACTTACTTCGAAATGCCTATCGTAATAATGAAATCCAGCAAAGGCAAGTATAGGCAAAAGTGTAATTATTTCTCTGGCAATAACGAGGAGCGTTTTTCTTATAGAGTGTGTCATAATTATTTTGTTTTAGTGGCGAAAGCGTTTTGTGCTATTTGATCTAATTGTGCGGCAGTAGTATTCATTCTTTGTGCAATGAGTTGTCGTCGCTTGTAGTATGTTCGTTTAGACATATTGGCGAGTTTGATTATATCTGTGTTGCTTACTCCTAATCCGATGAGTGTAACTACTTGAATGTCGGTTTCTGTGAGTGCCGGATATTGGTGCTTGAGTTTTTTGATTTTATCGGAAAATAAATGCTGTAAATCATCTAAAGCATTGTTGCCTTTTTGTTGTTGAATTTGTTTGACGAGTAACTGGTGTCTCCATGCTTCTTCTCGTTGATTGATAGCCATTTTTATTCGCAAGTCTGTTAATTGGCGTTTTAGAAAAACTACCCGAGTGCCTATGATGCAAATAATAAGAACTAAAACATACATTCCAATGCCGAAGAAAATAATGAGATTGAGGAAGGATTCAGTTGTTTCCATATACTTTGGTTTTGAAATTCGCTGCAAAGGTACAATAGAAAAACGAATTATGCAATAGTAGTTGCTTTTCTTTATCACTAATTAAAGTGAGAAGGTATTCGTATGTGCCTTGTTTGTAAGTAATTAACTTTCTTTGGTTGGTTTGGAATCTTCGCACACATAATATATCGATTTTGATAGTAAAGTAAGTGAAAAATAGAAATGTATTATATGAGTACACATAAAAGATGCAAATACAATAGTTAAAAGTATATATACTTTAGTATATATAGTATAAAGCGTAAAAATGTACTTTTTGAGGTGTTATCTTATGGTTATCCTATGGGTATGTTATGGTTATCCTATGGTAAGGATTGCTGTTTTGATACTAAAAGGAATTATTTGGTACGGTTGGTGAGTGTTCGAAAGATGGTGCGGGTTCGTTCTTTGAATCGGTCAAAACCGAGTTGCCATAAGACAGGAAGCATAATCTCTAATGATAATACTGCAAAATAGAGTACTGTAAACCAAGATACGAAGTTAGCGCTGCGAGGGAAGAACCAAAAATCATTGCTGAAAGCATCCCGCATACCATACTCTGGAAAGAAATGGACAAAAGCCCAGCAACACATAAATCGTACTAATAAATGGTTGGTCATAATGGACCATGTACCATTACTGATGGCTCTTTCCACCTTATTTTGTGGTATCCATTTTGCAATCTGCATAGAAGCAATCATCCAGAATATACAACCGAATGTACCAGCCAATAATGGTCGTAGTACATTACCGCTAAAATTAAAGAATAGCCATATATATGAATTCTCCTTGCCATAGACAGAGATACACCAAGCAAGGCCTAATAGTATGATTATCCACCATAATTTACGCGTTCGGATAAGCGGTTCTATATATATGCGGAAACAGCGGCCTAATTGTACAAAGAATAATGCTAATCCAATACGCATCAGCACGAGGTAAATACCGCTATGGGGTAAGAAACGCGCACAGCACAAACTCAAGAAAGCAATACCTGTATATAATAGAAGCATTGCCCATTCAGGTAGTTTTTTGCAAATAAGATGTGCGATACCGAAAATAAGCAATGTGAGATATAGCAGTCCTACGAACCATGTAGCTAAGTTTAAGAGGTATTGATGTCCCACTACGAATGGTTCGATTAGCAGTTCGTGTAGAGTCCACATCTGAGCGGTAGGCGGTAGATAGTTAGCGGGGTGGCGCAAATTGATTAAACTCACAATACCGGCATACACAATATTCCATCCAATTAGCGGAAGTACTAAACTCCGCGTTTTCCGTAGTGTGAAGGAGCCATAGTCTTTCCACTCCATGTCTCGAAAGAGGTAACCACTGATAAATAGAAAGATGGCTAAACGATAACTTCCAGCGCGGAAGTTTTCTTGTAGCCATTCGCAACCAGGGACAGGGTACATATGACCTATAACCACTAATATGATAGCAATCGCGCGGAGGATGTCGATGGATCTATTTCGTTCTTTTGTTGGCATACAAACATTTTTATTGAAAGTGGGTGCAAAATTACGGAAAATAAATGAAAAAAGCAAGAATGTTGCACTTTTTTGTCCAAATATTTGTATATTTGATTTTTTTGCAGTACCTTTGCACGCTTTTTCGTGTAAAAAGCACGTCATTCATTTATTAACCCGGGCATGGATTCGCGTAATCCGACGCCCATAAAACAACACAAACAAATGGCAACAAAAATTCGTTTGGCTCGTTATGGTCACAAAGACTATGCTTTCTACCACATCGTAGTAGCAGACAGCCGTGCGCCACGTGATGGCAAGTTTATTGAGCGTATTGGTTCATTCAACCCAAACACTAATCCTGGTACTGTAATTCTCAATTTTGAGCGTGCATTGTATTGGGTGGGTGTAGGTGCAGAGCCAACAGACACCGTGCGTACTATCCTTTCTAATGAGGGTGTACTTCTTATGAAGCACTTGAATGGTGGTGTAGCAAAAGGTGCGTTCAGTCAAGAGGAAGCTCAAAAGCGTTTCGATGCTTGGAAGGCTCAAAAGGATGCTAAGAATGGCAAGATTAGCCAAGCTGAGGCTGACAAGAAAGCTGCTGCAGCAAAGGCTCTCCTCGCTCAAGAGGTAGAGACCAATAAGGCAAAAGCTGCTGCATTGGCAGAGAAGCGTGCTGCTGCCGCTGCTGAGTTGACTGCTGCTGCACAAGAGGCTGCACAGGAAGCTGCTGCTGCAGAAGCAGAGGCTAATGGTGAGGCTCCAGCAGAGGCTGAGGCTTAAGAAATCGGAAGGTCGGTGTAATACATCGAAATACCGAAAAAGGAAGTCCGGAACGCAAGTTTCGGGCTTTTTTATTTATTGTAATAAAATGCTATCCACATCATGAATTACTATTTGTGTGCGGAGTAATGCCCCATGGTAAACCATGTGATAATAGGTATCAAAGAAAAGACTATCCGGCAGGATATACCGTTCAGGTTTAACGCAGAAGGGGGTGCCGTTATTTTGCATAATCGTATCTAAACTACACATATAATTTATAATTTGTTCACTTTCCGATTTTGCAATAGCCGGAGGAAAAAATAAGAGAAGGATGTTGTTTTCTTGGCACTGTACTGCAAAATCATGTAAAAAAGATAAAATATCGGGATGTGCATTGGCGCGAAGCGGATACAGGCTTGGATTATCCTGAAAAACAGCCCGTCTGTATTCCCAATTGGTAACATCTCCATACTCGTTAATAGAGGTAACGGAATATGGACTATATGCCGGAACGGGCGAGTGGGTAAATGATTTCGAAATATATTGCGGCAGGAAGGGGATGACCATTTTCCATTGCTCAAATGTTAATTTGCCCAACCCCTTTGGATAATTAGAAAACATGATCCGCAACATACTCTCGTCAATCGCTCCGGAAAAAAGATTATAAGAACAATATTGGTCGTATTCGGGTATCAATAAAACAATATCTCCCGCTTTCAAGTAATCACGAAAAAGATTGATTTGCAGTTTTAAACCAATACAAGCATGTGTTCCTGTATTGACAATAGGTCTATCGTAATGCTCCGCTAACAATTGTGATATAAATCCAAACTGGCATCCGCTGCCACCGAGAATAACTATTTTTGTAGTATCTATTTGGGCAATTCTCTCGGAAGAGAGACGCACATTGGCTTCATGTGACGATTTGGACATAGGGTCGGAAATACAGCATAAAAGTATCAGTTCGACAATAGCCAAATACAAGCCATACAAACCTATTTTAAGAAGAAACTGTTTCATGTCAGAACTGGAAATAGATAAATGGATGAGAGCCCGTGGTAAAAGCAAAAATATTAAATACGCACCAGCATGTTAAAGCAATATATAAGCTTACACGAAGGAAACGGTTGTGTGGAAGTG
The DNA here is from genome assembly GCA_045576595.1 of Paludibacteraceae bacterium. Lineage (GTDB taxonomy): Bacteria > Bacteroidota > Bacteroidia > Bacteroidales > Paludibacteraceae > Colicola. The sequence goes on along the minus strand of JAZNGV010000015.1, from coordinate 48,995 downwards.
TAGAGAGCGCATGAGGTTTGTCCCGATTGATCCATTCCAAGACGAGCAGCAACATAATAGCCCCCATTAGTTGGTACATCCGCAAGGGCATTCCCAACCATGGCGCACCATGACCGATGTGAATAATCATATTATAGACAAACGAACCTGCATCATAGAGAGAGGGCGCACGGAAAATAATCCATCCAACAACCACTAATACAAATGTAAATACAATCTGCGGGAACTGCCGCCACGAAGGAGTATCCTGATATTTTTTAGTGAGCCGAAGCCCGATAAGCGGCACAAAAAGGAGCGCATGATATACCCCCCAAGTAACATAAGTCCAATTGGCTCCATGCCAAAGACCGGAAAGCAGAAAGATAACAAAAGTGTTAAAAATGGTATGTGCCCTTCCTTCACGGCTGCCGCCAAGAGGGATGTAAACATAGTCCACAAACCATGTATTCAAACTAATATGCCATCGCTTCCAGAATTCGGCAACACAGCGCGAAAAATACGGAATCCGGAAATTCTCACGCAATGAGAATCCGAATAGCCGAGCAGTACCGATAGCAATATCGCTGTAGCCGGAGAAATCGCAGTATATTTGGATGGCGAACAGAAAAGCCGCCAACATAAGAGTAGAGCCGTTTTGATTGGCATAGTCAGACCATTCTATGTCAACATACCAAGCGCAATTATCAGCGATAACAATCTTTTTGAATAGTCCCCATAGGATACGTCTCATCCCATCCGCCGCTTCCCTGTACCGGAAAGTACGTGGCTGTAAAAACTGTGGTAATAAATTCGTTGCACGCTCTATCGGACCTGCTACCAATTGAGGGAAAAATGCAATGTACGCAAAAAAGGCAACGATATCTTTTGTGGCACTTATCTTTCCTCGATATACATCTATTGAGTAACTCAAGGCTTGGAATGTGTAGAACGAAATACCCACAGGCAGTAATAATTGTAGTACATAGGGTGCGCTGTCCAAACCGAACAAGGAACAGAAAGAACTTACGAAAAAATCATAGTATTTGAATGTGCCAAGGATGCCCAAATTGAGAATGACACTAAAAGCAAGCCATAATTTCTTCGGATTGGTACGACTGCACTTCCCGATAGCCAGTCCGCTACCCCAACTGCTTAGTGAGGTAATAGCAATCAGTATAAGAAAACGCCAATTCCACCATCCGTAGAAAACATAACTGGCAATAAGTATAAACAAATTCTGCCACCATATCCGGTGACTGTTTTTTTGCAGCACCTTGCCAAACACACCCCAATAGATCAGGAATACGATAGGCAGGAATATGAGAAATTCTACTGAATTAAAAAGCATATTTATTTTTGAAATAACCAAACAAGTAATACCATGTAACCGGTAGTGCTACCTCCAAGCTGACCAGCGCCCAGCAATCCGGTTGCGACGGCATGAACCATATGGAAGAACGGAAAGCATCTGTCAAACCATATAAAACCCGAATGGGGGAAATTGTGCCCCAAAACGACCAGCATAATCGCGATGGCGCGAAGAATATCTATGCGCCGGTTGCGCAGATGGAGTGAAGTATCTTGGTCTAAACGCATCTTTTGTCTCAAATTCGCTGCAAAATTACACAAAATAATTGAATTACACAAAAAAAATTGCTTATATGCAAAAAAAGTAGTATCTTTGTGCGCTTTTTATGTAAAAAAGAGTTCTATATACTATGAAGAAAGTAAGCATAATCATGCCTAATTATAATCACGCTCCGTTTTTACGCGAGCGGTTGGATAGTATATTTGCGCAAGATTATGCGAATAAAGAAGTTATTCTATTGGATGATGCTTCCATAGACGAGAGTAGAGTGATACTCAACGAGTATGCCGCTCGTCCTGAGGTAAAGCATGTTATTCTCAATGATACCAATTCCGGTAATACTTTCATGCAATGGGAGAAAGGCTTGTCTTTGGCGACGGGTGATTATATCTGGATTGCGGAGAGTGATGATGTAGCGGATAGTACGCTTGTGTCTCGATTAGTGAGTGCGTTGGAGCAGTCTGATGCGCTGATTGCTTTTGCGCATAGTGAGTGGATAGATGAGCGCGGTGTGATTATTCCTCGCAATCGTGATAAGCAGTGGAAGAGTGATTTTGTGATGGAAGGAGTGCCATTTGTTAAGAAATACCTATTAGGTTATAGTTATATCTGCAATGCGAGTGCTGTGCTTTTTCGCCGTTCGGCATTAGGTGGGGTGGATATGCAGCATGTAAAGCAATATAGTGCGAGTGGGGATCGTTTATTCTGGATAAGTATAGCATTGCAAGGCAAAGTGACATATATAGCAGAACCGCTTAATCGTTTTCGTCAGCATACGAATAAAGTGTCTGGCGGTGCGGAGTATGAGGGGCGTAATACACTACAGGATTATGCTATTTATACGCATGTTGCTCCGCGCTTATGTCTGTCGCGTTGTGAGCGGCGAATGGTATGTGGCTATCATTGGCAGGCAATCCATCGACCTTCTGTATCCGTTAGTGGGCGTGAGAAAGCGATGCAAGTTTGGGGTGCAGAACCTTTGTTTGGGTTGCTCTCGTGGGGAATGTATATGCTTTGCCGATTAAAGAGTAAGATGAGATTTTGAGAAAAGATGCTGACCTATCTATTTAATATTGCTTTTGCTATTTTAGCTACGGTGCTGTATATTCAGGCGCCGTGGACATATAGTTATGATTATAGCGTATTGCTGATGGGTTGTTTTATTGTGCAGAATGTGCTTTATTTTGCTACGAATAAGCGCAAGCATTGGTTGGGATTTGAGTTTTTCTTCATGCTTTCGTTCTTCCTTGTAAACTTTGTTTATCCGGTCTTCTATGCTCCTACGGAACGCATCTATTGGTCGTTTTTCTCGTTCGCTTTTAATGATAATTTTGTGACGCGTGCCACGGCCCTTGCTTATTTTGGTTATGCATGGTATATGTTGGGTGCGACGCGTATATTGCAATTGCAGCGCGAGGAACCGACAGTCCCTACTTTCACTATCACCATGCGGCAGTATATATGGTTCTTTGGAATTACGATGGTGAGTTGGGTGCTCTTTGTAGTGACGGGTGGATTGGCAGCATTGCAGAGTGTGTATGCGGAGGGAAGCAACTTGCGCGATGTGGGAATATATAGTTATTTCAACAATATCTTCACTATCGGATGCTACTTGATGGCTATTTTTGTATTCCGATTACCAAAGCAGCAATGGTGGTTCTATTTGCTTGTGATAGCAGCGTTCATGCTTATCTTGCTTTCTACAGGTAGTAGGCAGTTGGCTGTAGGCTTGGCATTGGTGCTTATCGTGGGATTTAGTATGTATGTTTACCATCTCAAATGGTGGGTGGTGGCATTATTGGTAGTGGGCGGCAGTATAGCACTCTTCCTTGTCATGAAGTTACGCTCAGAGGGTTTGGATGTAGGGGCATGGCAAGAGAAATTAGCGCATATGAAGTTAGAGGAGTTTTGGGATATATACGAGGATTTGATAGTGAATGATGTCAACCTCTTCCGTCTTTTTGGTTGGGCGCAAGAGAATGACTTGACTTGGTTTCAAGGCATGCTATTAGATATTAGTTCTCCTATTCCTGGTTTGGCCGGTCATATTATTGCCAATTCCGATGTTCCGCCACAGATGTTGCATGGTGGTGATTTGCCATCTTATTTGATATTAGGACCAGATGCCACATGGGGTACGGGTACGAATATGATAGGTGAGGCTTTCCGTTCGTTTGGTGCGGTGGGTACAGCGATAGCGATGTTCCTGATTGGCGTATGGGTGAAAGAGTCGTACTATAGAGCACATAAGAGCGTGTATTGGTATCTGATGTATTTCTTATTGGTAAGTCACGCGCTTATTTATCCGCGTGCCCCGCTTTTGTTCGACCCTCGATTGGTGACCTGGAGTTTGTTGCTCTTGTTGATAGTGATGACAATTTCTAAAAATCAGACGCGCATTGGGCATTGGTTCCGTCGTATAGGGCAGAGAAAGGAGGAAGCACCATGCGAATAGTGTATTGTATCCCTCATCTTTACAATAGCGGTGGTATGGAGCGCGTGTTGACGCAGAAAGTGAATTGGTTGGCGGCGCATACAGATTACCAGATAACGATTATTACTACTGAACTGACGCCAGTAGGGCATTCCGATGTATATTTTGAACTGGATGAGCGTGTGCGGGTAGAGGCATTCGGGATTGATTTTAATGCAGACTATCATAAACCTCTCCTTTCTAAATATATAGGTCACGCGCGCCGTATGCGTGCATATAAGCGCGCGTTGGTCAATTATATCCGTGCAAATGAGATAGACTTGTGTATCTCCTTGGGCGGAAAAGAAGTGGCATTCATTTCTACTCTTCCATGCCGCACAATGGTGGAGTTCCATTTTGCGAAAGACCATCGTCAGCAGTTATTGGATGCTAATCATACGGGTTGGTTTTGGCACTTGTTGGGTCGTATTCGTACTTGGCAGTTGGTACGCGATGTGCGTTCTGTGGAGCAGATTATTGTGCTGACAGAGAGTGATAAGCAAGATTGGCAGCAAGCGGGTTGTGCGAATGTGAAGTGCATACCTAATCCATGTGCGCTAAATAGTAGAAAGTCGAAAGTAGAAAGTCGAAAGACCAAGATGGTGTTGGCGGTTGGACGCTTGCATGAGCAGAAAGGTTTCGATATGTTGTTAGAGGCATGGAACAATGTACAAAGGGACAATGTACAATGTACAAAGGATTGGACTTTGCGCATCGTGGGAGAAGGTCCTCAGCGTGCAGCATTGGAGCAGCAAATCAAGGATTTACATTTGAGTAATGTGGTGTTAGCAGGTAGGGTGGAAAATGTGGTGGAAGAATATAACGAGGCTTCGTTGTTTGTTCTTTCTTCCCGATATGAGGGTTTTTCACTGGTGTTGTTAGAGGCTATGTGGTGCGGAGTGCCATGTGTTTCTTTTGATTGTCCGCATGGACCAGCTGAACTCTTGGGAGATGACCGAGGATGGTTGGTGCCTGCGATGGATGTAGAAAAATTGTCGCAGCAGATTATTTACGCCATGACGCATATGGAGGAGGCAAAGGCGCGCGCGGAGCGCGCACAAGAGTACGCCTATGAGAAATATAGCGAAGCGAATATTATGCCCCAGTGGGTTCAATTGATAGAAAACATTTAGCATATACCATGACTCCTGTCGTATTAGATAATATTGTTTTTGCTATTCAGCGCTTCGGTGGCATCTCTACTGTGTGGGGAGAGTTGCTGCGTCGTGCTTGTGCCGATGAGGAGTTGGCTGTGCAGGTACTTGATTATCCGAATGATAATATGGTGCGAAAGGAGTTGTTTGTGCCGTCGGAACAGATTATTACTATGCCTTACCGCCGTGCAGAGCGTTACCGTTTGCCCGAGTGGCAACCGACCACTCCAGCGGTTTTTCATTCGTCTTATTTTCGGTATTGCAGTCATCCTTTGGCGAAGAATATAACAACGGTGCATGACCTTACTTATCATTACTATCGTCATGGGTTGGCAAAGGCGGTGCATCTATGGGAAGAGCAGCGTGCGCTGCGTCATAGTGAGGCAGTTATCTGTGTGAGTGAGAATACAAAACGCGATTTGCTGTCTATTTATCCATGGTTGGAAGAGGAGCGTGTACATGTGGTGTATAATGGTGTGAGTGATGCTTTTTATCCAGATAGTGAGATTGCTAAACAGGGGTATTTGCTGTATGTGGGTAATCGATCTGTGGCGTACAAGCGTTTTGATGTGGCAGTGGAGGTGGCTCGTCGTACGGGCTTGGAGTTGGTGGCGTTAGGAGGTGCTTTGACAGAGAAGGAGAAGCAATGGTTGGATGCAACTATTCCTAATAAGTATCGCATTGTTTCTGGTGCGTCGATGAGCGATTTTAATAGGTATTATAATGAGGCATTGTGTTTGCTTTATCCATCTGAATATGAGGGTTTTGGTTTGCCAGTAGTTGAAGCGCAGAAAGCAGGTTGTCCAGTGATAGCACAGGAGTCGTCTTCTATTCCCGAAGTGATAGGCGGAGGGTGGATGGTACGCGCTCATTCGGTGCATATGGTAGATGAAATGGTAGAGATGGTGCAGCAGATACAATCGCGCGCTATGGAAGCAGATATAAAAAAAGGTATATGCCACGCGGCACAGTTCTCGTGGGATAAGACCTATGAACAAACGAAAGCTATTTATGCGAAGATTATCAATCAATGAATATGAAAATATCCATTATTACAATTACCTATAATAGTGCAAAGACACTCCCCAATACATTTCAAAGTGTGTTGTCGCAGACCTATCCTTATATAGAGCATATTATCGTGGATGGGGCTTCCACGGATGGCACTAAAGAGTTGATTGAGGCTTATGCGCGGAAAGTGCAAAAGGACGATGAACAACATATAAAGGAGGTGCGTTGGGTATCTGAGAAGGACAATGGCATATACAATGCTATCAATAAAGGTATTGAGATGGCGACGGGTGATGTGATAGGATTTGTACACTCGGATGATATGCTATATTCTTCCGATTCCATCGAACATATCGCGAATGCTTTCAGTTCGTCGGATGTGGATGTGGTATATGGCGATTTGCAGTATTGTAAAGGCGATAAGGTGGTGCGTAGGTGGAAGAGTAATGTATATAATAGTTGCGCACTTAAATATGGTTGGATGCCTCCACATCCTACGGTGTATTGCAAGCGGGAGGTGTATGAGAGAGTGGGATTGTATGATGAGTGGTTCCGTATTTCTGCAGATTATGATATGATGCTTCGCATTTTCCGTGCGGGGTATCAGTCGCTCTATATTCCGGAGGTATTGGTGTGTATGCAGATAGGTGGTGCGAGCAATAAGAATGCGAGTGCGTTGTTGTCTAAGACGCAAGAAGACCGCTTGGTGCTTAAGAAGAATAGTGTGGGATTTGGTTATTTGACAGTTGTTTGTAAGCAGTTGAGGAAGATAAAGCAGTTTATTCGTAAATACTGATAAGTATGCTTAATATATCTATCGTTTTGTATCATCCGCGTTGGGAAGAGGAGGTTGTTCCATTGGTGGAAGAACTGCTTCGTTGCCGCTTTTTGCGCAAGATATATCTGATGGATAATAGTGAAGAGAAATGTCCAGAAGTGCCGATTTCATCGGGTAAATTGCGTTATATGTTCATGAATGCAAACTTGGGTTATGGCAAGGCGCACAATATAGTTTTGCGCGAGAGTGCGTATTACCGCACGGCTTATCATTTGGTTCTCAATAGTGATGTGCGTGTGGCGGCAGAAGATATAGATGCGATGTATGAATGGATGGAGGTTAATCCGTCGGTAGGGCAGTTGATGCCTCGAGTGGTGGGATTGGATGGAGAGCAGCAGTATGTGGCTAAGCGCTTACCATCTCCGTTGGATGTTTTTGGTCGTCGTTTTTTGCCTCAATGGATGATGAGCAAACGGAACAGAAGGTATGAATTGCGTGATTTGGACTTGGAGCGTCCTATTAATGCACCTTATTTGAGTGGCTGCTTCATGTTATTGCGCACGAAGGCGGCAGTGGATGCTGGGCTCTTTGATGAGCGTTATTTCATGTATCCAGAGGATATTGATTTGACGCGTAGTATTCATCGGGATTGGCTTACTCTTTATTATCCTCAATGGACGATTGTTCATGCGCATAAGCAGGCTTCGTATAGAGATAATAAGATGCTTTGGGTACATATTCAGAATATGTGCCGTTATTTCAATAAATGGGGTTGGTTCTTCGACCCTGAGAGACGATTATTTAATCGTTTATAACAAGTCTTTATCGTTCTCTTAATTTCTTCAGGTTCTGTTTCATTATTTTGGGCAAGTCGCGGTAACTTATTCCTATTATCATCATCAGCGTCTTTTGCATCATCATAAAGCATACTACGAACAACAACGGGCCAAATGTATAGTCGTACCATGCACCCAAATCGTTCTTTACTAAATATACTATCAATCCCACACCAACCACCAACTCCAATTCTGCAGTCACCATACCAGGCGTATAGAACCTTTTTAGTTGGAAAATTTTAATACCCATTATATGCACAAACCCCTCAAAGATGCAGAATGTAGCTAATGCCATGGTAAAGATAGGCATGTTATCCCACACAAATGACATCACCGACATTGCAATCAAAAACACACTTGTTGGGATGCGGCTCGCACGCTTGAGGTCATCGCTCGGCTGAAACTGCAATGCCTTCGAGAAAATGTCGATAAACCCGCCAGGATAACTATTCTCTTCCCATTCATGTAGGATAAATAGGGCAGTAGAAACCACCACAAACTTCTGTACAACTGACAATGTATCTATCATTGCCGCACAAACTATCATAATCAAAGAAATGACGGAGTAAATCTCCAATGCGTAATACTTAATGAATTTTCCCATAATGATTGTAATTAGATATTTCGGCTGCAAAGGTACTGCTTTTCCTCTTCTTACAAAAGAGCAAAACAAGTGAATTATTGAGCAATATGTATGATTTTGCATAAAAAAGTAATATTTTTCTTGTGTATATTGGGGAAAAAGCGTATCTTTGTGCCATGAAAGTAGGAATTACTATATGCACTTGCGGTACTGCCGAAAAGATATTAAACGGTCGTCGTCTTATTATGCAACGTGGTACGTTGCATATCATTAGTCCGCTCATCACTTGCGTGGAACTCGCTCAGTCGGATGATTTCGCTTCTTTGTCGCTCACGGATGCGCCCGACCAATTGCTAGATGTGATGTATCCTTATCTATCTCATTTGGCGGAGCGCAATATGCCCCTCTTTCCCGTTATTGAATTGTCAGAAGAACGCTGCTGTTACTATGAGAGTAATATGCGTGATATCCTTTCTCTGCAAACTGAGGTAAGTATGATGCCACAAGGTATCTTGCGTCAAGCCAACGAGAAACTTATTCTTTTGCGTAAGCAGACTTTGGTATTAGAACTCTTAACACATTTGCTATCGCAACCTACGGCGAATGCTCCTCAGCCTTTCACGCATAAGGAGCAGATTGTTATGCAGTTTCTTCAGTCATTAGTGAAGAACCATGCTACGGAACGACAGGTGGCTTTCTATGCCGCTCAAGCAGGTTTGTCGCGGCGGCATTTCTCGTCAGTTGTATCTGAACGACTGGGCTTAACACCCATAGAGATTATCACCCTTGTGACCATCAATAATGCCAAGCGTCTCTTACACGAGAAAGGTGTGCAAGTTAAGTATGTGGCGGAGCAATTAGGTTTTCCTGAGCAGTTTACTTTCCGTAAGTATTTCAAAACGCACACAGGGATGTCGCCTCGAGCCTATCAAAAGAACATACGCGTTGCGTTTGGCAATTAGTCATTGTTAGGCCGCTGCGCTGTTGGAGGTTAGAAGGACGATGTAGGGTGTAGGGTGTAATCAAAAACGACGGCGGATGATTTATAATTGTAAATAAACCGAGATAAACACTGGTCGTTTGCTATGTGCCTATTGTAGTCGCTGAGCCTGTGGGCTACGCGCCCGGAGCGTAATCTTCTTAATCCGCATTCATATGCGAGCATATAATGCGCCCTAATAATCTTCCTCTCCCGCCGGCAGAACTCTGCCGCCTAAACAATAAGCACATATCCTACGCCAGCTATAAACACAGATAAATTTTTCTACGCAGTTGCTTTTTATTATCATCCGCCTCACAAAAACGCGTTCGTTTTACTCACTTACAAAAAAAGCGCTACGCTTCAAAAACAGTTAGACCGCTGGGCAAGAAGGGTCCGTAAGGTCTTTAAGGGCATTAAGGGACTTAAGGAGTGTTAAGGAGTATTAAGGAGTGATTGATTCGAGATTATCCACATGAATGCAGGTTTTTCCGTCGGGGACAAGAATTAAGCGCTCGTGTTCTTCAAAGTCCAAAGACAAAACACTCCATGAGGGTTTGTTGTATTTTTCTGCGAGTTGTATGTCGGCTAAGTCACAAACACTATAATAGATATTATCACCATTAATTTTTGCCTGTTTATTTTGTTTGGCACAGTTTATTTTTGTGCTGTATTGCTCGGCATATTCTTCGGACCACCAGAATATAAAGGGCACATGATATTCGGATTTTGTAGGTGCGCAGTCACCGCCATGCCCAGCTCCTCCCTGTGAGATATTTTCGCCGTGGTCGGAAACGAACATCAATGCTGAAACCGCGTTAGGTTGGTCGATTGTTTTTATCAATGAAGATAGAATATAATCGGTATATAGAATGCTGTTGTCGTAGGCGTTGATGAGCATAGTGCAGTCTCTAACTAATTCGGGAGGGCAGTTGTTTGAATTAGGATTATATAACTCAAATGCTTTTTCATAGTTGGTGAAGAAACTATGGTTGCCATAGAATTGCGTTAGTACAAATAGTTTGTCGTGTGTTTGTACTAATGAATCAATAATATGCACAATGGTTTTGTCACCTGATATAATTTCTCCGTCTTGCACAATATTTGGTACTATGATTAGCGAATCCGCACCATTCGTTAAATACTTCTCATAAGACAAAAGGTTCGTTTCGCTAATGACGGCAAAGACCTTAAAACCACATTCTCTAAAAGGTTCAACTACTGATCGTTCTGCATAATTCAATTCATAATTGTCAGGCGTGGCTCTTGTGACGAGTTGTGGTACGGAGAACATTGTTAGACAAGCCTGCGAGTAATAATCGTCAAAGAGTATGAGGTTAGATAATTGTTCTAATCTTGGCGTAGTAGGGCGATGATATATGCCATTTAGTGATAGGTTGTCGTATCGTAACGACTCGCCTATGGCAAAAACATAAATCTCTTTTTTGTTTTCAGGAATGTGTGTTCTATATGCTCCCATGTGTATGTTTTTCATATTCTCTGCTAATCTTACTCTTTTGAGCAATATGTTTGCTTGGTATGTTTGGAAAGGAACATTGTAAGGAGGTCTATTAAGTATCCTATTTTCAATGTAGTATCTCCAAGTTGTCTTGCCCTGATAGAATCCATATATCTTATAAGATACAAAAGCAGTTGTGAGGATGAAAGAGATGATTGCAGGGACATATTTGAACTTGCGTAATGTGCTTCTTGTATATGTAAGGCACGCAACTAAACACAGAATAAGTATAGGTGTCCAGCGTACGACTTCTAATAAGTTCGTCTTGTAAAACTCAGTCGCTTCTTGTGGGTTTGTTTTAATGGTAGAAATAATTCCTCCCGGCAACAGATACTCGTTGTATAGATCAACCATAGTGAGGTCAATTGTAGCCAAGATAGTCAGAATAATGGTGCTAATGGAGTATATCCATTTATTCGAAATGAGTGAGACTAATGTAACAATTGGAAGAATAAAGATCAGTCCTGTGCATACATAGGATAAACCTGCGGAGTTGGTTATTGCATAAGCGATGTGCGGGTATAGCAGAATAGTTGTTAAGCATAATAGACTTAAGCCCCGCAGAATGAGTTTTTTGTTTTTCATATCCATACATTTTATTTTGTGATGGACATAAAAAAAGCGTGGAATTCAACAGTTGTTAGTTCCATGCTTTAAGGCCTTCGCATTGCCTATTGTGTTAGAACCAACAATGCGAACTCCACACCGATATATAATCACATCAGACACTACAGAAATAGCATCTAATATGGAATATACCCAACGGAGCGTCGATTGCGGCTAATTCTGAACACAATGTGTAGAAGTTGCGAAGTTCTAAAGCATCAGAATACAGCGTTAATGTACGCTTTAAATATGTCTACTCCCTCAGCCGTGGTATCGTGCAGACACCCTCTGCGTGAGTTTGCGGTGCAAAGGTAGTAAAAATATTTGAAAGTACCAAATTTACAGAGAGGAAAATCATGTGTGAGGTTATTTAGAGAATTTTATGTTCTTGTCTTGTGGTCGTCTTAATGACATATGAATAACATAAGAATAACATATGAATAACATATGTGTTACTGCTGCAAATGCGCTGCAAAGTAAGGTTTTTTAAAGGGCCTTAGGGACTATAAGGACGGAGGGCTGGATTTCCAGAACTCCAGATTGCTGGATAGCATAGAGATAGCATAAAGATAGTATAAAGATAGCATAATGTATCGAATATATATCGTGTATCTATCGTATATGTATCGTATATGTATCGTGTATCTATCGTGTATGTATCGTGATTATCAGCGGAATTATGGCTGCAAAAGTAAGGTCTTTAAGGGCATTAAGGAGTATTAAGGAGTGTGAGAGTCGAGATGGTACCGAGATTGACTCGTAAATCATTAGAAGGGTGATTGCACAATGGTTTGTTGATATTTTTTTCTTATATCATTAAGAGGTATATTCTCTATTTTTCGCTCTTTCGGATAGTATGCGGGGTGGAATACACTACGAGTGGAGTCGTATAGCGTATATTTTATTTGGGCTAAATCCATAATCCCATGAATGATATCGTCTGTGCAAGTAGGACGATTGGTTTCTAAAGTCAAATTGAGGGAATCTTGGTATTCATCGTTTATCCATAATATAAGTGGAATTTCACACATTGCAGGCGATATTTTTTCAAATGATCGCGAACAATAGTTCTGATAGTCAAAGATTTCTTCTCCGTGGTCTGATAGGTATAGCATGGCGCATCGTCCTTCTATACCGCGCATCCTTTCAATACAAGTACGCACAATATAGTCGTTATAGCGGGTGGCGTTGTCGTACGCGTTAATTTTTTCTATATCCTGCTCTGATAATAAATGGAGGTATGGACTATTTACGTCTGTTGTGTCGTTAAAGAAAGCAAAAGAGGGTTCGTAGCGGTTGGAGTAATCGAAGTGATTGCCAACAAGATGTAAGAAGATGGCTTTGTTTGCTGTGGTGTCTTGTAGGGCCATTTCTAGCGCCCCGATAATAATGGAATCATTCGGTTTGCCTGTAGCATTATAGACATCACTTCGTTTTGCCATTGTGCGGTATGAAGTAGGGGTGTATGTGTCAATAGCAAATGCGCCATTTTTATCTTCTCCTTGATTGTCAAACCAAAAGGTTTTATATCCACCAAAATGTAGGAGTTCAATGATATTTGCCTCTTTTTTGTACATGTCTGGTTGCTCGTAGTTAGTGAAGGTTAGTATTTGTTTCATGCAAGTTAGTGTGTGGATTGCTGGTGAACATACATCATTATATATGGTCAGTTCATCTTTGATTTCCATCAGCAAGGGATTTGTTGGTCGTGGATAGCCATATAATTGCATGTGTGTTTTATTTTGGCTTTCCCCAATGATAATAAGCAAAGTGTTTTTACCTTCTGGATATGCGGACTCTACTTCCAATACAAGATTTTGTCTGTTCTTGTAAAATTCTGCCACATCTCTTTGCTCGCGGTTGTATTTCCAATAACTTTTGTAAAAATCAATCATGGGTACTTTAGAACGAAATGGATTGACTAAACTTACTCCGATTAAAATGATAATAGAGAATGTTTGTAACCAAATGGGTGAATAATGATTGTCACTCGTCTTTAAAATTAAAATAAACGAACTAATAACAAGCAATGTGTACAGAATACCAAAACATAATACATTTGGTTTGAGTGTTGAGAATAGGTTTGTAGCTTCAGCAAAGTCGGTATTAAAAATAACCCAAAAGTCAGTGCTTTTCATTATTACCTTATCCATTAATAGATAGGATTGTACAATTATATTTGGTGCAAACGAGATTATTGTAATGCCGATTGCAATAATCTTGCGAAGTCTGTTTTTTGTACAGAGAAGGACACACAAGATTATGCAAGCATATAGGATGTTAGACCAGATCCGTAGTGTGATGTCTGGGTTACTTGCTCCGATAGCGAAGAAATAAGGGAATAACAAGACAGAAACAACAAAAATAAGAACACCATAATTGGTTTTGAAATAATTGATAATCTTTTTCATAAGGGTGGGTGTAGAATATAAAAAACGCGGATTTCTTTTCTTACTTATCCGCCATTTGAGGTCCTAGGAAAACCCGTTGTAATCAGATAAGTAATGCAGAAACCCACGCTGTGTATATACGGCACCGACATGTCTTGCGGACATGTAAGTGTAGAATACACCCATGGGCATCTACTAGCTACTTGTTTTGATTTACAACTTTTGAAATTTCCTAGGTTTCAAATGGTCAAAAACAAGCGTTAGTAAACGCCATACAAATATGTCTGCTCCCTCAGCCGTGGTGTCGTGCAGACACCCTCTGCGTGAGTTTGCGGTGCAAAGGTAGTAAAAATATTTGAAAGTACCAAATTTACAGAGAGGAAAATCATGTATGAGGCCATTTAGAGAATTTTATGTTCTTGTTTTGTGGTCGGCTTAATAACATATGAATAACATATGAATCACATAAGAATAACATATGAATAACATATGTGTTACTGCTGCAAATGCGCTGCAAAAGTAAGGTTTTTTTAATGGCCTTAAGGACTATAAGGACGATAGGGGCTATAAGGAAGGAGGGCTGGATTTCCAGAGCTCCAGATTGCTGGATAGCATAGAGAACCCAACAAAGAAGCACAAAAATGCACACACGCTTGCATATATAAAAAAAAAGTAGTAAATTTGCACCCGATTTGTATTTTAATACAATTTGACTCAATGAAGGCAGTATTTCATACATATTTACAGTTAGTTCGTGCGGCGCTAAGAGTAGGGAGTAGTGAGAAGGGAGTAGTGAGTAGTGAGTATCGAGTAGTGAGTAGTGAGTACAGAGTACAGAGTAGTGAGGACGAGATAGGCGCTGTGATGGCTTTGTGTGAGCGGCAGGGAACAGGTCCATTGGTTTACACGGACTTGTTAGCAGATGAAGCATGGTTGGACACTATGGAAGTGTCTGCGCCTTTGCGTCTTCGTATGAAACAGATTTGCGTGCATACGATGCAACAACAAGCACATTTGCAGTTAACTTTGCGTCGTGTGTGGGATGCCTGTGAACAGCATGGCGTGCGTGCGGTGTTGATGAAAGGTGCAGGTTTGGCTGTTTATTATCCAACACCTCAACAGCGTTCTTGGGGAGATATAGATATTTTCGTAGGAGCAGATCAATACCATGCGGCATGTGCAGCGATGCGTGCTACTTTTCCTAATGCTCTTCGCTTTGATGAGGAGTTAGACCATTACAAACATTATAACTTGATAGCCGATGGTGTGTCTATTGAGATTCACCGTGTCTCGATGGGTTTGCAGCATCCTGTAGATGTGCGCCGTTACGCTCGTATGGAGGCAATAGGGATGCGGGAAGCAGAGGAGATAGAGGTGGATGGATTGACTATTCGTGTGCCAGAAGTAACTTTTAACGCGCTGATGGTGATGCTTCATTCGTGGGAGCATGTGCTGTCACAAGGTGCTTCTCTCCGTCAGTTGTGTGACTTGGCGTTGCTGCTTCATCATCGTGCGTCGGATATAGACCGCGAGCAGTTGGAGTGTGACTTGCGCGGTTTGGCGTTGATGGATGTATGGCAAGTATATATGTATATTCTTGTAGAATACTTGGGTTTGCCACCATCGGAGGCGCCATTCTATACGAAAGCGAGCGGTTGTGCTCGGCGTGCTGAGGTTTTGTTGGTAGATATGCTTGAAGGTCGATTAGGCGAGGAGAAGCAAGAAAAGAGTAAGGTATCGTCTAATCGATGGTTGCGCAAGTGGCACACGATGCGCGTTCGTTTGCGTAATGCGAAGCGTATCCGTTCGTATAGTCCGTCCTATGCGCGCCATATGGTGGCAACCACTTGGTTGCATGGTTTGGGACGATTATTAGCAAAAGACAGGCGATGGGAATAAGAGTGCTGCACACATATGAGCAGATAGACGGTGAACAATGGGGGCAGTTGGCGCGCGAGTCTTCTACAGCTACTTGGTGGCAGACGAAGGAAGCGTATCAATTATTCTCTTCTTTGCCTGATTATCGTGTGGAAGTAGTGGGTGTAGCAGATGAGGATGCATTGTGTGGTGTGGCGGTGATTATTCGTCCGCAAGCTCGCACGAGAGTTGGTCAGTGGCTGAGTCGCCGTGCGGTGATTATGGGTGGCGTGATGGTGAGTGATGGTATAAGTGTGGAGGCTTATCGTCGTTTGGTGGCAGCCGTGGCAGAGCAGACGAGTGATGTGATTTATGTAGAGATCCGTAATCTATGTGACCATAGTGCATGGCGCGGAATGATAGCACAAGATGGTTGGCAGTATATGCCGCATTTGAATATACGGATTGATACGAGTGATGCGCAATCGGCTATCTCGCGGATAGGTAAGAGTAAGCGTAGGCGTATTTGTTCGTCGGTGCATAAGGGAGTGCGCGTGGTGGAGCACCCCACTATGGAGCAAGTAAGAGAGTATTATGATGTGCTGCGTGATTTATATGTTCAGCGTGTACATAAACCACTACCGTCATGGGGTACATGGGAGCGTTTATATGCATCGGATATGTGTCGGTATATTCTCATAGAGCACGAGGGGCGTATTATTGGTGGTTCGGTATGTGTGTTATGGGAAGGAAAGGTGATGTATGAATGGTATGCTTGTGGTCGCGACGACCAGCGCCGTGTTATCTCTCCTGCGTCGCTTACTAAATACGCTGAGATACAATTGGCAGAGCGTTTGGGTATCGCACAATTGGATTTGATGGGCGCAGGTCGTCCTGATGAGCAATATGGTGTGCGTGATTTCAAGGCGGAGTTTGGTGGTGAGATGGTTGAGTATGGTCGGTATGTGTATGCGCATTGTCCGATGGTGTATAAGATAGGAACGATGTTGATGAGAAAAAAAATATAAAAAAAATGGAAATAGCATTACTTATTATTGCAGGGATATGTATGATAATTGGCATTTTGGGTAGTATATTACCGGGATTGCCGGGTATTCCTGTGACTTATGCTGGTTTATGGATTGCCCAAGCCACGGAGCGCGTTGATTTCTCATGGCAGACTTTAGTTGTATGGGGTGTGGTGACAATCCTTGTGTCTGTGTTAGATTATGTTATTCCTGCTTGGGGTACGAAGCGTTACGGCGGAACGAAGTATGGTGTTTGGGGCAGCACGATAGGTGTTTTTGTGGGTATGTTTTTTGGTGCGATGGGTATTATCGTAGGTCCGTTAGTAGGCGCTATAGTGGGTGAGTTGATAGGCGGTAAGGGTCAGAAAGAGGCTTTGCGTGCCGGTTGGGGTAGTTTTATTGGTATTTTATGCGGCACGGTGCTTAAACTTATTTGCTGCGGCTGGATGACCGTGATATTGATTCAAGCTATTTGGTGATAGTGATAGATGAAGCAGGTGATACAAAAAATATTATCTAATCGGTATGCGCTGTTTGCTCTTGTGCTGATGGCAAATATCGCTTATGTAGCTCTTTTGGCGTCGGTGTTGCCTATCCGCTATGAGGAGAATGATGATATAATGATGGCGATGATAGCGAATGGTTCTTATTCGGGAGCGCCTGATTATCACTTGGTGTATATCAATGTGATTTATGGGTATGTGCTGATACTTTTGTATGGTTGGACGAGTGCTGTTGAATGGTACACGCTTTCGTTCATGGTATTGCATGTGCTCTCGATGAGTTTTCTATCGTATTGTATTCTTACTACGCCTAATCGTGCTCGTTGGGAAAAAGGTTTATGGTTATTGGTATTGTATGTATTATGGAGCCGTATAGTAATTTCTTTGCAGTTCACGACTACAGCTGGTTTTGTCTGTTTGGCGGGTTGTGTGCTCTTAATGCGTGAGCGTGCGAGCAGTCGATGGTTGGGTGTGTTGTGGGTGGTAATAGCGGCGTTGATTCGTTTTATGGCAGCAGGTTTGGTGGGGTTATTGATGGCTCCTATTATTGTGTATGTACTGCGTTTGAATTGGCGTAGGTATATACCTATTGTAGTGATGTTGGTACTGATTGTGGGTTGCCGTGCGTTCAATCGTTATGTTTATGAGCGTGACAGCGAATGGCGTTATTATCGGGAGTATAACCAATTACGGGCGCAGTTGAATGACAATCCCAATGCTTATCGTTTACAACCGAGTCAGTTACCCGCAGAGGTGGACTGGATAGATTATCAATTGCTTTTGCGTTTTATTCCTGATCCAGAGCAGATAGACCTCAAGGCTATTCGTCAGCTTAGTGCTACGGTGGGTTCCGTGCCATTACATGAGCAGTTCTCTAATCTACAACGGATGGAGAAATACGCGGTGGAGATAGCCATTTTGTTAGCCTTGTTGGTTCTGATGATTTTAACGACAGGTAACAAAACTAAATTTCTCTTCTTGATAGGTTATGCACTGTTCGTGGCGGCATTGGTTGTACATGTGAGTATGGATGGTTTTTTGAAGAATAGGGTATTCATATGTATGTTACTACCGTTATTGGTAACGGATTTTATGTTGCTGCCGAATACGACGGGATTGAAGCGTCGTTGGGGGATAGGCGTTGTGATGGTCGCCTTGAGTGCGTGGTATATATTGCAGATTGATGATGAGGTGTCTATTGCTAAGCATAATAGGTATGTATGGCGTGAGCGGCAGTTGCCTGTGTTGAGTTATGTGCCCAGCGATGCGTATGTGATGACTATTGGTACATCGATGGCTATGGAGGGCGCTAATCCATGGAATATATGGGCGCTGCCCTATAAAAAATACACATTGGGATGGTTGACTTGGTGTCCATTAAATAAGCATGTAGGTGACAGTTATCGTGTGTTATTGCGCGATGATATGTATGTGTTTACATCGGTTAACTATCACCAGCCTCGTACTGCTGTTCCGCGTATATGTGAGCAGATAGAGAAACATTATGGTGTTAAAACGAAGATTCGCCCCATTTGTCACAACAAGGCGTATGCACTCATACAAATAGAAATAGAATGAAGACATTAGCCGTCATAGGAGCGGGTTATTTGCAAAGACCCTTGATAGAACGCGCCCATGCGATGGGTCTGCGTACGCTTTGCTTTGCGTGGGAAGAAGGTGCAGTGTGTCGCGATTTATGCGATGTATTCTATCCTATTTCTATTGTGGAGAAAGAGGCTATTTTGGCTATCTGCCGCGAGGAGAAGATAGATGGTATATGTACGATAGCGAGTGATGTGGCGGCGCCTACAGTGGCTTATGTGGCAGAGCAGATGGGGTTGGCAGGGAATAGTTATGCTGCGGCTTTGGGTGCTAATAATAAGTATCTGATGCGTCAAGCGCTCAGTGGCGCGGGAGTGGATTGTCCTCGCTATGCATGCGTGCATGAATACGATGAGAAAGCGCTGGAGTTTATGTCTTTTCCACTTATTGTCAAGCCCTCGGATAGAAGTGGTAGTTTGGCGGTGAGTAAAGTGGATAATAAGACACAACTGGAAACCGCTATTAAGGAGGCAGTGCGTGTGTCCTTTAAGGGCGAAGCGATGGTAGAGGAGTTTATAGATGGCCGCGAGATAAGTGTGGAAATGTTATCGTGTAGGGGCAAGCACTACGCGCTGCAGATAACTGATAAGGAGACTACTGGTGCACCTCATTTTGTGGAGTTGGCTCACCATCAGCCATCTAATTTGCCGCAAGAGAAGCAAGAAGAGATTTATGCAATTACAATGCGCGCTTTGGATGCTTTGTCTCTGACTAATGGTGCGAGTCATGCGGAGTATAAGATTACAGCAGAGGGTCGTGTGGTAGTGATGGAGATAGGAGGCCGTATGGGTGGTGATTTTATTGGGAGTGATTTGGTCAAGTTGAGTACGGGTTATGATTTTGTGCAAGGAGTGATTGAAGTAGCACTTGGTATGGATGTGGTGCCTGTGAAGACAAAGAATGCGTATAGCGGTGTTCATTTCTTGAGTGCCGAGACGCCCGAAGTGCAGTCGTATATTACGCATGCGTCACAATATACGAATATTGTTTGTGCCGAGCAGACCGATACGCAGATACGCGCTTTGACTTGTAGCGGCGATAGGAGTGGATATTTCATTTATTGCGATTCCAACGGACGATATGAGACGCTCCGTGGTAAGACGGTTATGGTTTTGGGTGGTGGTCGTTATCAGTATCCACTTATTCAAACGGCGCGAGAGGTGGGCTGCAGAGTGGTGGTGTTGGGTTATCCTGGAGATTATCCAGGTTATGCTTTGGCATCGCAGTGGTATGATGTGGATATCATGGACGCTGAGGCGGTGATTGACATAGCGAAGGCAGAGCAGATAGATGCAATTGTAGGTTGTGGGTCGGATTTTATCTTGCCAACGATAGGTAAGGTGGTGGACGCGTTGGGTTTGTTAGGTCCTACTTACGAGTCATCAGTTGTGTCCAGCAATAAGTTGCTGATGAAAAACGCTTTTGCGCGTGAGGATGTGCGCACGGCTGCCTATAGGGAGATTTGTTCGGAGGAGTCTATGCTAAGGGCTGCGACAGAGTTGGGTTATCCTGTGGTACTGAAGATAGTGGATGGTAGTGGTAGCAAAGGAGTAGTTGTGTGTCACGATGAAAAGTCATTGCGCGATGCTTATACCGAGGCGCTTTCTCTTACGCATGCAGATAGTATGGTGTTGGAGCAGTTTGTGGATGGCGAAGAGTTTGGTGCGCAAGCGTATGTGCGTGATGGGAAGTTACTGTTCACGATGCTTCATGGAGACTTAATTTATCATGGTGCGAGTGGTATTCCTGTGGGGCATTTTGCGCCGTATTCATCGGAAAAATCGTTGCAGGCAGATGTGGAGGAACAGTTGCGCAAATGTATAGCCGCTTTGGAGATAGATAACTGTGCTATCAATGCAGATTTTATCTTGAGTGATGGTAAGGTGTATGTTTTGGAAATAGGCGCGCGTGCGGGCGCTACCTGTTTGCCTGAATTGGTGAGTGAGTGTTTTGGTATTAATTACTACGAATACATACTTTGTGGGGCATGCGGATTATCGTTGCCACAATTACCTGCACAACCTCTTTATCCTGCGCTGGTGTTTACTCCTTTCTCTGCGCAGACAGGTGTTGTAAAAGGACGCCAAATACCGTCATGTAAGGAGGTGGTGGTGTGCGATATTTATCCGCAGATAGGCGAGGAAGTGCATGCTTTCCGCACGGCTTATGACCGCATTGGTCATTTAGTGATGCGTGGCGAGACGATGAGTGGCTTGCTGCGGGTGTATGAAGAGGATATTCAATCATTCCCATTTGTAACATTCGACTAATAGAAAAAATATGATATACAAACAATCTATCTCGGTGGTAGTACCGATTTATAATGATAGTGAGGTTATTCACGAGTTGATTAAGCGTCTTGGCCCGGTATTAGAGTCCATTACGGCTGATTATGAGATTATCTTAGTGGACGATGGTAGTCGCGATGACTCGTGGTTGCAGATGTTAACTGTTCGTCAAGCGAACGCATGTATCAAGGCGGTGCGTTTGAGTCGCAATTTTGGTCAGCAGAGTGCTATCGCAGCAGGTTTGTCGTTGACAAGCAAAGAACTGATTGTACTGATGGATTCAGATTTGCAAGATAGACCAGAGGATATACCTGTATTGATAGACGCGCTGCTGGCGGATGAGAAGGCAACAATGGCGATAGCCCAATGGGAGGAGCGCAAGGATAGTAAGTTTAAGTTGGCAGTCTCTCGTTTATTCCAACGCGTGAGCAATTCGATTACGGAGATACATACCATGCCTCGTTTGGGTATTTTCCGTGTGATGAAAAAGAGTGTGGTGGATGAATTGCGTAATTTCCCAGAGAAGACCGCTACGACGGTGAGTTTGCTCTATTATATAGGTAGCCGTTATGTGGCAGTACCGCTCAAACGCGATGCTCGTTTTGCAGGTAAGAGTGGGTATAATTTGAGCAAGATGCTTTCGCTCACTTTCGCTCGTATTTTCTCTTTTTCTATGTTCCCCATTCGTATTGTGACTTATTTAGGTGCATTGCTTTGTGTGGGTAGTATGGTGGCTGCATTGGCGCTCATTGTTTATAAGTTGGTGGGTAATGTGGTGGCAGGATGGACGAGTATGATGGTGCTAATGCTTTTCTTATTTGGTCTCAATTTTGCTTTCTTGGGCGTGTTAGGTGAATATATAGGTCGTATCTTCTTGGAGACCAAACAGCGACCTAAGTTTATGATCGATGAAATCGTATAAATATGAATGCACAACTTCGTTATAACTTAGAGCAGTTGCACCGCATGGTGGGTCAGCGATTAGTAATGAGTAATTGGTTTGACTTACCTATTGGTTTGCAGTGGCGTGATAGTAAGTATCGCCGCCTTTTTAATGCGGGTAAGGGTTTGCATGTGGGGCATAATGTGCATATAGATAGAGAGCATAGGCAAGTGACGGGTAGTATTTCGATAGGTGAGAATGTGTTTATTAGTCATGATGTGCTACTTGATTATACAGGTCATTTGACCATTAAGAATAATGTGTGGATTTTACAAGGAACCCATATTATCACACATAAGCATGATATTCGTGAGTTGCGTCGCACATGTGTTAATCCTACAGAACAAACTTCGTTGTTGATAGAAGAAAAAGCGTATATAGGCAGTAATGTTACTATTTTGCCCAGTTGTAGCCGAATAGGTAAGGAAGCCGTAGTGGCATCGGGAGCGATTGTAACGCATGATGTGCCTGATTTTGCGGTGGTGGCAGGCAATCCAGCTAAAGTGATTAAAGAAATGCGATGAATAGGACGATTCAATACATAGTTTTAATACTTGTGTACCTCTTTTATGCCGGCATATCGGTGATTATGAAGTACACGGGTTTACAGCAGCCTCTTAGCTTTGAATGGTGTGTTGGTTTTGTACTTTTAGTGGGTACATTGGGAGTCTATGCTATTGCATGGCAGCAGATACTCAAGCGTATTGAATTAGGTGTGGCGTATATGTTCAAAGGTTTGAGTTTATTTTTCATAATGCTCCTTTTGGCTATATGTTATGGTGAACCGATTACGCCGATGAAATTAGTGGCGACGGGTATAATCATGGTGGGAATTGCGTTGTACGCTAAATCGAATGAATAAAATGGGATATATATTGGTCATACTAAGTGCCGTTTTAGGTGTTGTGAGTCAAATGATGCTCAAGAAGAGTGCTAAGAAAGAGTATGTTTCTTGGTGGCGCGAGTATGTGAATATATGGGTGATAGGCGGGTATGGTTTGATGGTAATCAGTTTGATAATCAATCTATTGGCGATTTATTTGGGGGTGTTGGCACAGGAGGTGAGTATCATTGAGTGTATTAATTATTTACTGATACCTATTGCAGCATGGATGTGTTTTGGTGAGAATATAACGAAACGAAAGATATTAGCGATTATAATTATCATGGTAGGTGCGGTACTGTTCTTTTGTCATCCAGGTGGATGGTGGGACATGTCGCTTCTATAGTAAAAAATCAATCAATATGCAAATACCATTTAATAAACCTCATTTAACGGGCAAAGAAACGCACTACATGTACGAGGCAGTCAATACGGGTAAGTTGTCAGGTAATGGTGTATTTACAAAGCGTTGCCAGCAGTGGTTTGAGTCCCGTTATGGTTTCAAGAAGACGCTTCTCACCACCAGCGGTACGGACGCCTTAGAAATGTGCGCTATGCTATGTTCTTTACAGCCAGGCGACGAGGTGATTGTACCCAGTTACACTTTTGTTTCTACCGCGTTGGCTTTCTTGCGCGAAGGAGCCAAGGTTGTTTTTGCTGACTCAATGAATTGCAATCCGAATTTAGATGCAGATTGTTTGGAGTCGCTTATCACCTCTCGTACGCGTGTGATTGTTCCAGTGCATTATGCGGGTGTGGCGTGCGATATGAATGCAATTATGGAAGTGGCTAAAAAGCATAACCTTATTGTGGTAGAGGATGCGGCGCAGGCTATTGACTCCTATTGTAATGGGCAACCGCTCGGTGGTATAGGTCATTTGGCTGCATTCTCATTCCATGAGACTAAGAATATAACGGCAGGAGGTGAAGGAGGCTTGCTCGTTATTAATGATGAGCGGTTTATTCGCCGTGCGGAGATTATTTGGGAGAAAGGTACTAATCGTGCGGAATTCTTCCGTGGCGAAGTAAATAAATATGGTTGGGTGGATATGGGCAGTTCGTTTTTACCCAGTGAAGTAAATGCTGCGTTCCTCTGGGCGCAGTTGGAGAGTTTGGATGAGATACAGAATAAGCGTAAGTTGTTATGGAATCGTTACCACGAGCGATTGACACCATTGGCAGAAAAAGGATTTTTCACATTGCCGCATATTCCTGCATATGCTTCGCTTAATGCCCATATGTTCTATTTGGTGCTACCTGATTTAGCAAGTCGTACTTCATTGATAGCGACTATGAAAGCGAATAGAGTCTTGGCAGTGTTCCATTATTTGAGTTTGCATAGCTCGGAATATTACAAGGACAGGCATGATGGCCGTGCATTGGAGCAATGTGACCGTTACGCGGACTGCTTAGTGCGTTTGCCTTTGTATTATGACCTTACTATAGAAGAGGTGGATATGATTTGCGATTATATAACTGCGCATTATAATGGATAAAAATAATACATATTTCGTCCGTTGGGGCGCGTGGGCATTGCTTTTATGTGCTCTTCTTTTCTCGCTCCGTTATGTATTCGAGGGCTTGGGCAATGTAATGGACCCACTCTATTGGATGCATAAATATGCGCATGCGGAGGGGGGATGGATGGCGAGTGGTACGATAGTCATCGGACATATGTTGGTGAGTATTTTTGGCGAACAGTTAATGCCTTTGCGTCTTGTAGGTTGGTTGTGTGTCGTAGTAGCGATTGTACTGCCTTATTGTATGCTACTTGATAGTCAACAAAGGAAAACGAATATACTCTGGTTGGTTATCGCATTGATGCTAATGAACTATGGTGCCTTCCAGGAATTTAGTCCCGGAACATTAACGGTACTTTGTTTGTCATCTTTATGGTGTGTTTTTATTCGATTTCAACGAACAAAAAAGCGAGTGTGGTTGATAATATTGGGACTGTTGACGGGTGTATCAGTAGTTATTCGTTTCCCCAATATATTGGTATTACCTATCGTACTTATTGCGCTCTGTATGTTGACAGACCTTCCGTGGTTGATGAGGTTGCGCTATATGGTTTGGTATATCCTCTCAACGCTCATAGGTGCGGGTGTGCTATATGGTGTTGCGTGGGTGGTGATGACTCCTGCCTATATGGACGCAGCAATGGGTAGTCATCAGATAAGCAGTATGATAGAGCAGTTATGGACTAAAGGTGCATTGCTCTTTGGAATGGCAGCAATATGGGTAGGAGTAGTGTTTGCAGGGCGTGAGTTGAACAGGCGATGGTCACACGCACCATGGTGTAATGCGGCTATGTGTGGTATAGGATTAGTAGTGGCTTTTTTCTTAACGCACTATATAGCATTTGTGCCTAAGGAAAAACAATGGTATAATATAGATTTGACCTATATGGTTTCTGCTCTGTGCTTGGTATTGGCTGTTCTGTCGGGCAAGAAAGAGTTGTGTTGGGGCGCTTTGTTGATGGTAGTGGCTCCGTTGGGTACGGACACGGCTTGGATGAAGTTATTCCCTGCAGTACTTTGCTTATTACCTATAGCAGCAGTAGCGCACAAGAAAGAGATACACGCCTATCTATTACCTCTTTTGTTTATTTTTGCTTTCGCAGTAATGGTGCGTTTCAGTTCTAATAGTGTAGGTCGGTGTGATTTGAGTCTGGTGGATACTTGGGCGTCTGTATCACCATACGAGCATATCAAGGTGCCAGCTCAGGATGCGGAGTGGTTAGAGCATGTGAAAACTGATTATGAACAGTATGCCGATAGTAATTCTACTATTTTGGCTGTGGGACAGCGCATGCATATGGTGCGCGAGGTGACGGGTTGCCAAGCGGCGGTGTATAATGAGTTCTGGTCGAATATCTTTGATAAGGTATATACGGAGAAATACCATGAGTATATATGTGATGAGCGTCCGATAGTCATCTGTACATTTGCACCAAATTTCAAGACCAAACCGACCTATAAGGACACGCAGAGCGCTTTCGAGGATATGCTGCGTGCTGAAGGATATAGAGAGATAGATAGAAGTGAATATAAATACATGATATACATTCCTACAGATGATTAAGAAATTTGATGAAATAATGCGTACGCTTCGGGCTGGTCAATACGCTCCTATCTATATAGCTTGCGGTGAGGAGCCTTATTATGTGGACCAACTCTACCAATTTATTTCTGCTAATGTATTGGATGAGATGGCGCGTGAGTTTGACCAGCAAGTGATTTATGGTCGTGACCTGCCGGGAGCGGATATATCAACTGTTATAGGTGCAGCGCGTGGCTATTCGATGATGGGTGGTCGTAAGGTGATTATTGTTCGTGAGGCACAGGTGATAAAAAAATGGGAAGCATTGAGTGCCTATATAGATAATTTGATGGAACAAACACTCTTGCTTATTTGCTATAACGGCAAACCTGATAAGCGCCAAGGTATATGGAAAAAACTGACGGACCATCCTCAAGTGGTTTGGTTGCAAAGTGATAAATTACGGGATTACGAAGTAGAGCGTTGGATAAGTGCATATATTACAGATTTTAACGCGAATAGTCAAGAGAACAAAGGGTTAACGATAGACCCGCGTGTGGCACCTTTATTGGCTGACCATATAGGCACTGATCTATCTGCTATAGTGGGTGCATTGCGCAAATTGATAGATGGTTGTCCAGAGGGTGTGCGTGTTATCAATGCCGAACTTGTTGAACGCAATATAGGTATATCCAAGGATTTTAATATCATTGAATTACAGAATGCGCTCGTTAAGAAAAATATAGCAAAGGCTGTGCAGATAACTACCTATTTTGCAAGTAGCAAGGACCATCCGATGATACGCGAATTGAGTCCGCTCTTCACTTTTTTCTCTAATCTGCTGATGTATCATTACATGCCCGATAAGAGCAAAGAGGCTGTCTCGCGTGAATTGGGTATCAATCCTTTTTTTGTGAAGGATTATGTGGAGGCAGCGCGTAATTACCCAGCAGGAAAAGTATTCTATATAGTAGGTTATCTTCGCGAAATAGACGCGCGATTGAAAGGTGTGAATAACCCTTCCGCCAAGGATGCGGACTTGTGGAAAGAACTGATATATAAGATAATGCATTAAGAAGACGAAGCCCCGAGTTAGGGCTTCGTCGTTTTTATTGAATAAAAGGCGGTTGAATTGTAGGTATGTACGGATGCCAAGTGGATGGTAATCCATGTCTATTTACCCATAGTATGCTATCTACTTTCTGTCTTGCTTCTTTCGTTGTGAGTACAGGTGGTGTAAGTGTGTTGATTATCTGTGCTCCGAACTCTGCTTCGTGTAGGGCGTAATATTGGTCACGCTCTTTTTCTATGGCAGTCAGTACTTTTGGGTATATCTTGTCGAATAACTGTGGGTGTGCAGTGTACCAGACTAACGAAGAGTCAAATTGTGCTTGTGTAATGCCGTGTTCCTCTAACACCATGGCGTAGTATATGTTTCTCGTTTCATCGTAACCATGCTGATACCCGCTAACTTGTAGCAGTCCATCTGTCTTGTGTAGGTCAATGAGTACCTCGCGCATTTGTCTCGAACTGAGTACACCTCGCGGTCTGCACCCCGACAGGAGTACTATACCGAGAATAAGCCATATGTATAGATTTTTTTTCACTTATTTTCTCCCAAAGTATTATTCATGTCTTTCGTAAAAAAGAGTAGAATGATAATCACAGCACATGTGATACACGAATCGGCGAAATTGAATACGGGGCGAAAGAAAATAACTTCTCCAGCGCTGTTGTGGATTAGTGGGAAGTAGAACATGTCCACCACTCTTCCGTACATCCAGTTGGCATACCCGAAAAGTTTGCCATAGAAGACACAATCAATAATATTTCCTAATGCACCGGCGATGATGAGCGCGATAGCAGCAATATATCCCTTGCGTGCGTGATATTTATATATGAGTAGGTGCGTGTACCACCCCAATAATCCTACTGCTATGATACGGAAAAGTGTGAGTGCTAACTTTGAGAACCACTCAATACCGAATGCCATGCCGTTATTCTCAACATAGCAGAACCAAAACCACGAAGTAATTTCTTTGCTTTCACCTAACGCAAAATGCGTAGCCACATATAGTTTGAGCGTTTGGTCAATGATGAGCGCTGATAGTACAATTCCGATTACAAGCCAAATGCAGTTTTTACTGCTTCTATTTGATCTAATTTCTCCCATGTGAATAATTCTACTTGTTGTTGATATTCGTTTCCGTCAGCGTCAATAAAGGTTTTGGTGACCACTTCGTTGGTGCGTCCCATATGCCCATATTTAGCTGTTTCTTCGTAAATAGGTTGCGTCAATTTGAGGTCGCGTATAATAGCTGCCGGGGTGAGGTTGAAGAGTTGTTCCACTACTTGTGCTATCTCTGCGTCGCTCATGTTCACTGTTGCCGTTCCATTGGTGTTTATATAGAGTGAAACGGGTTTGGCAACTCCAATGGCGTAACTCACTTGTACGAGTGCTTCGCGTGCTACGCCAGCTGCTACAAGGTGCTTGGCTATCCATCGTGCGGCGTATGCAGCAGAGCGGTCCACTTTCGATGGATCTT
Source organism: Paludibacteraceae bacterium (assembly GCA_045576595.1). GTDB lineage: Bacteria > Bacteroidota > Bacteroidia > Bacteroidales > Paludibacteraceae > Colicola. The sequence continues at coordinate 20,407 of JAZNGV010000015.1, read as the reverse complement.
TGCCAGAGAAAGCGCCGCCACCATGTGCTCCGCGACCGCCATAGGTATCTACAATGATCTTGCGTCCTGTCAAGCCGGTATCTCCGTGCGGACCGCCGATAACAAAGTTACCAGTAGGGTTGACAAGTAGTTTGGCTTTGGTATCCTCTAAGAAAGCATGGAGTAGGTGTCCATAGCGCGAGTCGCGTTTGGCTACGCGGGGCAATAAGTAATCAATGATATCTTGCTTGATTTGCTCTGCGGTGACTCCTTCGTCGTGCTGTGTGGAAACAACGATAGTGTCAATGCGCACGGGTTGGTTATTCTCGTCGTATTCGATGGTTACTTGTGATTTACTGTCAGGACGCAGATAGGTCATCAGTTCTCCTTCTTTTCGTATGCGCGCGAGCGTATAAACGAGTGTGTGTGCAAGGTCGAGTGTTAGTGGCATGTAGTTATCCGTTTCGTCTGTAGCATAGCCGAACATCATTCCTTGATCCCCTGCTCCTTGTTCCTCCTCTGTCTCGCGGCACACACCCATATTAATATCTTGCGATTGTGCATGAAGGGCAGTGAGGATACCGCAACTTTCTGCTTCGAACTTGTATTCTGCGCGTGTGTATCCAATTTCAGCGATTGTTTTTCGAACTACTTTCTGTATGTCCACCCATCCTTTGCAACTCACTTCTCCTGCCACGATAACTTGTCCTGTGGTGCATAGTGTTTCGCATGCCACATGTGCTTGTGGGTCTTGTGCGAGCATATTATCAAGTATCGCATCGGATATTTGGTCACTCACTTTGTCTGGATGACCTTCAGACACTGATTCTGATGTAAATAAATAATGCATGTTATAAATAGATTAAAAAAAATAGCCACAAGTGACTGTTTGTTCTTGCGGCACAAGTTTTAGCATTCTTTTAACGAGGTTGCAAGCAGTCAAATCCATCCTCGAATATAAATCGGGTGCAAAAGTACAACTTTTTTTTGATATATGCAAATATTTTCGCGAAAAGTTAATAAAATAGGGTGTTTAACATACGCATAAGATACGCGTAACATACGCTGTTTACCCATTCAAAAACACCGCCACTCGGGATGGGTGGCGGTGTGCTGTTTTATTGTTTGTGTCTTTAGAATATAGTTATCCGTTCTTGCGTTTTTCTAATTGTGTTTCCAATGCGCTTAAGCATGCGTCTATTCCTTCTTCGAAGGAGTCAGATGTCTTTTCAGCAAATAAACTACCTATGCGAATTTTTGTTTCCTTGTTGAGATTAGTCTGCGGTTTGATTACAGACATACGAATCTCTACTTTGTCGTCCTCTTTGAGTTGACGCGCAAAACGGTTCATTTTCTTCTCGATAAAATCTTCAAGCTTCTTAGCCATCTCGAAGTTTACAGCATTGATTGAGATTGTCATAATAGGTTACATTTAAAGGTTAATAGATAGTATGTTGTTTTTCATTGCAAAGGTAACTATTTAATTTAAGTTACACAAATGAATGTACAAAAATTATGCAAAAAATGTGTAAAAATTTGAAAAAATGTAATAAAAATACATTTTACTCTTGCGTGTTTCAAAAAAAATATCTACCTTTGTGCCATAAAGTGCATATCTTTTTATTTATCTTAAAAGTTATTATTATGAAAAAACTCTTCTCTTTTGTAGCAGCTGCTTTGATGAGTGTTGCTATGTTTGCAGGTCCTAATGACTTGTTATGGGATTATTCAGCGGGTGCGCCTTCTGAAAATCCAGACAATGGACTTTCTTATGCAAGTAAGATTACAGATGGTCCGGGTGTAAAGAATGGTTTGTATGGTATTAAGTTGAATAGTTCCGGTTATGCAGCCTTTACTAAGGCAGCCGTTGCTGGTACTTTAAAACTTGGTTTTGGACCTCGTTCTGGTACGAGTGCAACCAGTGTGGCTGTTTATACTTGGGCGGGTGAGACTCCTGCTGCAGAGACATTGATTACTACCACGGCAGAATTAACCGAATATGGTTATGTGCAAGTTGATCTCCCTGCGGAGTACACTAACATCTATCTCAAGCGTGGTGGTAGTGTAGAGACAGCTCTTCAGGTTATTCAGTTTACGGAGTATGTTCCTCGTGACTTTACTGATTTCAAGATTGAGTTCCGTACGGACCCTATGACCGTTATCTTGCCAGAGGCCGGCACATTGCCAACGGGTGTATTGGTAGAGGGTACGAAGTACAATGGTGGTCAGCATGGTATCTACGGCGGTGCTATTACCGTTCCTGTAGATGGTCCAGTTAAGTTTACTATTGGTGCTTGTCAATATAGCGGCAGTGAGATTACCGTTACGAAAGATGGCGCTGCTTTCACAACGATTAGTAATAATGCGTCTTGTGGTGAGCAGGCAGGTAAGTTTGAGCAGTTCGTGACATATACTTATACAGGTGAGGCTGCTACATTGGTATTTACTCTTGCCGGTAATACCTATGTGCCTTATTTCTTCGCAGAGGCATGTGATATTACTCCTTGCGAGGTTATCTTCAAAGACCAAAATGGTACTGAGTTGGGTCGCATAGAGACCTACGAGGGTGCTACTTTGGCTGAGATTCCTTATACTGAGGCTAATCTTCCTGCCATCGAGGAGGGTAGTAAGTTCCGCGGATGGTACTACAATAGTGGTAAGAAAGTAACAGTAGGTGATGTGATCAATGGCAATACTACTATTCAAGCATTAGTTACACCTATTGAGACTGCAACTGTTGGTTCTGTTCAAACATATCCATTGAATAACTCTATTTTCTATCCAGAAGATCATGAGACCATTGAGATTACTGGTGGTTCATTCCACGATGGTACTCATGGTTGGCATTTTGCTGCAAATGGTACTATCAAGGTGCAAGTGGCTGGTAATGCAGTAGTTGTTGTTACGATGTGTACCTACTCTGAGTCTGGTGAAGTTGTTGTGACTGACGCTGCTGGTGTTGAATTGGGACGCGATTCCGTTATTAAGAGTGAGACAGCAGACGGAGCAACTGCTTCTTTCCGTTATGCAGGCGATCCTACTACTCTTACAATCACAATGACAGAAAAGGCATATATCCACGAAGTAGTGGTTTACAATGTATTGAATTTTGTGGAGAAGGATGAAGCAACAGGCTATTATATGGTTCCTGCAGGCGACGCGGCTGCGTTCATCTTGGCTCTTACTGAGGCTAACTCTAAGGGTGATGCGAAGATTTTCTTGCCAAATGGTTTGTATGACCTTGGAGAGACTGTTTTGACTGCAATTACCGGTAACAATATTTCTATCATTGGTGAATCTATGATGGGTACTATCATTAAGAATGCACCCGATGTGAAGATTGAGGGTATTAGTAGCACCGCTACATTGCGTATTATTAAGAATGTAGCAGGTACTTATTTGCAAGACCTCACTCTCCAAAACGCATTGGATTACTACAAGAACGACAACGGTCGTGCTGTTTGCTTGTGGGATCAAGGAACACAAACCGTTTGTAAGAATGTGCGTATGTTGAGTTATCAAGATACTTATTATAGTAATATGGAAGGTGCTGTAAAATATTTTGAGGATTGCGAAATTCACGGAACAGTAGATTTCATCTGCGGTGACGGTAGTGTTTATTTCAAGAATAATTTGCTCTACTGCGAGAAGCGTAAAGCAGCTGGTGGCGGTGAGGATTGCATCACAGCCAATAATGGTGTTGAAACCGATAAGGGTTATGTGTTTGAAGGATGTACTATCAAGAGTGAGTGCCCAACAATTAGTCTGGGTCGCGCTTGGAATAACACTCCAAAGTGTGCGTACTTGAATACTACCATGGATTATTCTGCTGGTGAGTTCTCATTGGATAAAGAAGGTGCGATTACTCGTTGGACGCATAAATTAATGAATGCTAACTCTAACGCATGGCCTATCTTCGGCGAGTACAATACCCGTGATACAGAGGGTAATTTGCTCACTCCTACAAGCAATGTGGTTACTTTCGCTGATCCAGGCACATCCGGTGAGACCAGAGCTATCGAGACTGTTTTAACATCTGAGCAAGTAGCTGGTTATACTATCGATAATACCCTTGGCGAATGGTCAGCGACAGCACAAGCGAATGCTAAACAAGTAGAAGGTCCAGCTAATGTGACTCTCACAGGTAACAACCTCACATGGGATGCTATCGAGGGTGTTAATGCATACTTGGTTGAGCAAAAAACAGCTGATGGCGTTGTATTTGTTGGTTTGACTACCGCTACAACTATTGATGTAGAGGATGCGGAGGCTGAGTATGTTGTCCGTGCTGCTAATGCGAAGGGTGGTTTTGGTCTTCCTGCTGTCAAAACAACCGAAGGTATTGAAGAGGTACAAGGCGAAAAAGTACAATGTACAAAGGTTATCAAGGATGGTAAGTTGTTCATAATGCGTGACGGCAAAGTGTATGACGCAATGGGAACAATGATTCGCTAATACGAATTTTACACATATTATCATTCAACAGGTGTCCGTGTGGCACCTGTTGTTTTTTATAAAAAAACACAAATGTAGAAAAATTGTTATCAAAAATTTGCATATGTGGAAAAATTGCTGTACCTTTGTGGCGCAATTGTATCGTTTAATTTGTAGCGTAATTTATATTAATATAAAAAATGAATAGTTTCGGTGTTATTGTTAATGGACTAAGATGTCCAATTATTAAAAATGGGGATTCTATCACACAAGTTGCATTAACGGTGGTGGATGAGTATGTGCGTAATGGTATGCTTTCTATTGATGACCGTGATGTATTATGTATTACGGAGTCCGTAGTTGCGCGCTCTCAAGGTAATTATGTGACGGTAAACGATATGTGTACATTCCTTGATGCCAATGGTGTAAAGAAGAGCCTTGTGCTTTATTCTCCTATCATGTCGCGTAATCGTTTTTCTGTTATCTTACGCGGTTTGGCGCGCTATGCAGAAGATATAGAGGTGGTTCTTCATGGTGCTTATGATGAGCAAGGCAATCCTAATTATGGTGTTAATCCATTCTCTGGTGTAGATATACAGCAATACTACCAGCAGATTGCTCAGGAGGAGCAATGTACATTGCATTTCACGGCTGTAGATAATACCTCAGTGGAGGAGGTGTCTAAGCAGTATGATAGTAACACTTGTACTTTTATTGATGCGCGTTGTCACCCCACTACTGACAAGACGATACATACTTTGGCATGGGTGTTGAGTAGTCCTGTGCAACGAGCAGATGGTTCGTGGTCTGGCAGTAATGAGGACTATGGCGTATTGGGTTCTAATAAGTCCGATGATGAGACACTCAAGTTATTCCCTAAAGGTTGCTTTGCTCTGTGCGAATCAATTCAGGCGTTTGTGGAGGAGAAATATGGTAAGAAGATAGAAGTGCTTGTGTATGGTGATGGTTGTTTCAAAGACCCCGTAGGTGGTATTTGGGAGTTTGCTGATCCAATTACATGTCCTGGTTATACAGCTGGATTAGTAGGCACGCCGAACGAACTGAAATTAAAAGCATTGGTGGATACTAAATATAATGAGTTGAGTGGTGATGCGCTTAACGAGGCTATTTCTAATGAGATTAAGAATAAGAAAGCCAATTTAGTTGGTTCAATGGAAAGCCAAGGAACGACTCCTCGTCGCTATATAGATTTATTGGCTTCTTTGGCGGATTTAACATCGGGAAGCGGTGATAAAGGTACACCGATGGTATATATAAAGAATTACTTTAATAACTATAGCAATTAACCCATAAAAACACATGACCATGAAAGGAATTATCTTAGCTGGAGGCAGCGCTACTCGTTTGTATCCATTGAGTAAGGCGATTAGTAAGCAGATTATGCCTGTCTATGATAAACCAATGATTTACTATCCGCTCTCCACCTTGATGCTTGCGGGTATTCGTGAGGTGCTTATTATCAGTACTCCTCGTGATTTGCCTATGTTTGAAGAACTATTAGGTGACGGAAGTCGTATTGGTATGAAATTCGAGTATAAAGTACAATTAGTGCCTAATGGTTTGGCTCAGGCTTTTGTGTTAGGTAAGGAGTTCCTGAATGGCGAGCCCGGTTGTTTGATCTTGGGCGATAATATGTTCTATGGTCAGCATTTCCGTCGCATGCTGGTGGAGGCAGTAAAGGAAACAGAGCAAGGTGGTGCTTGTGTATTTGGGTATGAAGTGACTGACCCACGCGCGTACGGAGTGGTAGAGTTTGATGCCGAAGGGAAAGTAGTTAGTTTGGAAGAGAAACCCCAACAACCAAAGAGCAACTATGCAGTCCCCGGTTTGTATTTTTATGATGCAACGGTATGTGAGAAAGCGGCGGTGTTAGAACCAAGTGCTCGTGGGGAGTATGAGATTACCGATCTCAATAAAATGTATCTAAAAGAAGGAACACTAAAAGTGAAACTTTTCAGTCGTGGATTTGCGTGGTTGGACACGGGTAACTGTGATAGTTTGCTGGAGGCAGGAAACTTCATTGCCACTATTCAGAATAGACAAGGGTTCTATGTGAGTTGCATAGAGGAAATAGCATGGCGTAATGGTTGGATAAGCACAGAGCAGTTAGATACCTTAGGTAAAGAGATGAAAACGGCTTACGGACGCTATTTGCAGCAACTCGCTCGGTCGCAATTCTCTCGATAAATAAATCGTTACCTCGTTCTCTCTATAATAAATCTAATAATTTCTATACACATGAAAAAGAATATTGTACTCACACTATTATTACTCATTGCTGCTTTGGGCGCAATGAGTACGCATGTCCATGCTAATGATAGATATGTAGTAAAGCATTATTCTATTAAGGATGGTATGAGCCAAAATACCGTTATGGCTATTTTGCAAGACAAACAAGGTTATATGTGGTTTGGTACTTGGGATGGTTTGAACCGCTTTGACGGCTATGATTTCCAAGTATATAAGGGAATGGATAATGGTCAGCAAGTGTGTGTAAATAATCGTGTAGATGTTATTTATGAGGATGAGTTGGAGCAACTTTGGTGGGGCACTTATGATGGTCATTATTTTAGATTAGATAAGACGCGTAAGCATACTTGCGAGCAGTCATATGACAGTTTGCCACAAGGTTTGATTCAAAAGATAGCAGAAAAAGATAAAGATACCAAAGTGGACTCTCGCGGTGTTATTTGGCAAGCCGATGATGAGTATGGTATAATGCGTTATCGCTTTGGACAATGGAAACGATTTACACCTAAATTAGATAATCGTTATGTGGGCTTGCTCAGAAAGCATTTCTTTATGATAGAAGATAATCTGGGTAGAACTTGGGTGAATCCTACGGGTGGCGGATGGAGTTATTATGACTACGAGGCAGACGAATTGGTGTCTCCTATTCGTGGTATTACCAATATGATTCATACCGCATATGTGGATAAGGATGGTCAGATGTGGATTGCTACATATGATGGCGGTGTGGATTGTGTCAATATGGAGCCAGCGCCTTACCAGATATTCGACAAACGTCAGTCGCACAATGGTAATGGTGAAGTGCGTGCGTTTCTTAAGAAGGAAGGAGAAGTATTGCCACTTGTTAAGTCGGAGACGAATGTCTATTGTGCATACGATAGTCAACATGGTGTGCTGTATGGTACCAAGGGATCGGGCTTGAAGAATATTACTACGGGAAAAACGATTCCCACTAACCATCCTGATATTTACGATATAGAGGAAGGTAGAGATGGCACTTTGTATGTGGCTACATATGGTGGAGGTGTGAATATTATCCGATGGGATGATAGCAGAAACGAATGGATGAAAGCGGAGATAGTGGGTAATGGAATGAAAGTGCGTGATATAGAGATAGTGGACCAAACATTATGGTGCGGTACCACTACGGGTGTGCTGAAAGTCAACTTGCAAACATTAGAAAGCGAAGTTTTCCCCAGTTATGATATTCGTGCTATTTATTACAGCCGTGATATGCTATGGTTGGGTTCCTTTGGTGGCGGACTATTCAAGATTGATCCAAAGAGTGCGAAACCTGTTTTAGAGTATGTAGAAACATACCATGATATAATTTTGAGTATGGCAGGTGATGGTAATAACCTCTGGTTCTCTTCAGAGAGCGACATAGCTCAACTCAATCTGGAGACAGGCGACTTGTACTACTACGACGCATTGATAGGCGAAGAAAATTCTTATTTCACTGAGGCGGAGGCTGTTCGTACACCTAATGGAACGATATTATTTGGTTATTCCAATGGTTATTGCGCTTTTGATCCTTCGAAGGTTCGGCGCTCAACCTATGTGCCCCAAATGTTCATTACCCAATGTGAGGTGCAAGACCAAGAAATAGAAGGAGATACAATAGTTGTACCTGACCAAAGTAATATAACAATCGAGTATGCAGCGATGGATTATGTGGGCGCGGATAAGATAGTTTATACCTATAAGATGGATGGTATTGATGCCAATTGGAAGGCTCCTACCAATCAACGCCGCGTGGTTTATAATAACTTGCGCCACGGAAAATATATATTCCATGTACGCTCAACCAATAGAGAGGGAGCGGATGTGGAGAATGAGATACAATTGGTGGTTTTTGTAGAGAAACCTTTGTGGCTCCAATGGTGGGCAATCGGACTCTACATCATCGCATTCATTGCGCTCATTGTATTGGCATTGTATATTTTCTTAACTTATCAGTCGCTACGGCAGAAGGTGCAAGTGGAGCAGCAGGTGACGGACATCAAACTGCGTTTCTTTACAAATATCAGTCATGAGTTGCGCACGCCACTTACACTCATCGTGGGACCTATTGAAAATATCCTACAGACAGAGCGAATCAGTCAGAGTGTGCGCACACAATTAGAGATTGTACAGAGTAATAGTAGGCGTATGTTGCGAATGGTGAACCAACTATTAGAATTCCGCAAGGTACAAAATCAGAAGATGAAACTCAAAGTGCAGCAAACACTATTGAGTGAATTAGTGGAGGATACATGCGCCAATTTTAAGAAAGAGGCATACGACAAGCATATCAATTTTACTATTGATAATAGAACCAAAGACTCTACTATATGGGTGGATAGAACACGCATGGATACTGTGTTATGGAATGTGCTGAGCAATGCGTTTAAGTTCACTGCCGCAGGAAAGAGTATTCGTGTTATTATTGATGAGAAACCAGGTTTCCTCATCTTGTCTGTGCAGGATGAAGGAATAGGTATCCCACCAGAGAAAAGAAGTGTGCTCTTTGAGCGTTTCAGTAGTAATAACGAACTCAATAGCCTCAATGCAACAGGTACGGGTATCGGAATGAATCTTACCAAGGAATTAGTGGACCTACATAATGGGCATATAGAGGTTGAGAGCGAGGTAGGCAAAGGAACTACAATTACCGTATTCCTACATACAGGCAAAGAACATTTTGGACCGGATGTGGACTTTATTGCAGATGACCGCTCTATTGGACAAGCGGATGTGACGGCATTTGAGCATAAGATGGAGGCATTAGAGCAAGAAAGAGTGGAGAATATGCGCACGATACTTGTGGTGGATGATAACCAAGATATGCGGCAATTCCTTACTGGTATTCTATCTAAGGAGTACCATGTAGAGACAGCAGAGGATGGAGAGAAAGCAAAGCATATCATCCGCACCAAACAAGTGGACTTGATTATTACCGATCTTATGATGCCGAAGGTGGATGGTCTGGAACTGACGCAGTACATTAAGAATAACACCGATTTGGATTATATCCCTGTTATTCTGCTTACGGCAAAGACTGCTATTGAGAGCCGCTTACAAGCCCTGCAGAAAGGTGCCGATGATTATGTAACCAAACCATTCGAACCCGAATACTTGCGTGCTCGAGTACACAATATAATTGCACAGCGTAAGCAATTAGAGCTGAGTTATAGACAGCGTTTAATGCGGCTCGAGACGCAAACAAGCGAAAAGGATATGCCAGGTGATACTTTCTTGGCTAAGTTATTAAATGTGATGGATAAGCAGATGGATAATAATACTCTCACCGTGGATGGTTTGGTCGATGAGATGGGTATGGGTAGAACGGTATTCTTCAATAAACTGAAGAGCATGACAGGTATGAGTCCTGTGGAGTTCATGCGTGAGATGCGTATCAAGAAAGCAGCACAGTTATTGGAGGAAAATCAGTATAATGTGACAGAAGTGACCTATATGGTGGGAATGAACGACTCGCGCTATTTCTCTAAATGCTTTAAGAATACTTATGGGGTAACACCAAGTGAGTACCGCAACTCATGTAGAAAGAAAAAATTATCACAATGAGAATAATCCGCACTTTATGTTTGGTGTTAACTATTCTCTTCCTCGCTAATTGCAGTAAGCAACAACCACAAACACCCAGCCGATGGATAGGGAAGGAAGTGAAGGTTGATAGTGTGCACCTTGCATTACTCGAACTAAACCAAAAAATGGTGGAGGCAGCAGACGATAAACTGACCCAAATAGCGCAAACGAAAACAGAACCGTACGCACTCTACGAAGGCAATACATGGATCTATTTCAAGGAAAGAGGGGATATGAGTATGCCAGCCCCTAAGGATGGAGACCTATTGGAAGTGCAGATGAGTGTTTATACCATTGAGCAAGAAAAGCTGCTCGTGGATATCATACGCGAATACCGCGTAGGGAAGAGTGAACTGCTACCTGCGATTGAGAATAATATAACTGAGTTTAGGAAAGGAACCAAAGCGCGAATGTTAGTGCCATGGTATGGCGCATTTGGAATGAAAGGAACGAAAGACATACCACCATATGAAAATGTAATCATCAATATTGAAATAAGATAAATGAAAGCAAAATTATTATTACTCGTCTTAACGATAGGATTTATTACTACCAGTTGTGACCAAACGGGGTACGCGAATAACCGAAAGGAAGAAAATAAGTTAATAGCTAATTTTTTTAGCAGAAACGGATTTAATATTATCACCGAGGCACCTGAGAATGATGTATGGGGGGAGAAAGATTACCTCCAAGTACCCGGTTATGATGATTTCTATTTCCACCTAACCACTCGTGGCGATTCAATTCGTATTGACTCAATAGATGGAAAAGCAGATACAATAGACCTTTCTGTTGTACCTAATGACTTAATTGTGCTGCGCTATAAGCGGTTTGAACTGACCGAGAATGCAGATACAATTAGTTATTGGACCACTTTGGAGCAAGCATATCCATATGAGTTTCATTATGGTAACCTTGCTGAGTGTGAAGCGACAGGTTGGCATTTGGCTATCAAACTGATGAAGTACCCTAATTCGGAGTGTACTATTATTCAACCCAGTAAAATGGGATTTCAACCAGATGTGAATTCCGTGACTCCATACGGATATATAATGAAATTCAAAGTAAAGCAGTGATATGAGTTTAGTAAAGAGTATTTCAGGTATCCGCGGTACTATCGGTGGATATGTAGGGGAGGGACTCAACCCTGTAGATATAACGCGTTTTGTGGCAGCCTATGCTACGCAGCGACGGGCAGCTATGCCAGATAATAAGACCATTGTAGTGGGGCGTGATGCACGACTAAGCGGACAGATGGTAGAGCAAATTGTTTGTGGCACGCTGATGGGAATGGGATATAATGTGGTCAATATAGGTCTCGCCACCACTCCTACCACCGAGTTAGCTGTTATAGGAGAGAAGTCCGCAGGAGGAATAATCCTTACTGCCAGCCACAACCCTAAGCAGTGGAATGCACTCAAATTGCTCAATGAGAAGGGAGAGTTCCTTAATGATAAAGAGGGCAAAGAAGTGCTCGCTATCGCAGAGAACGAGTCTTTTGTCTTTGCTGATGTGGACCAGTTAGGAAAGATGACGCATAAAGACTACTTGCCTTACCATGTGGATAAAGTGCTTCAACTCCCGCTCGTGGATGTAGAAGCCATCAAAAAACGCAATTTCACAGTGGCTATCGATTGCGTTAACTCTGTAGGTGGTCTCGCTATTCCTGCAATGCTCAAAGCACTCGGCGTGACAAATATCATTGAACTCTATTGTACGCCAGATGGACACTTTCCACACAACCCCGAACCACTGCCTCAGCACCTCACTGAGATAAGTAACTTGCTCAAGCAAGGTAAGGCGGATCTTGGTTTTGTGGTGGACCCTGATGTGGACCGACTCGCAATCATATGCGAAGACGGGTCTATGTTCGGCGAGGAATACACATTGGTAAGCGTGGCTGATTATGTACTTGCCCACACACCTGGTAACACAGTGAGCAATATGTCTTCATCGCGTGCGCTGAGTGATATCACACGCAAGCATGGAGGTGAATATACCGCGAGTGCCGTGGGTGAGGTGAATGTAGTAGCAGAGATGAAGCGAGTGAATGCTGTCATCGGTGGTGAAGGTAATGGAGGTGTTATTTATCCTGCTTGCCATAGCGGACGCGACGCATTGGTAGGTGTGGCACTCTTCCTTAGCCACATGGCAAAGATGGATATGACAGTGAGCGAGTATCGTCAAACACTCCCCGAATACTATATCAGCAAGAACCGTATTGACCTCACGCCCGATACAGATATTGATGCTATCCTCGCGCGCGTAAAAGAAATATATAAGGACGAGCGTGTGAATGATATTGACGGCGTGAAGATTGATTTTGCAGAAGGATGGGTACATTTGCGCAAAAGTAATACTGAACCTATCATCCGCGTCTATTCAGAGGCGTCCACGACGGAAAAAGCCAATGCCTTGGCGCAACAAGTGATGGCGATAATAAACGAATAACCTCATTGAGATATGAATATAGTTGTTGTTAATGATGATGGTTGGGGTGTGGCAGGAATACGCCTGTTAGCACGAGAGATGACCAAGCTTGGCCATGTGACAGTCATTGCTCCTGATGGACCACGCAGCGGATATGCAGCTAAGATTTCCGTGACCGACCCTATCTATGTGAGGCGTGTAGAGGAGCATGACTTAAATGGGGCGGATGTATATACCACCAATGGGACGCCAGCCGATTGCGTCAAGTTGGCGCGAGAAGTCATTATGAAGGATAAGACGATTGACCTACTCGTGTCTGGCATCAACCATGGTATCAATGCCAGTGTGAATGTTATTTATTCGGGTACAATGGGAGCGTGTCTCGTAGCTGCAGAAAAAGGCATTCCTGCTATAGGATGGTCTATCAATAGCCATAAGTTAGATGTGGACCTGCATTGGTTACAGCCGATGATAGTAGAGGTGACGAAACATCTCTTAGAAGAAGGATTTGCCCCGCAGATGTGTTATAATGTGAATGCGCCTGTAGGAGAGATAGAAGGTATTCGCTGGACACGCCAGTGTGCTGGTCATTGGCAGAATGAGTTAGTGCCTGTAGAGGGCGAGTTGCCACAAGGTGTGGAGAGTGGATGGAAGTTGGCGGGTGAGTTCATCAACGATGAACCAAATGAGAAGGACACAGATATATGGGCGGTGGAGCACCAACTACTCGCTATCACACCTACGATGATTGACTTGACCGACTATGGAGCGCTTTGATAAATATAGTATAGGAATATTGATAGGACTTTTGCTCCCTGCTCTTTTTGGGCTAACCTATATAGAGGCGATGAATTTGTGGTATCCACTGCAGACGCTGCAATTTCAGGCGGGAGGTGTGCTGAGTAAGTTACTTCTTGTGTGCGTCTTCCCTGATTTAGCGCTCATCTTTGTCTTTTATACCTTGGATGTCTGGCGGTTGAGTAAAGGACTGCTCATCGGTGCTCTGCCCTATGTGATAGCATCTATTTATGTATCGATGTGATGATTTGCGCAGCTGTCTCAGCCGCAGATTGTTCGCCTAATAATGAATGGATATGCTCGTAAGACGCGAGCATATTCTTTTTATATGTTTCGTCTGTCAGGATGCGTTGCAGTTCGTTCACTATCTTCTCTTCTTTGAAATCATTCGCTACCAGTTCACGAATAACTTCTTTCTGAGCAAGTATATTGACCAATGTGAAATAGGGTATGGAGAAGACGAGTGGTTGTGCCCAGCGTAATAAACCTATCAGTTTGGAGCACGCCAGATGGTAAACAGCCACTTGTGGACAACCGAGCAAAGCGGTCTCTAAAGTAGCAGTGCCTGAGTTCACTATCGCTGCTTGTGCGTGCTGTACTATTGCGTAAGTATCGCGTGTGAGTGTCTCTTTATCCGATAGGTAAGGAGCATAGAATGTATCCGATAGTCCGGGGGCAGCACAGACTATTATCTGATGGTCTGTGAACTTCCGCGCAGCGGTTAACATAGTAGGTAAGCAATGACTCACCTCACTTGCCCGTGAACCGGGTAAAATGGCTATCGTTGGGCGTTGTGTGGAGCGTTGTGGAGTGGCGTGCTGTGCTTTGTAAGTCGCTATCTGTTCGGCGGTTGGGTTGCCCACATAAGTGCAACTATAGCCATACTGCTTATAAAAAGAGGGTTCGAAAGGAAAGATACCTAATACTTCATCGCATAAGCGTGCTATGCGGTGGATGCGATGTCGCTTCCATGCCCACACTTTGGGAGGGATATAATAGACGATTTTGGTGTTCGGTAAATGTTTACGGCAGAATGCTGCTATGCGAAGATTGAACGATGGGTAGTCCACCACGATGAGCACATCCGGGTGCTCGCTTAGCAATGCTTGACGGGCTATTTGGAAATTGCGGCGTACCTTGCCTATATTGCGCAGTACCGCCGCAAAACCCATAAAAGCCATTTGACTATAATCCTGATAGAGACGACATCCCGCCTGACGCATCCTCTCGCCGCCCATACCAGCAAAACAACTCTCTCCGTCTTGTCGTTGGAGGTGAGTAATCAGTTCTGCTGCATGGGTGTCACCGGACGCCTCGCCTGCTATCAGAAAATAATTCATATCTTGTAATTATTTCTCAGGGAACATCACTACTTCGAACATGTTATTCGCTGCCACTAATTGCTTTAAGGTGTTTTGTACGCTCTCGGCTGTGATGTTTTCTACTGCTGTTTTGTAGTCACGAATATTATTTTGTCCGTATAGGTAGTACATGTATAATGCGGTACGCCAATAGGAGTTTTTCTCGAGGTCTTCTTGATAGTCCTTGAGCATGGACTCCTTTTCTTTTTGCAAATCGCTTGCCAAAGGTCCGTTCTCAACGATAGTCTGTACTTCCTCGTGAATGATTTCCATCAGTCGTGCTTGTTTCTTAGGGTCTGTGTCAAACTGCATGAGTAGTACAGCCTGTGGTTTAGGCAAGATGGCCATTTGACCTGCCACACCTACGCCATACGAACCACCTTCGCGCTCGCGGATAGACTCCAAATAGCGTGTACTGAGGATACGACCGATCATCTCCATGTTGAGGTCATTAGCAAGGGTGTAAGGTATGTCGTAAGAGGTGTATTGGATACGATTAGAAGCGGTCGTGGTCTCCATCTCGCGACTAAAATAGTTCTTTTGTTGTCCCTTTATGGCACGCATATGATGGTCTATCACTTCTTCGTGGCATTTCTTCTTAGTCTTCAATCCGCCCAACCATTGGCAGATGAGGGTTTGTATATTCGGGTCATTAGGATTGATATTTCCCACGAAAGTGAAAGTGAAGTCAGCAGGATTAGCAAAGCGCTCTTGATAAATCTGCAATGCTTTGTCTAAGTTCACTTGTTTCAATGTCTCTGTATTAAAGATGATAGTACGCTCGGAGTGGTTAGTACTCATCATCTGTATGGAGTCAGAGAAGATATTTTTAGGGTTCTTGTCTCTATTGAGTAATTGGTTTCTCATGAGCCCCATGAGTGTCTCATAGGCTTTCTCGTCTCGTCGTGGTGCGGTAAAATAGAGGTAAGTGAGTTGGAGCATTGTTTCCAAATCTTTCACGCTGGATGAACCGCGCAAACTCTCTGTATTCGCACTGATAGACGGCGAAACGGAAACGGTCTTTCCTGTCAGAGCTTTCTCTAATTGTGTCATTGAGAAATCGCCTAATCCGGAGAACTCAACGATAGCGGTCGCTAATTGGGCTGAAGGTAAGTCTGCTGTAGCCACTTGCGTCATTCCACCCTTGGAGAAACCTTGCATGAGTATTTCATCTGCTTTGAATTCTGTAGGACGGAATACCACTTTAATGCCATTATTGAGCACCCACTCGGTAGTACCTATCTCGTCGTTGCGGGTTACGGTTTTGATTTTTCCTTTGCGTGGTGCTTTTTTCACTAATTGGCTATCGAATACTTCTTCTTTAGGTGCTTCAATAGTGAGTTGCTCTTGTGCGCTGAGTGCAGCGAGTATCTGTTGCTCAGATGGCAGTTTAACAGTCTCTTTCTCTGGTGCTGAGATAGCGATGGTTGGGTTAGCGTGTATCAACTGCGCTGCTATTTGATTGATGGTTTCCACTTTGATGAGCGGCAAGGTAGCTTGTACGAACTCGTACTCCCATTGTGCGCCGGGCATGGACTCGCCATTCTCGAAATGACGGATGCACTCTTGTGCCAAGCGGATATTCTTGCGCGTATTACGCTCCTTGTAGTATTTCTCCATGGCGTTGAGTTTCTCGCTCTTCACGCGCTCCAACTCTGCATTAGTAAATCCATATCGGCGCATTTTCTCTACTTGGTACACCAAGTCATTGAATGCTTCGGTTTCTTTTCCCTCTTTGGGCAGATAAACAGCATTGAAAGCGTCCATCTTTTTAGCTGCTTCTCCGTAGTAACAACCTGCTGCGGTGAAGGACGCATTAGGGTCGAGTGCCAACTCGGTCACACGATTATCAAACATATCGCATATGAGTTCGATAAGCAAGGACTGAGTGTAGGAGATGGCTGTATTCTGCATGGCAGCAGGCAGTTGGTCATGTTTGTATTCCAAGGTGATACGGCTGCCTTGTGCTTCTTTATCGGTTACGATAGCCACGAGTGGTGCGGTGTTGTGGTTCACGCTATGGAGTGGTCTCTCTCCGTAGTTAGCGCGCTTAGGTACATTCGCCCATAGGGCTTTTATCTTCGCTTCTATGGAGTCCACATTGATATCACCCACTACGATGATGGCTTGGTTGTCTGGTCCATACCATTTAGTGTAGTAGTCGCGTAGTGCTTGGTAGTCGAAGTTGAGTATGACGGCGGTGTCGCCAATGACATCGCGTTTAGCGTATTGTGTGCCGGGGTACATCTTCGCATTCATCTCGCGCCACATGCGGCGTTGTGCCGTGCGGCCGGTACGCCATTCCTCGAGGATGACACCGCGCTCTGCGTCTATCTCTTCTTCCAAGAGAAGCAGTCCACATGACCAGTCATGCATCACCAGCAAAGCGGAATCGATGATTCCTTCGCGATAGGTAGGCACATCCGATAGGCGATAAACAGTCTCGTCAAGCGAGGTGTAAGCGTTGATGTTTCCGCCGAAATTAACGCCAATAGATTCGAAATAGTTGATGATACCTTTTCCCGGGAAATGCTCGGTTCCATTGAAAGCCATGTGCTCTAAGAAGTGTGCGAGTCCATTTTGGTGGTCTTCTTCGAGTATAGCGCCTACGGCTTGTGCTATATGAAACTCGCAACGCTGTTTAGGTTGCTCATTATGACGGATATAATAGGTTAATCCGTTTTCTAACTTACCATAACGCACTTCTGGGTCAATAGGTAATTTCTCTACTTCTTGTGCTACTACTGATCCTACAGAAACAAGTAGTATTAGTGATAAAAATACTTTTTTCATAAGTAGTGAGTATTGAGTGTTTAGTATTTCGGCTCTTGACTTTCCACTTCTTCTTGCCTGCGGAGGCTCTCCGCCTCTTGACTTTCCAGCAATTCATCTCCGCGGCTTTTCCAAGGGCGTGGACCTAAGATGGCTTCCACATCTTCGCTGGTGATGACTTCTTTCTCTATCAGCAGTTCTGCCAACTGGTGGTGTCCGTCTGCGTGCTGAGTGAGTATTTCTTTTGCGCGTGCCATCTGTTCGGCAATGATGCGTTTGGTCTCTTCGTCTATCAGTTCGGCTGTGTTATCGGAGTAGGGTTTGGTAAATCCATACTCATGTCGTCCTGTTGAGTCGTAATAACTGATATCTTTCAGTTTGTCGCTCATGCCATAGTAGGCTACCATCGCGTAAGCCTGTTTGGTTGCGCGTTCGAGGTCATTGAGTGCGCCCGTGGAGGTCTGTTGGAGGAATAGCTGTTCGGCAGCGCGTCCGCCCAAGAGCGAACATAACTCGTCTAATATATGTGCTTCGTTGGTTAGTTGTCGCTCTTCGGGTAAGTACCATGCTGCGCCTAACGCCATACCGCGTGGCACGATAGTCACTTTGACAAGCGGGTTAGCCCAGCGGAGCATCCAACTGATAGTAGCGTGACCGGCTTCGTGATAAGCGATAGAGCGTTTTTCTTCATCGGTCATGATTTTGTTCTTGCGCTCCAAACCGCCTACTATACGGTCCACAGCGTCCATGAAGTCTTGTTTGCCCACTTGCTTGTGTTCGTTACGCGCTGCGATGAGGGCGGCTTCATTGCATACATTAGCGATGTCGGCGCCTGAGAAACCGGGAGTTTGCTTGCTGAGGAAATCAATATCCACAGTATCGTCTAATTTGAGGGGACGAAGGTGTACTTGGAAAATCTCTTTGCGTTCTTGCAGGTCAGGTAGCTCCACATGTATCTGCCTGTCGAAACGCCCTGCGCGCAAGAGGGCTGAGTCAAGCACATCGGCACGGTTGGTAGCCGCAAGGATAATCACACCTGAGTTGGTACCGAAACCATCCATCTCCGTCAGTAACTGGTTCAGTGTGGACTCTCGTTCGTCGTTGCCGTTGGTCATCATATTCTTTCCTCGCGCACGACCTATCGCGTCTATCTCATCGATGAAGATGATAGCCGGAGCTTTCTCTTTGGCTTGGCGGAAAAGGTCTCGCACGCGGCTTGCACCTACGCCCACGAACATCTCTACGAAGTCTGAACCGGACATAGAGAAGAATGGTACGCCGGCTTCGCCTGCTACTGCTTTAGCAAGGAGGGTTTTACCCGTACCCGGAGGACCTACTAACAAGGCTCCTTTAGGTATTTTTGCTCCTATCTCGGTGTATTTCTCCGGGTTCTTGAGGAAAGCAACTATCTCCTCTACTTCTTGCTTTGCGCCGTAGAGACCTGCCACATCTTGGAAGGTTACTTTGTCTTTCTTATCTTTATCGAATAACTGTGCTTTGGCTTTGCCTACGCCGAAGATACCGCCGGGTCCGCCGCCTGCACCACCTACACCGCGACTCATAAACACAAAGAAGAGGATGAGTAGTGCAAAAGGAAGGATGTTGATGAGCACTAAGTACCATGTGTCTTTGCTTGGCTTGTAGGTCACATCAATAGCCGCCTGACTGTTTGCCTTGCGTGTCTCGTTGATGCCGTCTATGTATTTGGCAAACTCCTCCGTAGAAGGTACTTGGCTATTGAGTACTCCTTTGACCCGTTCTCCCTCACCTTGGCTACCAAAGACGAGTGTGTATTGCTGTGGCTGCACTTTGGCTTGGGCGGTCAAGTCGCTGGATATCTCGATTTTCTCTATTGCACCGGCTTCGATGTAGGAAGTGAGTTTGGTATAACTAATTCCTTTGGTGTTGGGTTGTTCCATGAAATAGTATGCCAATACAATGAAAGCGAAGGTGTATAGGATGATACTGAGCCATCGCCGTGGCTTTTTGGGCTGCGGGTTATTCGCATTCTGCGGGTTATTGGTTGGTCTTTCTTTTTCCATATAGTAAAATCTAAATTATAAAATCTCCTCAAGCTCTTTGATTTTGCCATCTGCCCATAGATGTTCAATATCATAGAAAGCTCGTGGTTCTCGCTGCATGATATGTACAAATATCGTGCCGTAGTCCATTGCCACCCATTCAGCGTTTTCTTTTCCTGCCACGGAGAGTGGGTGTATATGTGTGTTTGTGCGAACGAAATCATCCACTTCGTCTGCGATAGCAGCCACTTGTGTGTTGCTTTGTCCCTCGCAGATGATCATCATCTCCACGGGTGCTTCTTTGATTTTCTTGAGGTCGATTGTTACGATGCGTTGTCCTTTGCGGTTACGGATACCTTCGATGATGGTCTCCATGAGTTTTTTTGTGCTTATTTCTTTCATTTTAGTCGATATTTATGCTAATTTAATTTCAGGCTGCAAAGATACAACAAAAACTGCACATACGCAAGCAAATGGGTGTTTTTTTTGCTTAATAGAATGTAATTCTATGTGTTGTGGGCGGCGATAGGCAGCATATGCGAGCATAGTTAGACATAAATTGGTATGGTTTTTGTGGTTGATATTTGTGAAAAATCTATCTTTTCAATAGTATTGAGGTGACCCCATTTAGTTGGACAGGGTTAGTAAATGTTGTTAGATGTATGCATGTTCTTTGACATGTTGTTCATATAGGTTTGCCGGTATTGGACAGGACTCATGTTCAGACGCAGTTTGATACGATCATTGTTGTAA
>JAZNGV010000014.1:0-38014 GCA_045576595.1 Paludibacteraceae bacterium | reverse complement strand
TGAAGGGGATAAAGCAATAACATACTGTAGTTACCTGTTGCTTCCATCACGCAATGGCAATCTTCTGGAAGTGAGGTAATAAAACTACGTACTCCTTTGGTGTCATTCATGAAAGTTTTGGTTGTGTAACCACTCTTTCTAGCATAAGCTACTACGCACGAATCCTTGCTAATGTCAATGCCAATGTAAGTCATAATGATACTTGATTTATTGTCTGATTTGTCATCGTATACATCTGAATACTATCGTTGCGAATGCGGGGTTATAAGCCCAATGAACTATCCAGTTTTAGATGTATAAGGGATGGTGACAGAACGTTTATAACAGTCTATAGCACTACAGAGATATCGGCCTTAATCCGTCCCTTAGACGCAAATCATGTGCAAAGATACAAATAATAATTTGAATATACAACGAGATATGAATTTCTTAGAAATTATTACGAAGTTATTTGGCAATAAGGCCCAGAAGGATATGAGGGCTATTCAACCTTTTGTGGATAAGGCTAAACAAGTGTATGAGGCTATTGATGCGCTCTCTCACGATGACCTGCGTGCGCGCTCGCAAGCGCTCATGGCACAATTGCAAGAAGCAGTGGCGGACAAGAAAAAGCGTATCGCAGAGTTGAAAGCGACTATCGAGCAATTAGAAATAGACAAGCGCGAGAAAGTATATAACGAGATAGATAAACTTGAGAAGGAAATAAAGGAGCAATACGAACGCTCACTCACAGATATGCTTCCTGAAGCTTTCGCTATCGTCAAGTCCACCGCTCGTCGTCTCGCGGAGAACGAGACCATCGTAGTGACAGCAACAGAGATGGATAAGGAGTTGGCTGCAGACCCGCGTTTTGATTTTGTGGAGATAGAGGGTGAGCAAGCTATCTATCATAATACATGGATGGCAGGCGGAAACGAGGTCACTTGGGATATGGTTCACTATGATGTGCAGCTTTTTGGTGGCGTAGTGCTGCATGGTGCTGTCAAGAACGACAAAGAGCAGCGCGGTTCGATAGCCGAGATGGCAACAGGTGAGGGCAAAACCCTTGTGGCTACGCTTCCCGTATTCTTGAATGCTCTTACACACGAGGGCGTACATGTCGTGACTGTGAATGATTACTTGGCAAAGCGTGACTCGGAATGGATGGGACCTCTTTATATGTTCCATGGCTTGACGGTGGATTGTATAGATAAGCACCAACCTAATAGTGATGATCGCCGTAGAGCATATGCGTGTGATATCACATTCGGAACGAATAATGAGTTTGGTTTTGACTATCTTCGTGACAACATGGCAACGAGTCCGTTGGACCTTGTGCAACGCGGTCATAACTTTGCCATTGTCGATGAGGTGGACTCTGTGTTGATTGACGATGCGCGTACGCCACTCATCATCAGCGGTCCTGTTCCGAGAGGTGAGGATCAGATGTTCGATGAGTACAAGGACCGTGTATCTCAGTTAGTTCGTACTCAGGCAACGCTCACTACTAAATTGTTAGCAGAGGCGAAGGCTAAGATGGGCTCTGCGGACGAGAAAGAGCGTGAGGCAGGGGAATTAGCACTTTTCCGTTCCTATAAAGGTATGCCTAAGAATAAAGCGCTTATCAAATACTTGTCTGAGCCGGGGGTAAAGGTTCGTTTGCAGAAGACGGAAGAGTTTTACATGCAAGAGAACGAGAAACATATGCATGTGGCTACCGACGAACTCTATTTTGTCATCAACGAGAAACATAAGACCATCGAATTGACAGATAAGGGTATTGATGCGTTGACGGGTAAGACGGATGATCCAAATTTCTTCGTATTGCCTGATGTGGGTAGCGAAATGGCTGATTTGGAGCAGTTGTCTATTAATGGACAGGTATCAGCAGAAGCGATTCAGCAGAAGAAAGATGAGATACTTACCAATTATAGTATCAAGTCCGAGCGTGTGCATACAGTAAACCAGTTGCTGAAAGCCTATACCCTCTTTGAGAAGGATGTGGATTATATCATAGATAATGGCGAAGTGAAGATTGTGGATGAGCAGACTGGGCGTGTGATGGATGGTCGTCGTTGGTCGGATGGTTTGCATCAGGCTGTAGAAGCAAAGGAGAATGTGAAGGTAGAGGGCGCGACGCAGACCTTTGCAACAATTACTCTTCAGAACTATTTCCGCATGTATAATAAGTTATCTGGTATGACGGGTACAGCAGAGACGGAGGCTGGTGAGTTCTGGAATATCTACAAACTCGATGTAGTGGTTATTCCAACCAATAGACCTATTGCTCGTAATGACATGAATGACCGTATTTATCGTACCAAGCGTGAGAAATACAATGCTGTGATTGAGGAGATAGAGTTAATGGTTAGTCAAGGGCGTCCGGTATTGGTGGGTACTACGAGTGTCGAAATTAGCGAGTTATTGAGTAAAATGCTGAATATTCGTAAGATTAAACATAATGTGCTAAATGCGAAGTTACATCAGCAAGAGGCTCAGGTTGTCGCCGAAGCAGGCCGTCCAGGAGTGGTGACTATCGCTACTAACATGGCAGGTCGTGGTACGGATATTAAGTTATCTCCCGAAGTGAAGGCTGCGGGTGGTTTGGCAATCATAGGTACAGAGCGCCATGAGAGCCGTCGTGTAGATAGACAGTTGCGTGGTCGTGCAGGGCGTCAAGGAGACCCGGGTAGCTCGGTATTCTATGTGTCTTTAGAGGATGATTTGATGCGTATGTTTGGCTCGGAGCGCATCGCCTCTGTCATGGACCGCATGGGATTCCAGGAAGGAGAGATGATTGAACACTCAATGATTTCCAGTTCTATAGAGCGTGCTCAGAAGAAGGTGGAGGAGAATAACTTCGGAATGCGTAAGCGATTGATAGAGTACGATGATGTGATGAACCAGCAGCGTAACCTTATTTACGCTAAGCGTCGCCACGCTTTGATGGGCGAACGCATAGGTGTTGATATTACTAATATGATCAACGAGACGGCAGAGACTCTCTTTGTGGAGAGCAAGCAGGCTAATGACTACGAGGGACTTCGCAATGATGTACTTCAGACTTTTGCAATGGAGTTACCTTTCGATGAGGAAACATTCAATACAGGTAAGCGTGCAGTGCTGAGTAGTCAGTTAGCAGATGCTGCATTGGATAGTTTCAAGCGTCGTATGGATAAGCTGATGCAAGTCGCTGATCCAGTGTTACAGCGTGTTTATGAGGATAAGGGGCAGATGTACGAGAATATATTGATTCCTATTACAGATGGAAAACGCGTATATAATATATCTGTCAACCTGCGCGCTGCGGCTGAGAGCCATTGCAAAGAGGTGGTGCGCGAGTTCGAGAAGCGTATGCTACTATATGTGATTGATGATGAGTGGAAGGAGCATCTTCGTCAGTTGGATGAATTGAAACAATCGGTACAGAATGCTTCATATGAGCAGAAAGATCCATTATTGATATATAAGTTGGAGTCTTTTGGTATCTTCAAGGAAATGTTGCATACCTTTAATCTGCGTGCTATTAGTATTTTGCTGCGTGGTCAGATTCACCAGCAAGAACCTGATCGTGTTCAACAAGCGCAACAGCATCGTCGTCATGACTATTCTCGTTATCGTACGCAAAAAGATACCGTTCAGCAAGCTGCTGCAGCTTCTGGAGCGGCGGCAGCTGCGGCTCATGACACGCGTGCGCAACAGCGTCCGGAACCTATTCATGTGGAGAAGAGACCTCGTCCTAATGACCCATGTCCATGCGGTAGTGGTAAGAAATACAAACAATGCCATGGCAAATTAAATGCTGCAGGAGTTTGATGTTCAGTCTTAAATCTTAGATTATCGTGCGTAGTAGTATATTATCTATATGTATGATTGTTTGCGCTGTCAGTTCTTTGACGGCGCAACAATTAGATATGGATACAATAGATACTACATCCGATACTATTCACTTATATCCCGATACTTTTTATCTGCAAGACCAACAGGTGACGGTTGATATGGATCAACTATTGCTTGACCTAATTGCGCGTCAGAGTAGGGAATTACATATAGATTCGTTAGACTCTATAGCACAGGAAGATACATTGACGATAGCACAGAAGCTATACCTTGATTCGCTTTCAAGAGAAATGCGCGAGATAGACTCTCTACGGACACTGAATGCTGAGTTGGTAGAGCAAGTGGTAGAGCATATACCTACTATTGATGTGGAAAAATCATGGGTGAAGGATGTGGAAGAAGATAGGAATGATGTGCTGCGTGCAATCCGCGACATGCGTACCCCTTGGCGCCGAGAGGCTACTGTTATGCTCCAAGTGACGCAGAACTATGTGACACCTAATTGGTATCAAGGTGGTTCGAGCAGTTTTGCTGGTTTAGGAATAGCGAAAGGACAAATAGGATATTATACGGACCGATTTACATGGGAGAATACGGGCGAATGGCGTGTAGGTGGTTCTACTGTCTCTGCTGATTCTCTTCATAAGGTGAATACGACAGATGACCTATTGCGATTATATAGCAAAGCCAATCTGCGTATCGTACCGAAACTCTTTGCGTCTTTCTCATTAGAGTTTGAGACGCGTCTATTACCTACTTATAAGTCTAACTCGCATGAACTAAAGTCAGGACCGTTCTCACCTATTCGATATAATATGGGTTTGGGTATGGATTACAAGCCTGTGAAAGGTTTGAGTATTTCGTTCTCCCCCTTATCATACAAGATGGTTTATATAATGGATACAGCACGAGTGGTGGAAACGGAATATGGTTTGGCAGATGGGCAGTCGCTACAGCACAATGTGGGTAGTTCGCTACGCGTGGAGTATTTATGGAAACCCGTTCGTGAAGTTGAGTTGGAGGCTAAGTTTTATTTATATACCAATTACCATCAAGTGGAATTAGATTTAGAACTCAATTGCGATTTTATTATCAATCGTTTCTTGTCTGCCCGTGTGATGCTCCATCCACGCTTTGACTCGTCAGTTATAATGGTAGGTGATACACACGCTAAAATTCAGTTCCGCGAACTGATTTCTGTTGGTTTTGCGCATAAGTTTAGGTAGGAAGATAATTCTGAATTTAGAATGTTGAAATTACGATTCCATTAGAGCCACTAATGCTTCCCATCGAAGAACAGACTCTTGTCCATGTTTCCAAAGTTGGTGTTTGATTTTTTCTATTGTCTTTTCTTTACCGATATGTGTTTTGCTGTAGAATTTATCGGCATAGCATATTATTTTCTCTTCAAGCGTAACAGGGCAGTAGTCTTGTAGTGGAATAGGTATTTTTGTCCATTCTACTTGCTCCATAGTAATCCCTGTTCCTGTGTGTCTTTCCGCTACGAGTGCATGTTTGGGGAGTCCCTCTTGGCGTAGTATTTCCGCACCTAAATAACCATGCTCGATATATTTATGTTCTCCGTGGCAATGAATCGCTTCTGCTTGGCATAGGAATATGCCTATATCATGTAGCATTGCAGCTTCTTCGATGAAGTCTCTGTCCACGACTCCTTGTGTTATCCATTCTTGGTGTCTATCCACAATAGCCAATGCTTTATCTGCCACTTGTCGGCTGTGTGTAATGAGTATCTGACGCAACTGAGGTTGAGTTGCGTAATACTTATCTATAATGGATATATAATCTACCATATTTAAAGTAGAAAGTGTAATGTGTAATGTTTAGTGTAAGCCATTGAGGAATGCTTTGGCTTCCATACGTTTTTTTCCAGGTGCTTGTAGCTCGATGATACGCACAGCGCCTTCTTTGCAGGGGATAATGATATCCTTGTTGCTTGTAGCTTGACAAGTATTAAGCGCTTCTACGGTATATATTTTTACATTCTCGAAGGCTTGTCCTGATATGGTTATATTACACCATGCTGCTGGATATGGACTGAGTCCTCGCACGAAGTTTTTCACTTGCGTGGCGGTCATCTGGTCAAAGTGTATCTCGCATGTGTCTTTGAAGAGTTTGGGCGCTGGTTTTAGTTTGTCTGTCTCTGTCTGTGGAATAGTGGGTATTGGAGTAGCATTATTCTCGCTTTCGATAATTAGGTCCACAGTGCGTGTGACGAGTGTTTGTCCGATTTGCATGAGTCGGTCATAGACAGTACCTACATTCTCGTTCTCATCGATAGGTGTGCTCTCTTGCATGATGATGTTTCCTGTATCTATCTCGTGCTTGAGCATGAATGTGGTGACGCCAGTACTTTTTTCTCCGTTGATGACAGCCCAATTGATGGGTGCAGCTCCTCGGTATTGCGGTAGCAGACTCCCGTGTAGGTTGAATGTGCCTAATCGTGGCATTGACCATACTATTTCAGGTAGCATGCGGAATGCTACTACTATTTGTAGGTCTGCTTTATAACTGCGTAGTTGTTCGATAAAACTCTCGTCTTTGAGTTTTTCTGGTTGCAATACAGGTATCCCGACCGAGAGTGCATATTTCTTTACATCTGAGAATTGTAGTTGGTGTCCTCGTCCGGCGGGTTTGTCAGGCATAGTGACAGCAGCGACTACATTGTATCCCCCCTCTACCAAGGCGCGCAGACTGGCTGTCGCAAAGTCGGGAGTACCAAGGAATATTATTCGTAAGTCTTGTTTGGTCATTTCTGTTGCTTTTTGTTCTTTTTATTTCCTTCGGTGGTCTGATATTTAGGTTCTAAACTCTCAGGTTGTGTTTCGACTATAGGTAGCATAGGTCTTGTATATGCGCGTATAATAAGGTATATACCTAATAGTATGAATGGTATGCTAAGTATTTGTCCCATATTGAGTATCTGGTCTGCTTCAAAAGCTTCTTGGTCATTTTTGATAAATTCCAAGCAGAATCGTGTGACAAAGATGATTTCGAGGAAGACACCTAATAGTAATCCTTCTCTGCGTCTTGCGTTTGTTTTCCAATATAAGGGCCATGTGACGGCTAATGCTACGAGACAGTACAGCATTTCGTATATTTGTGTGGGGTGGCATGGAATAGTTTGTCCATCTCGCACAAAGATAAATCCCCATGGCAAGTCCGTAGGTCCACCATATATCTCGCTATTCATAAGGTTTCCAAGTCGGATGAGAAAGGCGGTGAAACATACTCCTACGCATAGGCGATCTAAGATCCATATCCAACTTGTTTGAAATTGTGGGTATCTGCTGAATTTATATTTGTTGAGTAGGATGGCTGCGGTAATAAGTCCTATGGCTCCTCCGTGGCTCGCTAATCCTCCTTCCCATATTTTGAGTAGTAGTAATGGGTGCTCTATATATGGGTTGCGGTAGTTAAAAGTCCACCCGAATAGTTGCCAAGGTTCAGTAGAGATGTCCATGTATTGGCAGTAATTGGCGAGCATAGGATTAGTTACATCGTGCCATTCGTAAAACCAGCAGTGTCCTACTCGTGCTCCGATGATTACTCCTGCAGCCATCCAGAAGAATAGTTGGTCAGCCCATTCTTTAGGACAATTCTCGCGTTTGTACATTCGTTCGTTTACTATCCAACAGAGGTATAGTCCAATGGCCCAAAGAAGACCGTACCAGCGTATTCCTCCATCACCAAAGTGGATTAAAATAGGGTCCACATCCCATGTAATAGCGTTAATTATCATTAATGTTTAATGTTTATTTTCCCCATTTGAGTTTTGTTCTGAGGGATTTAAGAAAACTATTATCTCCTATTTGTACGAGTTTGATGGTATATGGTGCTTTCTCTACATGCAGTGTGTGATCGGTGCTTAGACTTTGACTTCGTCCATCTACAGATACCATGAATGCGTCGTATCTACTGCTGATGCGCAAGTCGAATTTCCAATCATCAGGTACTACTAATGGTTTGACCGTAAGGCTGTGTGGTGCAATAGGGTTGAGAATGATTCCTCTCGATTGTGGAACCATCAGTGGTCCACCGATGGATAGGTTGTATGCTGTGCTTCCTGTCGGTGTTGCGATAACGAGTCCATCAGAGTGGTATGTATGTAGCCATTCGTCATTTACTTTGAGTTCAATAGAAAGCATACTACTCAGTCCCTCTTTGAGGATAGCAATTTCGTTGAGTGCATTTGGAGCTAAGATGAGATGGTCCTTTTTGGCTCCATCTTTATCTGTGACACTAACGCTTAGCAGGCTTCGTTGCTCAATGGTGTATTCCCCTTGAACTAACTTCTGCAGTATGTCATCAAGGTCTTGTGTTTGTACTTCAGCGAGGAAACCAAGGTGTCCGCAGTTGATACCTAAAATAGGTATGTTCTTGTCTCCAATTGCAGCTGCACTGGTGAGAAAAGTACCATCTCCTCCTACAGAGAGTGCGAAATCCACGCTCTCGTTTATTTGTTCAGACCATTCTTCGTTGATGTCAGGGAAACTGGGATATTCCCGCAGACTGAGTTCTTGCCTCAATTCTTTAGAAAGTAGGATGTGTACTCCCTTCTCTTTCATAAATTGGAGGATGTGTTGCACTTCGCGCAAAGTGTCGCTTTTTTGTGCATTCCCAAAGATAGCGATTGTCATAAGGCGGTATTATGCTAATTTATAATCAGGCTGCAAAGATACAACAAAAATTGCATATATACAAATAAATGCGGTATTTTTTTGCTCTAATGTTGCATATGTAAAAAAAAAGTAGTACCTTTGCGGTCGCAAAGGAAAACACTACTCCCGATGACAAAATTAAGTGTAAATATCAATAAAGTTGCGACGCTGCGTAATGCTCGCGGAGGTAATATGCCAGATGTGCAGCGTTTTGCTGTTGACTGCGAGTTGTTTGGTGCTCAGGGTATTACAGTGCACCCTCGTCCTGATGAGCGGCATATACGCGTGGAGGATGTGTATCAGCTCAAGTCAATGATAACCACTGAGTTTAATATAGAAGGTAATCCTACTGATGAGTTCATTGATTTGGTGACCTCTGTGCGTCCAACGCAGGTTACATTAGTGCCCGATAGTCCTTCTCAGTTGACCTCAAACCATGGGTGGAATACGAAGAAGCATTTGGATGTACTCAAAGGGATAGTTAATCAGTTGCATGCTTCGCGAATGCGGGTGAGTATCTTTGTTGACCCTGATCCCGAGATGGTGGAGTACGCTTTAAAAACGGGTGCAGATAGAGTAGAATTATATACAGGACCTTATGCAGAGCTTTATGAGAAGGATCCACAGGCTGCGATAGAGATGTATCGTCCTGCAGCGATGAAAGCGCATGAGTTAGGTTTGGGGCTTAATGCTGGGCATGACTTGAACCTTAAGAACCTTAAGCCATTCATTCAAGCCTTTCCATGGACGGCGGAAGTGAGTATAGGACATGCTATTATTAGTGATGCACTATACCTCGGAATACAAGAAACGATACGAGAGTATTTGAATGCGTTAGAGAAATAGTGAGTATTCAATGCTCAGTGGTAGAAGTAATAAATTAAACTAAATAATAATTATGCTTTTTCAAATTGACACAACTGCTCTGACAAATGAATTGATGCAAGCAGAGCAACCTATTCAAGAGTCTATTAACCTATGGGAAATGGCGCAGTATGGCGGCTGGATAATGATTATTTTGGCAGTCCTTCTCGCTTTCGCATGTTATATATTCATTGAGCGATTGGTAGTGCTTAAGCAAGCTACCCAAGAAGATAAATCGTTCATGGATCGCATTCGCGATTATATTCATGAGGGCAAAATCGATTCAGCACTTAACCTATGCAAGAAAACAGATACTCCTTCTGCACACATGATAGAGAAAGGTATCACACGCATCGGCAGACCTATGCAAGATGTGCAAGTGGCAGTGGAGAATGTAGGTAACCTTGAGGTGGGTAAGTTAGAGAAAGGTCTCGTCATTATGGCTACTATTGCAGGTGGCGCACCTATGTTGGGTTTCTTGGGAACAGTCCTCGGTATGGTGCAGACATTCTATAATATGGCGCAGACATCGGGAGGCGTTGTTGAGATGTCTTCACTATCTACTGGTATGTACCAAGCAATGGTTACTACTATTGGTGGTTTGATAGTAGGTATTCTTGCAATGTTTGCATATAACTACTTAGTATCCCGCATTGATAGAGTAGTGCGCTTGCTTGAGTCACGCACACTTGAGTTTATGGACTTGCTTAACGAGCCCGCTTAATCACCGATAGCATACTCTGATCATAGAATACTGACAACTGATCACTAATTCAATTATGGCATTAAAGAAACGAAATAAAGTAGAAGCAACTTTTTCTATGTCCTCAATGACGGACTTGGTTTTTCTATTGCTTCTCTTCTTTGTGATGGCAAGCACAATGAGTTCGCCAAACGATATAAAGATTAATCTACCACAGTCGCGTGCAAAGCAAGTGACCAAACCACAAGTGGCAAAGGTGTCTATTGATAACCTTGGGAATTACTTCGTAGCCATAGGTAAAGCGAAACCTGTGGCAGTGCTGCCTGATAACTTGGAGGGTTATCTCAGTGCTGTACAAGCAACAGACTCTACTATGTATATTGCGTTGCACGCAGATGAAGATGTGGCATACAAAGAGATAGTACGAGTGTTGGATATCGCTAATGAACATCACATGAAACTTGTAGTCGCTACCAAACGACAATAAGCATGACTAAGAAACAACAACGACATATAATCGCTTCAATCGGCACACTACTATTCCTTATCATAGTATTCCTACTGCTATGGTTTGTCTATATGACAGCCGTGAAACCAGAGGAAGAAGATGGTATTGAGATTGCATTCGGAGAGGTAGAGGATGCAGGGGGATATATGGCGGAGCAATCGGAGGCAGTGCCACTTCCTTCCGAGAGTGTGGCACCACCACAGGTCTCAGCACCATCTGATAATGACCTCATGACGCAAGAAGATGAAGAAGCTCTCGCTTTACAGAAACAGCGTGAGGAGGATGAGAAAGCGCGCAAGCGAGCCGAACAGGAACGCTTGCAGAGAGAGAGAGAAGAGCAGGCACGATTAGAAGCAGAGCGACAGGCACGAGAGGCAGCGCTTGCCGCAGAGAGAGCCAAGCAAGCAGAAGCAATCGCTAAAGCCAATGCCATGGGGTCGCTATTTGGCAATACCGGTAACCAGCAAGGGGCGGGAGATGGAAAAGGAAATGGACAGAAAGGTAATCCTGTTGGGAAAGGTTCTGTGGGCGGTAATAACTGGAGTCTCGCAGGTAGAAACCTTAAGGCACTACCAAAACCATCCAATGACTTTAAACAAGAAGGAAAAGTGGTGGTGGAGATACGCGTGAATGCAGCAGGTAATGTGATTAGTGCCAAGCAAATAGGCGGTACTATTTCTGATAAACAAACAATACAACTCGCTCTCGATGCAGCCAAGAAGGCAAAGTTTACAGAGGGAGACCATGACCAGATAGGAACAATAACATATACATTTAAGTTTAACTAAAATCTAATTCAATTCTAAAATTTAAAATCTAAATTTATGAATTACTTGTTTCTTGATAATGGCTTCGAAGAGATAGAAGCTATCACAACCATCGATTTACTTCGTCGTGCTAATATAGCCTTAACGACGGTTTCTGTCACAGGTAATGAACTTGTGCTTGGCGCACATAATATAACTGTAAAAGCTGATGGATTGATTGAAAAAATTGATTTTAGTGATGCAGAGATGCTTATTCTACCAGGTGGAGCAACTAAATTGGGTGAATGCGCTGCATTGTGTGATTTATTAGTGAAACATAATAAGGAGAATAAGCTGATTGCTGCCATCTGTGCAGCGCCAGCAGTATTAGGCAAATTAGGCATATTGATAGGTAAACAGGCTACATGTTATCCAGGCTTCCAAGAAGCGCTTGGAGAAAGTTATGTGGGTGGCTTGGTTGTAGAGTCCAAGAATATTATTACAGCCAAAGGTCCTGGTTTGTCCTCAGATTTCGCATTCTGCTTGATTGAGAAACTCGCAGGAGAAGAAGCAGCAGACGAGGTGTATGACGCCGCGCAGTATTAAGTATAATAACTTGTAGAGTTAATCATAGTTTAGCGTATGTTATATATAAAATAGTCGGTTCCTTATCGGATACCGACTATTTTATGTAATTGTACACTCAATCTCCAGAAGGGGTGGGAGAGGATGTATTGTGTAGTTTCTATTAAGTTGTCATTTCGGTCATCTTCCCATTCGTCAATGCCGCTCTGTAACATCCATTCACCATTATAGCGCAATGGTTGTAATAACCAATGTTCTGCCTCTAAATGGTCTCGCCATATGTTAGGGTCGTATTCTCCTGTGAATACCACTTTTACTTCATTTATTTTTCGGAGCGCCAATTTGGATGGTATAGGTGTCTTATCTTTCTTGTAGGCTAATTTGGGTGAGCAAGTAATCCAATCAATCCCATTGGGTAATGGGCGAGTTCCATTTGTCTCAATACAGATATAAAACCCTGCTTTATGCAACGCGTCTATGAGTGGTTGATCTACTTGCAGGGAAGGCTCTCCGCCTGTCAAAACCAACATTTTACGGCGTCCTTCATTGTCGTAAGCGTATAAGGAAAGCGCAGTATCAGTGATTTGCTCTGCGCTCATCATTTCGTATTGCTCAAACTCTGTGTCGCACCAAGGACATTGAAGATTACACCCGCTCAGGCGCACAAAGATGGCAGGAATGCCACTATGTGCACCTTCGCCCTGCAAGGTGAAGAATATTTCATTAACCCGATACATGGGAGTAGTTAGTAGTGAGTATTGAGTAGTGAGTATTAGTCGCGTTCGTAGATGGCTACATTGCCTTCGCTTTCTTGTACAGATACTTTATAGCAGTTTTCTACATGGTCGCAAATCCATTTGGCAATATTCTCTGCGGATGGATTAACATCTAATACCTCGTTAATATATTTGTGGTCAAAGGTCTCTTTTACCACCTTTTTAATATGTGTAAAGTCTGTCACCATACCATCTTGGTTTAGTTCTTTTGCTTTACAA
Organism: Paludibacteraceae bacterium; assembly: GCA_045576595.1. Lineage (GTDB taxonomy): Bacteria > Bacteroidota > Bacteroidia > Bacteroidales > Paludibacteraceae > Colicola. Next base: position 25,115 of record JAZNGV010000014.1, on the reverse strand, counting down.
TATACTACAATAACCCAGTTGTGTCCATGTAGGTTTTCGCATTTGCTTTCGTAGGAAAGCATTAAGTTATGCGCAGCTGAGATAGTTATTGTTTTTTGAATATAATACATATTGTACTTCTTTTTATTGTTTATAAATCGTTTTGTCTTCTATACCTGCTTGTGTGAGTGCCTCTATTCGCTCGCGGCATGTACCGCATACTCCGCAATGGAATTCTCCACCTTTGTAGCAACTCCATGTCTCAGTATAATCCAAGTTCAGTTCCTTTCCGTGTTGGGCAATCTCGGCTTTGCTGAGGTGAGTATAAGGTGTGAGTAACTGCACGCCATTCCATGTGCCGAAATGTACTGCTTGATTCATCGCCTCTACGAAGTCTGCGCGGCAGTCAGGGTAGATGGTATGATCTCCGCTATGGTTGGCAAGCATGATATATTGCAGTTTTTCATTTTCAGCAATTCCTGCTGCGATAGAGAGCATGATTCCATTCCGAAAAGGTACCACTGTGGAACGCATATTATCTTCTTTATAATCACCTTCTGGTATAGCGTCTGCGCCTTCTAATAGTGAACTATGGAATAGTTCTTTGAAGAATGGCAAGCGAATTATTTTATGGGGTATGCCTAAACGCTCGCAATGCAATTGTGCGAACGATAGTTCGCGTTCGTTGTGATTGCTGCCGTAATGAAAAGAGACTGCCAATGCAATACGATGTTGAAATTCATACAGCATTGTGGTGGAGTCTAATCCGCCAGATAAAACGAGCAATGCGTCTTTCATATGCCTTTGGATTATTTATGATTGAGTACAGAGGTCATACTTTCGCGTAGGCGTTGTTCTCGTAGTGCTTGGTGTTCGCTATCTGCCCAATTAGCAAAAGGGTAGATACTAATACCTCCACGGGGCAAGAAATAACCAGTCACCTCAATATATTTAGGTTCCATCAGTTTAACTAAATCTTTCATGATAATATTAATACAATCTTCATGAAAATCGCCATGGTTGCGGAAAGAGAAGAGGTATAGTTTGAGTGATTTGCTCTCTACCATGCGCTCGCGCGGGATATAACTAATGTATATATGCCCGAAGTCAGGTTGTCCTGTTTTAGGGCAAAGAGTGGTGAATTCCGGGCAGTTGAAGGTGACCAGATATTCATTCTCAGGGTGTTTGTTAGGGAAAGTTTCCAGCACTTCAGGAGAGTAGTTGTCGCTGTATTGGGTGTGCTGATTGCCGAGCAAGGTGACTCCTTGCAATTCATTTTCTGTTCGCATGTTTGTTTTCAGTGTTTGTTGTTAATAGAGAGGAAAAACAGTAGCTCTCTTGTGTTTCTTTCGTTTCGGGGTGCAAAGGTACATAAAAAATCCCACATACGCAAATGTATATGGGATTTTTATTGTATTTATTACTTGATTATCGCATAATCTTGAATGTGTCCCCATTCTCGAGAACTATTATATAGACGCCTCTTGGTAGTGCCATTTGGTAAATGTCCTCGTTTGTGGTGGTCACTTTTCGTCCGTAAATATCATAGATATTCACCCATTCTCCCACGCTGTAGATGTTTTCTATTCCTTCAGGGTTATAGGTTGCTACAGTTACTTCGTATGCGCGGCGGTTGATGTAGTCCGTTACCTCGTAGATAACAGGCGCAAAGGTGCTCTTGCTGAAGTCCACCGCTTCACCCTCGTTAGGTACAAAATGGGTTAGTTTACTCGCGAGGGTTACCTCTGGAACGATATTCGTCAAATCCAAATTAGGATATTGAGTGATATCAAATGATATTTTGATAGTGTTGTTTGCTTGGTCTATCGTACCTGCTACGCCATTGATTTTGAAACTGGTTATTTTTAGTTCTGGTAAGTCAATAGTTGCTTTGCTGCTCAATAGGTAGTTGATGACAGAAGATATCAGTTTCTTACCATTTGCACTCAGATTCTTGCTACTCTGTAATGCGATAGGCAAGCAGATATATTTCTTTCCACCGCGCATCTCTGCAGGCACTTCGTGTAGGAAGGTTTCTTGTACTCCGTCTCCAGTGTAGTTATTGATGTCTCTTGTCCAGGCAGTTGCAAGACAGAGCGTTCCTTCATAATCAACGGCAGCAGGCATGAGACCTTTCTTGTTGATAGCACTTAAAATGTCTATCTTTTGTCCTTGACTAATTCCAGCCATGCTTGCGAAGATAGGGTGGTCTGCTCGTAGTACGGTGATTGAGCGTGCGTTGTCGGTTATACTACCATTATCTGGCTCTCCCCAATCTAATCGTCCTGGCGCGTATGTGAATGACTTGAGATTGAGTACAGGTAAGTTAGCACCGCCTTCTGCCACTGCTAATACCTCTGCATTATTTGCATCCACATCTTCGGATATGATAATCCATTTATATTTTGCATATTGATCAGCAGGGCGTAATCCGTCCTCGCGTGCTTTGCGTGGGATGATGTTTTTCTTTCCACCTGCTGCGCTGGTGAGATACTCGTATATACCATCTTGTTCGTATGCCAAGTTATTCTTGTATAAGTAGAGCACAGGATCGTTTCCTAAGTCTAATGCGCGCACTACGATTTTTCCTTTGATGCTATTTCCTCCTGTTACACTAATGATGAAATCATATGTGCCCACTGTAGTAGGAGTACCACCGATGATATATTTCCCATTGCTACCGCTTCCTGTGATGCCGGCAGGTGTCGCTCCTGTCCAGGTGAGCGTTACATCCGCGTCGCTGAGCGCATAGTAGCGGAATTGTATTTGGTCCATCTCTTCGTTTTGGTAAGCATCCACCATCGTGTCAGTGAGTGCTTTTATCTCTGATGCAACGATGAACTTACCATTTGCGCGGCTTGTCTCTACACCGTTGTAGAAAGCAGCAACATGGTAGTTATATGTACCAGTTGGGCAGTTAGCAGTACCGCCTAAAACGAGTGTGTCTCCAATAGCACTGCTTGCGTGTGTAGTGAGCGTGATACCAGTCGCTTCTGGTCCGTCCCAAATGAGTTTGGTCTCACCTTTAGAGTTGTATTTGGTGAAATAATAAACAGGTTTTGGGGCTGTAGTCTGCATTACTACTTGTGTAGAGTCGTTTCCTTTCAACCATTTAGTGCGTGGCTCTTCGGCGATACGGAGAGAGAAACCACCGAAGAGACAATCGTCTCCACACTGAATCTTAATAACATGTTCTCCTGTGGTAATATCAAAACGACGGATGGTGGCACTTGTAGAAGGCTCCATTGTTTGTTCTACATTATCAATCAGGACTTTGAACACTTTATGGTCTGCCGGTTTAGATAGGTTGATTTTCTTATCTATTCCATACAAAGAGAATTGGTCGTAACCCTGAATGTGCATCTCCACATAATTGCTACTTTTCATGTTGTGACACCGTTCAGTGCTTTTGGTAAATTCGTCTTTGATGGAAAAACCTGTTCCTTTGTCATTACCTGTTCCTTTGAACCACCCGTCTATCGCTTCATAGGAAGTAGAGGCTTCGTTCTTGGTAATACCATGAGATTTGTCAATAGGATTGACATGTATCGTAAGTTTGGTGCCTCCGTTGTCATATCGTCCGGCGTAGAACACTTCATATTCGCGTCCGTTTAAAACTGACAGTTCGGCTCCATAACCACCGGCGAGTTCTTTTGCTTCATATACCTCAGGATAGTGAGTTGTGAGACCTGTCGATGGTACTGGAGGACCTGCAGTCACAGTGACAGTACAAGTGGCTGTTTTGTTTCCATCCACTGTTGTTGCCGTGATAGTTGTTTGTCCTGCAGAAACAGCAGTTACTTTACCATTGTTGATAGTAGCAATGCTTCCATCGGAAGTATTCCATATGATTTCTTTGTTAGTGGCATTTGCAGGAGTGACTGTAGCAGTAAGTGTTTCAGAACCACCTACTTGCAGGTTTATTGAGGTCTTATTGAGCGATACGCCTGTTACAGCTACTGCTTGTACCGTTACTGCGCATGTAGCAGTAATGGCAGGGTTGGTAGTTGAGGTGGCAGTGATATTTGCTGTTCCTGCTGCGATACCTTTCACTACGCCATTAGTATCTACGGTAGCTACTGCAGTGTTGTCGCTTTTCCAAGTGAGTGCTTTTCCTGTGTTAGCATCAGCAGGTGTGTATGTGACAGTTAGTGTCTCGGTGCCACCGATGGCAATAGTGGTGGACGCTTTGAGTGCTATAGCTGTTACTTCTATTGGCGCTGCTGGCTCTGTTACGGTCACGGTACATGTAGCAGTTTTACCACCATCTGCAGTAGTCACGGTAATCGTTGCACTACCTTTGGCATTGGCAGTAATCTTACCTGTTGCATCAACGCTAACTATATTATTATCGCTACTGCTCCATGTAACAGCTTGGTTGTCAGCGTTTGCAGGCTGAACGGTAGCTGTCAATTGGGCTGTTTGACCAGCCTCAATAGAGAGAGAGGTTTTGTCTAATGTCACGCCTGTTACGGCTACAGGACCTGCAGGACCCGCTATTACATCTATATCTGCTATAAGGAAAGTCGTTCCGTCTCCGTAGTTGCTACTGGATGCCCCTTTTCCATCGAATTTCTTTAATTGGCGATAGATACGAATTGTTCGAACTCCGGGAGGAAGTGTCACTTCGGAATAGTTTTGGTCACAAGCACCGGCATAGCCTGTAAATGACACTAATTCAGCTGAAAGTATATTGTCTATAGCAGGAGTAACACCCTCTCCCCAATAGACAAATGCCATATTTTTCCCAGTTCCGCTGGAATTGTATGTGGCATGCAGAACCAACTTGGTTATGTCAGAAGTAGATGTTAGTTGCACATATTTTTCGTTCACCGTACTGGCTGTGCTATTTCCTTCTACAGCATTCAGTTTTGTCGCCGAACCTCCTTCTTTGCACATTTGTTTGTTTGCAACATTGAAAGTCGTGGACACTGTTACAGAACCTTTAGTGGCACCGCTTACAATTTCATCAGCTGTGAAGGATTGTGTTTGTCCCCAAGCAACACTTGCTGTCAAACAGGAAATGAATAGTAAAAAACTTTTCTTTAAGATGTTTGTTTTAGCCTTCAAGACAGGATTAACAATAATGTTTTTCATATCGTTTGTGTTATTATTTGTTTGCATTTTTTCTCTCGTATGTTGCTAAAATGATAAGTCCGCAATACGGGATATTAAATCACGGTACAAAAGTACTGCTTTTTTTTTATATATATGTGTATATATTAAGAAAAAATGTGTAAAAATTGACACATTGTTGATTTTTATGGCTAATCTGCCTGTTGTGACTTGCATATGTGCGTTTTTTTTTGTATCTTTGCAGTCGATTTTGTATAATGGGGTGGAGTGTTTACTCAGTACGGCAAACGATTTGTATTCAATACAGCAAACAATATATTTAACATTGATTTATTTTTATGCGAATTATTATGCGAAAATTATTTTCTTTATTATTATGCACATTAGCGGCAGTCACTCTTTCTGCTCAGACGGTAGATAAGGCAACGGTAACAAGTAATGCGGAAGCAGCCGCAAAAGCCGCTACGGATCTCAAAAAGGTAGATACGGGTGAGAAAGCCTGGAAATTCGACGGCTCTCTTGGACTCAATGCCGCTGCTACTGGTTTGGTGAACTGGGCAGCCGGAGGTAAGAACAATGTAAATGGTATTGCCTATGTGAAGTTGCATCTTTTATACCACAAGGATGCTATCGCGTGGGAAACGAACTTTGATACCGACTTTGGAATGACTTGGATAGACCAAGACGAAGATGCGCTTCAGAAATCAAGCGATAACATCAAATTGGCGACTAAGTTTGGTTGGGAGTTCAAAGAGAATTGGTATCTGACTGCTCTTGCCGGTTTTCAGAGTCAGTACGCTATTGGTCGCGATTATGTGACGGGTTATAATAATCCTATCTCTAAATGGCTTGCGCCTTCATACACCGATATATCTGTCGGTATTGACTGGAAGAAGAGTTATAAGGGCGCTGATTTTTCTATCTATTTATCACCTATCGCAGGTCGTATCTCTACGGCGTATGTGAGCGAGGCGTGGAATAGAAAATATACAGAAGAGATGGCTCTTTCTGAATACCAGACTGCTATTGATAACGCTACCACAGACGCAGAGCGTGCTGCAGCACAGTTAATTTATGATGGTGCAAAAGAATTATATGGTCGTGGTGGTTATGAAGCGTATGTGGAGTTACAAAAAGACTTCCGTTCTACTCTTCAAGAGAAATATGGTACTTATGCGTATAACAAGGAAACAGGAGCAAAAGAATTTCGTGATTTCCGTGCGGAGTTGGGTTTGAGTTTCAAGGGCGCTATCGCTTATACCTATAAGGATTTCAAGGTAAGCACGACTCTTGCTCTCTTTACTCCTTATCAAGGCAAGGGATATAATGTGCGTGAGATGTGGGAGAAGGAAAACCCAGGTATGGATTGGATGGATTCTGGCAACTATTTTGAGTACTCAAATAATAACCGTTATTTCGGCCATTTCGATGTGGACTGGGATGTGGCGATGACCTATCAGTTCCTCAAGTGCTTGCAGGTAACGCTCCAGACAAGTCTCAAATACTATAATGGTACTCTTATTGCCAATAATGAAGGCGTTCAGTCAGAGCGTGTTCAGTTCAAAGGCGTGATAGGTCTTGGCGTTGGTTATTCATTCTAAAGGCCAAGGGAAAGTGCGGAATGCAATCAATCGAGTCATTATCTGAGAATGTGCAGCTTTTAGTACAACGCTACGAGGCGTTGCAGGCGGAATGTGCACAGTTGCGTGCTGAAAATGCGCGCCAGCATGACGAGTTGGTTCATGCGCATGCAGAGTTGGTGGCTCTTCAGCAGAAGAATAAGCGTTTGGCAACCGCTAACGCACTTACATCAGTTGAGACAACAGAAGAGGCTACGAAGCGTATCAATGCCCTGATTGCGCAGGTGGATAGAGCCATTCAAGCCTTGAATAAATAATGACACCAGATAAACAACATATCAATCTTCGTCTCGATGCCCATTATGTGGGTTTGGATGTGCCTCGTGAGGCAGAACCTAATTATCGTGCGGCAGCTGAATTGCTTAATAAGCGGTATCAGTATTACTTACGCTTATTGCCTAAAGCATCGGCAGAGCAGTTGTGGATGTACACAGCACTTGAGGTGGCAGTGGCATTGCAGTCTGATGCACGCGAGAAAAGTTTAGAACCCATTGAGGCAGAGGTACAAAAGTTAAATAAACTGATTTTAGAAACACTCAATAAATAATTCTATTAAATACTTTAAATTATGTTATATCCCATTATTGCACTTATCATAGGTCTTCTTTTAGGCGCTGTAGGTTATTATCTTGTAGCGCGTATTTCCGGTGCGAATATCTTGCACAAAGCAGCAGAGGAGGCAGAAGTTATTAAAAAGAATAAGATAATAGAGGCAAAAGAGAAATTTATTGCACTCAAGTTAGAGCACGATAATCAAGTTCGCGAGCAAGATAAGCGTATTCAGCAGCATGAGCAACGCTTGCAGCAGCGCGAGCAGCAGCTCAATCAAAAACAAGGTGATGTACAGCGCAGCCTTAATGAGGTTAATCAGAAAAATCAGCAGATTGAGCAGCGTCAACAAGCACTTGATTACAAGCAGCAAGAAATAGAGCGCATGCATTCAGAAGCAGAGAAACAGTTAGAGCAAATAAGTGGTATCTCTGCCGAAGAAGCGAAGAAACAGTTGGTGGAAGCGCTCAAGGACGAAGCCAAGACTGCAGCGATGTCGTATGTGAATGAGATTATGGACAACGCGCGTCTGGAGGCGAATAAAGAGGCAAAGAAGATTGTGATACAAACTATCCAGCGCGTGGCTTCTGAGACAGCAGCAGAGAATACCGTGTCTGTTTTCCATATTGAGAACGACGAAGTGAAGGGTCGTATTATTGGTCGTGAGGGTCGTAATATCCGTGCATTGGAAGCGGCTACGGGTGTGGAGATTATAGTGGACGATACACCAGAAGCAATCACTCTTTCTGCTTTTGATCCCGTTCGTCGTGAGATAGCTCGTTTGTCACTCCATCAATTGGTACAAGACGGTCGTATTCACCCAGCCCGTATTGAAGAAGTGGTGGCGAAAGTGACTAAACAAGTAGAAGAAGAAATCATAGAAACAGGTAAACGCACTACAATAGACCTCGGTGTGCATGGTCTGCATCCAGAGTTGATTCGTTTGGTGGGTAGAATGAAATACCGTTCTTCGTATGGTCAGAACTTGTTACAGCATGCGCGTGAGACAGCTAATCTATGTGCTGCTATGGCAGGCGAGTTAGGCTTGAATGTGAAGGCTGCTAAGCGTGCCGGTTTGCTACACGATATAGGTAAAGTGTCAGACGAAGATGTGGAGTTGCCACACGCAGAGTTAGGTATGAAACTCTGTGAGAAATTCGGAGAGAAACCAGATATCAGCAATGCAGTTGGCGCTCACCACGATGAGTGTGAAATGAAATCGCTTATTGCGCCTATCGTCCAAGCTTGTGACGCTATCTCTGGTGCACGACCTGGTGCCCGTCGTGAGATTGTTGAATCTTATGTGAAGCGCTTGAACGACCTTGAGAATATGGCGATGTCTTTCCAAGGTGTTGTGAAGACTTATGCGCTCCAGGCAGGCCGTGAGTTGCGTGTTATTGTGGGGGCAGATAAATTATCGGATAAAGACACTGAATTGCTCTCGTTTGATTTGGCAAAGCGTATTCAGGACGAGATGACTTATCCGGGACAAGTGAAGGTGACTGTCATTCGTGAGACACGCGCCATCAATTACGCAAAATAATACATTCCGTTAAATAAGCACAAAGGACTTCCGCCTATAGGTAGAAGTCCTTTGCTAATTCTTGGTATTGTGCGCTGCGTCCGCCTTCTGCGTTTTCTAATACCAATATGTCTTCCCGCACCACGCAATCTGCTTTTTTTGTCCAAGATAGCAGCACTCGTCTTGCGGGTTTGGACTCCTTACTATAGACGCGCGTCACGCGCGTGAGGGAAAGTCCGTGTGTGCGCGCGAGGTTACATGCATCGCTTTCGGCTTCGGCTGGAAGAATAATGCTCAGCCGTCCCTCGTCCTTTAACAACCGCGCGCTATGTGCGAAAAGGTCAGCGTACGATAGGCTATCCGTATGACGGGCTAATTCCCGCCCTTTGTCGGGATTTTTGAGACTATTATTGAAATAGGGCGGATTGCTGATAATGAGGTCGTATTGCTCTTGCGTTTGCCATTCTTGTATAGAGGCTATATGTGCCTTAATACGCTCGTTCCAAGGCGATTGCGCAAAATTGATACATGCTTGTTCGTAGGCGTCAGAGGTGATGTCAATAGCGTCTATCTGTGCTTGTGTCCGCTGGGCTACCATCAATGCAATCAGCCCGCTTCCAGTGCCGATGTCCAATACGCTTCCTTCTGCGGGAACATCTGTCCAGCAGCCTAAGAGCACGCCGTCTGTGCCTACTTTCATGGCGCAGCGGTCGTGCTGCACATGAAATTGCTTGAAAGTGAAGCCTGTTGATTTAGCCACGATGAATTATCAATGTTGAATTAACTCTATGCCATGGTGGTGTTCATGCCCACAATCGCAGCCGTGCTGGTATTCTATCACGCAATGTACAGCCAAGTAAATGCCGATGATGATGAATAAGGCTGCGCATATATGGCGAAACCATTTTTCGAAGCTACCCATTTTATGGGTAATATTCCCGATGCTGATAGCGCTATAACTGACAAGCCATGCAATGAGCATGATAGGTAGTCCTGTGCCTAATCCGAAGATGAATGGCATGAGCCAACTCCATGCGCTGGGCATAGTGAGTGTGATATCTATCATGGTGAGGAAATAGACTAATCGGTGCGGGCAGAAGGCGATTGCGAAGAATATGCCCAAAATGAATGACCATAGTCCGCTGGCATTGGAGTCGGTGTTCTGCAGGAATTTACTCACGCCGTGGTCGTGCTCGTGGTGATGTCCGCTTAGTAACAGTACGATACCGCAGATGAGCATGAACCCTGCTAATATGGGTTCGCCCCAATGACTAAGTACATATTGGATTTTGGCAGTCTGTGCGCCCATGATAAAGGGGATACTGAGGAGCACATAGGTGGCTAATTTGCCCAAAACGAACATTGTGCCATTGATTAGCACTTTGCGTTTATTGTGTATCTCTTTATCTATGTAGCCAATAGCTGTGATACTTGTCATTAGTGTGCAGGGGTCCAAAATAGTGAGCAATCCAAGCACAAAAGCAGTAAAAAATTGCATAATAAGTAATATTTTTTCAAAAATATTTGCAAAGGTACGGAAATTGTTGTAATTTTGCAAACAAAAACGAAAAAATATGCGTAAATTTATTCGTTTTCTACTATTAGTAGTGATAGGGAGTGCATTTATTGGCTGTCATTCGTTCCGAGCGGATGGCGCTCGCATGCAGCGTCAGTTGAATGAGCGTATAGAGTATGCGGAGACGCAAACGAAGAGATTATCAGAGCTCTTAGAACGCCATGCACCGATGGATTCGATTCGCCTTGTGGCGGAAGCGGACAGGCATTTGTTGTTCTATGTCTTTAATTCGCATCAGATGGTGTATTGGTCTAATAACTGGCTTTCGGCGGATGAGGTGCTGCTCTTTCGGTACGATAAATGGCAGTATATGCTTTTTAGCAATGCGCATACAGTGGCGTGCTGGACAAAAGCGGGTGTATATAATATACTTACTGTTATTCCTATTTGCTATGATTATCCTTTGCAGACACGCTTATTGCGCAATAGTTTCGTAGAGCCTTTTGATATCAATGAGCGCCGTGGAATAAGTGCGACGAATAATAATGACCGCCATCCTATTTGTTCTCCTTCAGGCGATTATTTATTCTCTCTCACGCCTCATAAGCCTTTGTTAGATAATACGGAGGGCTATACCTTAGCGTCGCAGTCGTTCTCTTTTCGTGCCTTAGTAGAGTCTGAGGAGAGTATGGATGTGCCATGGTGGCAGTCGCATAGTCTTCGCGTGCGCTTGTATTTTATATTGTGTATTATTTTCTTCGGCATATTACTTATGGCTGTGGTCATTGGTTTGATACACAATAGGGGAATTCGTAATATGCGTCTTTCTACACGCATAATGTATGTTATTTTAGTGTGTGTGTTGGCTGTATTTATCTATCTATTTGTGATGTCTATCCGCTATGTGCGCACGAATTACGAGGAGCGTCAGAAGAATGAGTTGCTTACTCGTTCGGAGTATATTCAATCTTATCTTCGTTCGTTGTATTATTGGGATGTGACCCTTACGCCTAATCATGCGAGTGGTTTGGAGATTGATTTGCACGATTTGGGTTATGATATCAGTCAGGATATTCATGTTTATTCGATGACTGGTGAACTGCTTGCGTCGTCGTCGATAGAGCTTTTCAATAGTGGTGTTCTATCGCGTCGCATGTCTCCGGATGCTATTTTCTCGCAAAATCACACGGCTGTTTACTATGAATATCTGGCGGAGCATCCTTATCTTGTTTCGTATGTACCTTTTTATAATGGAGCGTTTGTGCCGATAGGTTATATTGCCACGCCGTATTTCTTGTCTGAGCATGCGCTTAATGAGGAGGTGGATGATTTACTGGCTCGTTTGCTACCGCCGTATATTGGTATATTGGTTTTGGCATTATTATTCTCTTATTGGGCTGCGTGGAGTATGACTGTACCTATTTCGGCATTAACAGAGAAGATGCGCCATTTTGAGATAGGAAGTGAGCATAACCATATTGATTATCCTTACGCGGATGAGTTAGGAGCGCTTGTAGAGCGTTATAATATGCTGGTAGATAGGGTAGAGGAGTCAGCAGTGCAGTTGGCTAAAGCAGAGCGCGAGGGTGCATGGCAGACGATGGCGCGGCAGATTGCGCACGAAATCAATAATCCGCTTACGCCGATGAAACTGGCGGTGCAGAAATTACAACGCTTACATGGCACGGAACAGTTTGAGGCTTATTTCCAGAAAGCGACGCCAATGCTTATTGCAGAGATGGATAACTTGGCGCATATAGCGCACTCTTTCTCTATTTTTGCCAAGCAACCAGAAGTCATCTCTTCTCAAGTGGATGTGGCGCGCAAACTATCGGATGTGATTACGCTGTATGCTACTAATGATGAGCAAATACCTATTCGTTATGTGGGACCTGATAATGGTGTTTTCGTCATGGCGGATGAGGAGCAAATCAGTCAAGTTTTTGTCAATATAATACGCAATGCTATCCAAGCGCTTTCCAATAGCCAGACTTCTGCCGCCGAGGGAACGAAACAATCCCTTATAAGTCCGGATATTATAGTGAGGCTTAATAGTACATATTCGTCCAAGGAAATTGAAATCTCCATTTCAGATAATGGTCCTGGTATTCCAGCGGCGATACAGTCTTCTATTTTCCGTCCGAATTTTACCACCAAATCAAATGGTAATGGTTTGGGTTTGGCTATATCGAAGCGTATTGTAGAGGGAACGGGTGGTCGTATCACTTTTGAGTCTTCGGACAAAGGCACCACTTTCTTTGTTTATCTGAAGAAAAAGACAAGATAGTCCGTATCCATTATATTTTCCCACCGCTGCTCATTTGAGTGGCGGTGGATTGATAAAAAATCAAAATCCCAAGTTTTTTCCCAAGTCAAAAATTTGCATGTTTCATACAAAAGCTGTACCTTTGCACCGAAATTTTAAATCGTAGGATTAAAATCTATAGTGTTGTTTATTAATAAATTTTACAATTATGAAAAAATCAATGTTATTTGCTGCGTTAGTAGCTATCATGTGCGCGTTCTCTTCTTGTGTTAATGAACCTACAATCATCGGAAAATGGCAAATGAACACCATGAAGATGCAGTTGATTACGAATGGTCAGGTGATACAAACAGTAGAAGAGCCTATTCCGAGCGAAGATCCAATGTACTGGCAGTTTGTTAACGAGACTACCGGCAAAATTATTGAGTGTTTTGATGGTGAGGTGTGGGAAGAAGAGTTTACTTATACATTAAATGAGAATGTTTTGACAATCGCACCTGCTGGATATTCTGACGAACCAATGACTTGTCAGGTGGTCAATTTAACAGAAACAGAATTGTCAATAACTTCAGCTCCAGAAGGCGAGGATACATATTATCAAATAACCTACAACTTCACTCGTGTAACAGAGTAATTAAATACAATAAGAGCAATCTTATTTTTCTTCTCTATTAATCCCCACCGCCACCATTCCGAGTGGCGGTGGATTTATTTGAACTATACGCTTTTTTTTGATGTCGCTATCGTCCCGTATGTCTCTCGTATCCGTCCCGTATGTCTCATTCCGCTTAGCATTCTCCACCGTTCGCATCTCGTTCTTAACCACAAGGGTACGATTATTACGCATCCTGAATGTCACAATAGGGTGCATGGCGGATGCATGCAGGGTTTTTCAGTCCATTCGCGGTAGCGCTACGATAGCATAACGGAACCATGTAATAAGATGACTATAAGATGAGGTAAAGAAACCTTAAGTAGCAGTGGCGCGAGAGTGGCGCGAGAGTGGCGCGAGAGTGGCTGATTAACCATTCGTCGAAATAGGGCGAAATGATAAAATCCGTACGGACATATAATGTGAATTGTACATTAAGATTAGCATTGCCGTTTTTGAAGCGAATGCAATGAACGCTTTTTTGTTAGCGTAAGCGTGTTTTTGATTACTTCATACACAAAAAACACCCACGCGCTTGCGTATATCAAAAAAAAGTAGTATCTTTGCAGCGTGAAATAAAATAAGTATTTTATTACCCACAAAAATTTATACCAACATTAAAACACAAACACAATGAAAGTTCAAACTATCATGCAGCAATTAGCTGCAAAGCATCCAGGTGAAGCAGAGTACTTACAAGCAGTACAAGAGGTCTTAGAGTCTATCGAGGAGCTGTATAATCAGCACCCTGAGTTTGAAAAAGCAAAGGTTATCGAGCGAATGGTGGAGCCAGACCGAATCTTTACTTTCCGTGTTACATGGGTGGACGACCAAGGAGAAGTGCAAACAAACCTCGGTTATCGTGTGCAGTTTAATTCTGCTATCGGTCCGTACAAAGGCGGTTTGCGTTTCCATAAGGCTGTTACTCCTTCGATGCTCAAGTTTTTAGGTTTTGAACAAACTTTCAAGAATGCGCTCACCACACTCCCAATGGGCGGTGCAAAGGGTGGTTCGGACTTTGACCCGGTAGGCAAGTCAGATGCGGAGATAATGCGTTTCTGCCAAGCATTCATGTGGGAATTGTGGCGCTGCATAGGTCCTGACCAAGATATTCCTGCAGGCGATGTAGGCGTGGGTGGTCGTGAGATAGGTTACCTCAATGGTATGTATCAAAAACTTGCACGCGAGTACCACACAGGCGTTCTCACTGGCAAGGGAATGACTTGGGGCGGTTCGATACTTCGTCCGGAAGCAACTGGTTTTGGCGCATTGTATTTCACACAACATGTGCTCCATGCAGCAGGTAAATCTATTGAGGGTAAGCGTGTGGCATTATCTGGATTTGGTAATGTGGCTTGGGGAGCAGCAAAGAAAGCTGTGGAGTTAGGCGCTAAAGTGGTGGCTATCTCTGGCCCTGACGGTGTAGTGGCTATTCCTGAGGGAATCACACCTGAGATGATTGATTATATGCTCGTTATGCGTGCTTCTAACCGCAATAAAGTGCAAGACATGGCGGATAAGTTCCCTGAATTATGTACCTTCACGGCAGGCAAGAAAGCATGGTCTATCCCTTGTGACATAGCATTGCCTTGCGCTTTCCAAAATGAGTTGAGCGAAGAGGATGCGAAGGAGTTGAAAGCAAACGGTTGCTGGTGCTGCTGCGAAGTAAGTAACATGGGATGCCAACCAGGCGCTATCCGTTTCTTCCAGCAGAACGATGTACTCTTTGCACCGGGTAAGGCTGTCAACGCAGGTGGTGTGGCTACTTCGGGACTTGAGATGACGCAAAACGCAGAGCATATCAGTTGGACAGGAAACGAAGTGGACGAGAGATTGCATAGCATTATGGCATCTATTCACGAGCAATGTGTGAAATTCGGCACGCAAGCTGACGGCACTATTGACTATGTGAAGGGCGCTAACATCGCCGGCTTTATGAAGGTAGCTACTGCAATGCTTGAACAGGGAATTATTTAACAAAAATCCTTCTCCCCTCCTTTAAGGGAGGGGTAGGGGTAGGCTTAATATATGTACACAGATTTTCAAAAACACTTGCAGAATACTTTACAAGAGATAAAGGACGCAGGTTTGTATAAGAATGAGCGCGTGATTATCACGCCGCAGTCCTCTGCTATTCAAGTGGCAGGAGGAAAAGATGTGATTAACTTCTGTGCCAATAACTACCTCGGTTTGGCAGATAATGCCGAACTTATTCAGGCAGCGAAGGACCGTATGGACGCACGCGGATACGGAATGGCATCCGTGCGCTTCATATGCGGCACGCAGGACACACATAAGCAGCTTGAACAAGTCATCTCTGACTTCTTCGGCACAGAAGATACTATTCTCTATGCGGCTTGCTTTGATGCCAATGGTGGACTCTTCGAGCCATTATTGACCGAAGAAGATGCTATCATCTCCGATGCACTCAATCATGCTTCTATTATCGATGGCGTACGCTTATGTAAGGCAGTGCGCTATCGCTATGCGAATGGCGATGTGCAGGACCTCGAGGAGCAACTCAAGAAAGCACAAGCACAGCGATTCCGTATCATCGCTACAGATGGCGTTTTCTCTATGGACGGTAATGTGTGCCCATTGGATAAAATATACGAACTCGCGCAGAAATATAATGCACTCGTCATGGTGGATGAGTCGCACTCTGCTGGTGTCGTGGGACAAACAGGAAAAGGTGTGACCGAGTTATATGACCTGCGAGGAAAAGTAGAAATTATCACAGGTACGCTCGGTAAAGCGTTTGGCGGCTCTGTGGGCGGATTTACTACTGGAAAGAAAGAGATTATCGACCTGCTGCGCCAACGAAGCAGACCATATCTCTTCTCCAATTCCATCCCACCACTCATCGCTGCTGCGGGTATCAAGACCTTTGAAATACTCACACGCTCTAACGAGTTGCAGGACCGTCTCCACGCTAATACAGCATATTTCATAGAGAAAATGCAAGCAGCAGGATTTGATATCAAACCTACACAATCAGCTATCTGTGCCGTCATGCTCTACGACGCACGACTCTCACAAGAGTTTGCTGCTGCACTGCAGGAAGAAGGAATCTATGTCACCGGTTTCTATTACCCTGTTGTGCCGAAAGGCCAAGCACGCATACGCGTACAAGTATCCGCAGCACATACAAAAGAACAGTTGGATAGAGGAATAGAAGCATTTATCAAGGTTGGCACGAAACTTGCAGTAATCAAATAAAATTACAATGAAAGCATTAGTAAAAAAATACGCAGAACCGGGCATCTGGATGGAAGAAGTGCCCATGCCAGAAGTGGGAGTCAATGATGTGCTTATCAAGGTGACCAAAGCAGCTATCTGCGGCACAGACCTACATATGTATAAATGGGACGAATGGTCACAAGCGCACTGCGTACCGCCATACACCATGGGACATGAGTTCGTGGGAGTGGTGGCAGAAGTGGGACCGGGAGTGCGTAACTTCAAAGTGGGCGAACGCGTAACGGCAGAGGGACATATCGTATGTGGACATTGCCGTAACTGCCGCAGAGGAATGGGACATGTGTGCGAAAATACTATCTCCGTGGGAATCATGGGAAAAGATGGATGCTTCGCAGAATATGTCACCATACCCGAATCCAATGTGGTGCGTGTCAGACCTGAGATACCAGACGATTTCGCCGCTATCATGGACCCTTTCGGAAATGCAACACATACAGCACTCGCTTTCCCATTATTAGGAGAGGATGTGCTTATCACAGGAGCAGGACTAATCGGTACCATGGCTGCAGGTATATGCCGCTTCTCCGGAGCGAAAAATATCGTAGTGACAGATATCAATCCATTGCGACTCGAGATAGCAAAGAAAATGGGAGCCACTCTCACCGTCAATGGAGCCAAAGGAGAAACGATTGACGACGCAATGAAGCAATTAGGTATCAAGGGATTTGATGTCGGACTCGAGATGTCTGGAGCGCCAGCCGCTTTCAATGATATGATAGCACATATGTACAAGGGCGCAAATATAGCACAATTAGGAATACTACCATCCGATACTAAAGTCAATTGGTCTGATCTAATCTTTAATGCACTCACTATCAAAGGCATCACAGGAAGACGAATGTGGGAAACATGGTACCAAATGGAGCAAATGCTCCTCGGAGGACTCGACCTCTCACCAGTAATAACACATCGTTTCGCCTTTGAGGATTTCCAAAAAGGATTTGATATCATGGCCAGCGGACAATGCGGTAAAGTATTACTCGAATGGTAAAATAATTTACAATATATATAAGACAATGAAAAAGATTTTATTAAGCGCTATCCTGCTGATTAGTAGCATAGTGACTGTTTCCGCTCAGTTGAGAGAAGGATTAACAGAGTACAAATTAGACAATGGACTCACCGTCATCTTGTGGGAAGACCATGACCAGCCAGATGTAACGGGTTATGTAGTAGTACGCGCAGGTGCTGTGGACGAACCCGCAGAATACACCGGATTAGCACACTACCTCGAGCATATGCTCTTCAAAGGTACACAGAAAATCGGTGCGCTCGACTGGGAAGCAGAAAAACCAATTTATGACTCCATCGTAGCACTCTATGACCAGTACAGCGAGGCAACAGACCCAGAGCTAAGAGAAAAATTAGCAACACAAATCAATGAGTGTTCTATGCGCGAAGCAAAAGTATCTTCCACCGAAGATTTCTTTAACTTGCTCGACCTTATCGGAGCAGAAGGAGTAAATGCGTTCACTTCGTTTGATGTGACAGCATACCATAACTCTTTCCCTGCTGCAGAAATGTACAGATGGCTTACCATCTTCTCCGACCGTCTCATTGACCCTGTGTTCCGTACCTTCCAAGCAGAGTTGGAAAATGTGTTCGAGGAGTACAACATGTACGCCAATAACCCATCTTCACAAGTGTCTAAACAACTCATGCAAGATATATACAAAGGTAGTCCATATGAGCGCGATGTGATAGGTTATCCTGAGCACCTCAAAAATCCACGCTTGTCCAAACTCATCGAGTTCTACAATACATGGTATGTGCCAAATAACATGGCACTCATACTTGTAGGTGACTTCGATACGGAAGCAACCAAACCAATGATTGCTGAGACTTTCTCGCGTCTGCAACCTAAAGAACTGCCAGCACGCCCTTCTTATCCGGATGTAGAACTGACAGGTAATAAGCACTATAAACTTGGTTATAACCCACAAATAGCGTGGGTGTACCCCGGTGTGAAGGCTAATGACCCAGAGCAAGAAGTGCTCGAGTTTGTGTGCCTATTGTTGTCTAACGGACAAACAGGTTTGCTCGATAAGGTAACTATCAATGGTGAAGTGCAGTACGCGGGAGCAGGACTTGATGCAAGACGCAACGCAGGACGCATCATCGTTCAAGCAGTGCCTTACTATGACGCGAACCAACAGATGTTTGAGTCCGACAAGGCTACAGAGAAAATTATCATGAAGGAAATTGATAAAATCAAAGCAGGAGATATATCAGACGAAATGATTGCATCCGTTAAACGCATGTATGCTCAGTCATACAAAGTGGCTAACGAATCCCCTGCATCCAAAATGAATTGGCTCCTCTCTGCATTCATGTACGATATGCCTTTAGAGCAAGTACTCAATGCTAATGAGCGTATTCAAGCACTTACAAAAGAGGAAATAGTACGCGTGGCGAAGAAATACTTCAATCAAGACCATATGACCGTTTCCTTCGATGAGGCTACCAAGTCCAATAAGGCTAAGACACTTCCAAAACCAAATATCAAACCATTGGAACCAGTTAAGGATGCTAAAACAGCATATGCTGAAGCTTTCAAGAAACTGCCAAAGGGAGAACTGAAGCAAACCTTCAATAACTTCAATGATGTACAAGTGTCATCACTCGGAGAAAATGTAACGCTACACTACACACCTAATACAAAGAATGATGTCTTTACACTCACTCTTCGTTATGGAGTAGGAGAGCACGAGATGCCATTACTCCCATACGCTGCAATACTAATGAATAATGCGGGTATAATGGGTAACCCTGCTACCGAGGGTAAGGACTTCAAACAACAAATGGCAGAATTAGGCGGAGATGTGTCCTACGGATGCAATGACTCTTATTTCTATATCTCTATCTCAGGCGAAGACGGAAATATGAATAAGATTATGAACCTCGTGAACCGTCAGCTGCTCATGCCATACTTGGAGAAAAAGCAGTTAGACGCAGTCAAAGGATCTGAGTTCTTTACACGCCTCTCGCGCCAAAAACGAACAGCTGTCCAGAAATCAGCACTCATGCAATATGCACTCTATGGCGAGAAATCAGCATACCTCGATGAAGTACCTTTCGCAGATATATGGGGAATGGGATTGCCACAAGTACAATCACTCCTCTCTTCTGCACGCACATACGCACTCAATGTGTTCTACTGCGGTACACTCACTCCTGAACAACTCGTGGCTGAACTGCCACTCACCGAGGGAATGAGACCATCCAACTCACCATTCGTGCAAGATAAAAAAACATACGAGAAACCAACAGTACTCTTCTTGCCGAATAGCGATGTGCAGCAAGCTGACCTCTATTTCTATATCAATGGTAAACCATACGAAATAGCATCAGATGTCTATTCAGACGCTTTCAATCAGTACTTCTCCGGCGGATTCTCAGGTATCGTACTCAATGAGATTCGTACCAAACGCTCTATGGCTTATACCGCTTACGGAGTAAACCAAACACCAAGCATAACGGGCAAAAATACAAGTTTCATCGGTTATGTGGGTACACAATCAGACAAGGTGGTTGAAGCTATCAATGTGTATATGGACTTACTCACCACAATGCCTGCAGATACGACACGCATGGAAGCTATCCGCGCAGCGCTCAAACAAGCTGCACAGACAGCAAAACCATCCATGAGAGGTAAAGCATCTACTTTCGAGCATTGGAAACGATTAGGCTACAACGATGACCCTGCTAAGATAAACGCAGAGAAAATCAATAACCTCACATACGAGGAAATAGAAGCATTCTATAAGGAAAATATACAAGGTAAACCTGTCACCATCATCCTCATGGGTGACCCTAAGAAAATTGACCTCAAGGCTATCCAAGCGAAGATGGGATGCAAAGTGACCAAACTGTCACCAGCAAGATTGTTCAATTCTGTGGACGAACTCTATGACGCAATCATGTAAAATGACAGAAACGAATACAAATAGAATACATAGAGCAGGATTTGTCAACATCGTGGGAAACCCCAATGTTGGCAAATCCACACTCATGAATGCACTCGTTGGAGAAAGACTCTCTATCATCACATCCAAAGCGCAAACAACACGCCATCGGATACTCGGTATCGTCAATGGAGAAGACTTCCAAATGGTCTATTCGGATACTCCGGGAGTACTATCACCGAACTACCGCTTGCAGGAGAAAATGCTCGAGTTCTCGCGCTCTGCACTCGTTGACGCAGATGTACTACTCTATGTGACTGATGTGCAAGATAATGCCGATAGAAATGCAGACTTCCTAAACAAAGTGAAGCATTTGGCAGCAGCAGGCACGCGCGTGTTCCTTATTATAAATAAAATAGACCTTACTACACAAGAAACGCTTGAGCAATTAGTTACTTTCTGGCAATCACAACTGCCACAAGCCACTGTCTTCCCCATCTCTGCACAAGAGCGATTTGGAGTAGCACAACTCTTCGATTGTATTAAAGAAGCACTGCCTGTCGGACAACCTTTCTTCCCGAAAGACCAACTGACAGATAAACCCGCACGATTCTTTGTGGATGAAATAATCCGAGAGAAAATACTACTCAACTACGATAAGGAAATACCATATTCAGTAGAAGTAGAAGTGGAGTCGTTCCAAGAAGAGGAAAAAATTATTCGTATTAACGCCGTTATCTTCTGCGAACGAGAGAGCCAGAAAGGTATCATCATAGGAAAAGCAGGTACGGCACTAAAGAGAGTAGGGTCGCAAGCCAGAAGAGATATTGAAGACTTCTTCCAAAAACAAGTCTTCCTCCAACTCTTCGTTAAAGTAGATAAAGACTGGCGTTCCAATACAGGACGACTAAGACACTACGGATACGATCTAACATAATCCCTAAACATATAACATATAACATCTAACATCACACATAATAAAGTCTGCCAAATATGACAAAATGGCAGACTTTTTCTTTTGGCACATTCTTTGTCACTATATAAGCGAAAGCCGTTGCGATAAATGATGACGGCAAACTATAAACTTGAAATAATAAATTAAAAATATTACTACTATGTCTAAGATTATTGGAATTGACCTCGGTACCACCAACTCATGTGTTGCCGTTATGGAAGGAAATGAACCTATCGTTATTGCTAACGCTGAAGGCAAACGCACTACGCCATCTGTAGTCGGTTTCGTGGAAGGCGGAGAACGCAAAGTGGGAGACCCTGCGAAGCGTCAAGCAATCACCAACCCTACTAAAACAATCTACTCTATCAAGCGTTTCATGGGAGAAACATACGACCGCTTGGCAAAAGAAGTGGAGCGCGTGCCATACAAAGTGGCAAAGGGAGATAATAATACTCCGCGCGTAGATATAGATGGCAGATTATATACACCACAGGAAATATCTGCTATCATACTACAGAAAATGAAAAAGACCGCTGAAGATTATCTCGGACAAGAGGTGACTGACGCAGTCATTACTGTACCTGCATACTTCAATGACTCACAACGACAAGCTACTAAAGAGGCAGGCGAAATAGCAGGACTCAATGTGCGCCGTATCGTCAATGAACCTACAGCTGCTGCACTGGCATACGGACTCGATAAGTCAAATAAGGATATGAAAATCGTAGTCTTTGACTGCGGTGGTGGTACACACGATGTGTCTGTACTCGAACTCGGAGACGGAGTATTCGAAGTAAAAGCAACAGACGGTGATACACACCTCGGTGGTGACGACTTCGATCACCGCATCATCGATTGGCTCGTGGCTGAGTTCAAAGCAGAGAACGGTGGCGCTGACCTCTCAAAAGACCCAATGGCTATGCAACGACTCAAAGAGGCGGCAGAGAAAGCAAAAATAGAACTCTCATCTTCTACCTCTACAGAAATCAACTTGCCATATATCATGCCGGTGAATGGAGTGCCTGCTCACCTCGTTAAATCACTCACAAGAGCTAAATTCGAGCAACTGACAGACGACCTCATTCAACGCACTATCGCGCCTTGCCGCACTGCACTCCAAAATGCAGGATATACCACAAGCGATATCGACGAAATCATCCTCGTAGGTGGATCAACACGAATCCCTGCTATACAGCAAGCTGTTGAGAAATTCTTCGGTAAAGCACCATCTAAAGGCGTGAACCCAGACGAAGTAGTGGCTGTAGGTGCTGCTATTCAAGGTGGAGTCCTCACAGGTGATGTAAAGGATGTACTTCTACTCGATGTAACACCACTCTCACTTGGTATCGAAACAATGGGTGGCGTCATGACCAAGATGATCGAAGCCAATACTACTATCCCTACCAAGAAAGCAGAGACATTCACCACCGCTGTGGATAACCAACCTTCTGTAGAAATCGTTATCTACCAAGGTGAACGCCCAATGGCTGCGCAAAATAAACTCTTAGGTCGCTTCCACCTCGATGGAATCATGCCGGCACGACGCGGAGAACCACAAATCGAAGTAACATTCGATATCGATGCTAATGGTATCCTCAATGTAACGGCTAAAGATAAAGCTACTGGTAAAGATGCTAAAATCCGTATTGAGGCTTCCAGCGGTCTGTCTGACGAGGAAATCAAACGAATGAAAGCAGAAGCTGAAGCAAACGCAGAAGCTGATAAGAAAGAGAAAGAGCGTATCGACAAGCTCAATAAAGCAGACGCTACTATCTTCCAAACAGAAAAGCAACTCGCTGAACTCGGAGATAAGATACCTGCAGATAAGAAAGCGCCTATCGAAGAAGCACTCAAAAACCTCAAAGAGGCATATGAGAAGAAAGACGCGGATGCTTGCGAAGCAGCAAACAACGCACTCATGACAGCTTTCCAAGCAGTAAGCGCAGAGATGTATGCTGCACAGCAACAAGCACAACAAGCTGGACCACAAGGACCACAACCAGGGGCTGATAATACTAACAACAACCCAACTGCCGAGGATGTGGACTTCGAAGAAGTTAAGTAATCTTTGATTAAAATGCAATATAAGAGCAGCGCGACCCTTAATGGTCGTGCTGTTTGCTTATAACTGATTCTACCAATTTGTACTTTTAGCAGAAAAAAATCCTCTTTTATTTGCATATGTCGCAAAAAAGTAGTACCTTTGCAGCTGTAAACATCAAAATTGATTTGCCTATGAAACATATTTAGGTTGGTTTTTCTTTCTCGCCAAGACCTGCGAAGGCGTAAGAGCAGGACTAAATATGTTTTATAATCATGAAATCTTCATTTTTTTTCTCAACACTCACTTTTGTGGGACTATTGATGCTTGTTGCATGTGGTGATCCAAATCCATCGGAACTACAGGCATACCATGTTAGTTGTCCAGATAGCGTTTATGTATATCATTTGCAACAAGATGGAACGGAATATCTATGTAAAAAGACTTTTTATGCATATGATGCAAATGGTCTGGTTCTGTCAGAAATTACATATGCAGCTTACGATGAAGCACATATGAAACCATCCTCTAAAATAGAATATAGTTACGATTCTAATCATAATATACAAAGAATATTGAAGTATTTATACAATGAAAAAAAACAAGAATGGTATGTACTCCACCAAAGAGTGTATACTTATGATGCAGATAAACTTGCAACTGTATTGTTGTATGCGGAATTAATTGCAGATTTAGATGGGCCATTGTATAAGAAAGGGATCCTTTCGTGGTCGGATGATACACACGCTGAAATGTTAGTATATAGAAATCTCGTTAATAATTCCGATTCGGAGCAATGGATGCTTTGCGAAAAGAGTGAGACCGTGTATAATACACGAGGTAAACTAGAAAATGAAAAGTATTATTTTGATTACAAACAGGATTCTACTTATACCTCAATGATGGAGACTAAGTACACATACGACCATTATGGTAACATGTCCTCTTGCGAACAACTTAATAATACTATAGTAGGAAAAGAAGAAACATATACATATTCATACGATGACGAAGGTAATATTCAAGTCAAATGGACTGCTTCTAGTTTGTCGCATGAAAATACTAAATTCATTTACTATTATTGATATGTAATTATAACAATAGTCCCTCACTCTCTCGCAGAGTGGGGGATTGTTTTTCTTTTCTCACGCGCGCGAATGTGCACGTACACGCGTACCTTATAATAATATATAATACCCATAATCACCCATTCCCGCTATAAAAAACACGAAATACCTCAAATAACCCCATTTTGACCCAAAATGCGATATTTGCAAGAAAAACTAAAAAATGCCCAAAAATGCTACTCTTGATTATCAGGCAGTTACAAAGAAAGTGTAAAAAAAGTGCAAAAAAAATGCACAAATATTTGGTCAGTTCAAAAAAAAGCAGTACCTTTGCACTCGCTTTCGCCCAAAAATGGGGAAAACGCTGAAAAACGATGGTTTGAGGCTCCTGAAAAGCGAAAGAATTTGATCTTTGAAAGATTGTCTTATCATAACAAGATGTAGTACAAGAACAATACTAATTTGTAACAAACAAAATAGTGGTTCCCGAATAAAATTCTACACTTGATAAATTCGATTATTCTGAGCTAACTTATAATTATTCTTTTTACAACGAAGAGTTTGATCCTGGCTCAGGATGAACGCTAGCGACAGGCCTAACACATGCAAGTCGAGGGGCAGCGCGGGAGAAGCTTGCTTTTCCTGGCGGCGACCGGCGCACGGGTGCGTAACAGGTGTGCAATCTG
>JAZNGV010000013.1:0-135224 GCA_045576595.1 Paludibacteraceae bacterium | reverse complement strand
ATCGCTCTTATGGACACCCGTCCCTACCTGCCTACCTATAAATATATTTATCGTTAGTCCGTTAGGACGGTTCTCCACATCCGTAGGATGTAAATGCCTTTGCGTCAGCAAAAATATAAAAAAACATATTCACGGGTTATTCTTCCTATGCTTTTATATGCAAAGTAGGATACAATAGGCGGTCGTTCCTACCCTGTATGTCACTACCCTATAGCCATGCGGCTGCGTGACCGCAAGGGTCGCGCCATTCTATGTTTGCGCTTATCCTCCAAGTGGGAACTTGTCGGGCGCTGCACTCGGAGTGCGTTCCGTCGCACTCCTTCACACAAAAACGCGTTCGTTTTACTCACTTACAAAAAAGCGCTACGCTTCAAAAACATTTACTCATTCTCATCCGTCAGTCATAAACACGCAAAAAAGCCAATAAAATTATGAAAAATCGCTATTTTCTCACATAAAGTTTGCAAAATACAAAAAAAAGCAGTACCTTTGCCGCCAAATTACCGAAAAATATCGTGCCAAATTACCGAAAAATATCGTGCCAAATTACCGAAAAACATCGTGCCAAATTACCGAAAAATATTTTTAGTCACTATGAATCAGCAAATTACAAATAGATACAAAAAACGTATTCTTGATGATTTATTAGCAAAGAAACTTGAGTCTAAAGGAGCTATTCTGATAGAGGGCCCAAAATGGTGTGGTAAGACCACTACGGCAGAAGAATTTGCAGCGAGCAAAGTATTGTTGGCGAGGGCAGACACCAAAGACCATTTCAAGAGTATGTTGGAGATTGACACCGATGCTGCTCTTGCCGGTGCTACTCCTATGTTGATAGACGAATGGCAAACTGTTCCAAAATTATGGGATGCAGTGCGATACACCGTGGACCATCGCCGCAGAATGGGACAATTTATCCTTACAGGCTCAGCTGTTCCAGATCAAGAAGCGGAACGATTAAGGGAGCATTCTGGTACAGGGCGATTTGCTTGGTTAACCATGCGCCCTATGACCTTATTTGAATCGGGAGAATCAAATGGACTTGTCAGCTTAACGGACTTGTTTTCCACTCCGGACAAGATTTTACATCCCAACCTACTAAATCTGCGACAAATAGCATACCTTATATGCCGTGGAGGGTGGCCTATCGCTGTAGATTTACCAGAAGAAGCAGCATTATCGCAGGCATTTGATTACTATGACGCTGTTACTAAAGAGGATATTACTCGCATAGATGGCATAAAACGGTCTTCAGAGAAGGTACAGCGTCTGATGCGTTCATATGCGCGTCACCAAGGCACCCAAGTGTCCATTGCCACCATAAAAGAAGATTTAAGGTATAATGATTCATCTACTCTTAACGAAGATACAATCGCCTCTTACTTAGATGCACTAAGAAAGATATTTGTTATAGAGGACATGCCTGCATGGAATCCCAATCTACGCAGCAAGACAGCCATACGTACTACAGACACTCGCTATTTTATAGATCCATCTATTGCTACGGCTGCTTTAGGATTGGGTCCTAATGATTTGATTAATGACCTCAACACTATGGGATTTCTCTTTGAGTCTTTATGCGTAAGAGATATGCGCGTCTATGCAGAGCGTCTAAACGGAAGCGTATATCATTACCGCGACAAAAAAGGGTTGGAGTGCGATATGGTTATTCACTTGCGAGACGGCAGATATGGTCTTATAGAAGTAAAAATAGGAGGAGAGACACTTATCAATGATGGTGCCAAAACGCTCAATGAATTAGAATCACAAATAGATACTACTCGCATGAAATCTCCATCATTCAAGATGGTTCTCACCGCTACAGGTCAGCATGCCTACCGCCGCCCAGAAGATGGTGTTTATGTCATTCCTATTGGCTGTATAAAACCTTAAGTAGCAGTAGCGCGAGAGTGGTTGAATGATTGAGAAACAAAAATATTAAAAATAGGATGAAAATATAGAAAACATTTTTTTAGGTAATCAAAAACTCGATGTGTGTGATTATTGATGGTAAATAAACCCAGATAAATACTGCCGTATGCTATGTGCCTATTGTAGTCGCTGAGCCTGTGGGCTACGCGCCCGGAGCGTAATTGTCCTTTATTGGCTCGCAAGCGAGCTTGCAGCCTGCTAATTGCCTCTTACGCCCCTCGTCGGCAGAACTCTGCCACCTAAACAATAAGCACATATCCTACGCCAGCTATAAACACAGATAAAATTTACATTGTCGAGTCAATTAGATCACACACATCTCACAAAAACGCGTTCGTTTCACTTACTAACAAAAAAGCGCTCATTACATTCGCTTCAAAAACGGCAAGGCTAATCGCTAAATTAGGACGCTGCGCTACAGAACGGCGACAAGCGCCTACAAAACGGCCGAAGGCCTACAGGACGCGGAGCTACAGGACGGGCAAAGCCCTACAGGATGGCTAGTATTTCTAGCCCAATTAGATAAACTGGAAAAGACCGCTGCGTTACATACGCATAAGATACGCGTAACATACGCTGTTTTATTAGATATCTAGAGTTCTAGATTTTTAGACAAGCTAGCCCATCTAGCCGAAATAGCCGAAATAGATAAGTCAGGTTTAGTCAGAGTATTGTCTGGTCGCGGTCTGGTCGCGGTGTGGTCGCGGTGAGGTCACGATGTGGTGGTGGGATTGAAGTGATGCGCCATGCACCCGCCATGCACCCTTCAGTGACGTTCAGGATGCGAACGAGATGCGAACGGTGGAGGGTGCTGCTCGGAATGTAAGATAATCGTGTGGGAATTAGTGGTTGAATGATTAAGAAACAAAAATAAAGAAAACAAAATAAAAATAGAGAAAACATTTTTTAGGTAATCAAAAACGACGGCGGATGATTTATGTAAATAAACCCAGATAAATCCCTCTGGCCTCTATGCTCTTTGTTACGCCCGCTATGCCTATTGGCCTACGTGGCCTTGAGCGTAATCTTCTTAATCCGCATTTATATGCGGGCATATAATGCGCCTTAATAATCTTTCTCTCTCGCCGGCAGAATGTCTACCGTCTCCTAACAAACAGCATTGAGTCCATCGGAGATAAACAAAGATAAAATTTACATTATCGTGTCATATTTATCATCCGCCTCACAAAAACTCATTCACTCTTCTGTCTGGTTGGAGTTACGCTCCCCGCTACTCCTGCCGTTCGAAAGCAAAAGTCAATTGCTTTCTCCATACAAAAAAGCGCTACGCTTCAAAAACAATTACTCATTCTCAACCATCAGCCATAAACACGCAAAAAAGCCAAAAACATGTGACCAGCGGCGATAAACAGAGATAAATTTTTCTACGCAGTTACTTTTTATTATCAGCCTATGCTTTTATATGCAAAGTAGGATACAATAGGCGGTCGTTTAGTCTATGGTCGGAGTGGCGCGAGAGTGGCGCGAGAGTGGCTGATTGACCACTAATGATCTACAACAAAAGTTACATCCTAATTCCCACCTACATCCTATCCAATAAAACAAACAATCCGCGGCAGAGCCACGGATTGTTGTTTGTAATAAGTGAGGGAGGGATTAGCCAATCACCTGATCAGGACCTAGAGTTCCACCATCTCCGATTCCAGGAGGAGTGACACCACCACTAACACTCATAATCATGTTAGTCAATTCTACGCTAACGATTTCTGTTTGAGGTTGATTATATTTTTTCATAATGATTGTTAATTTTCAATTATTAGTTTTGACAAAAATATTAAAAATAGGATAAAAATATAAAAAACAATTTTAATGGTAAATAAACCTAGATACATCCTTTTGAATGCTTTCGCGCTATGCGCTTATATGCTTTTGCTGCTAATAATGCCTTAAAAGTACACTTTCAGTCCTTTTTAGCACCAAAATCATCACCCATTATGAGGATAAAGCACTCAAAAGCCATAAACATAGATAAAATTTACTATTTTCAATTCTTTAGCCTACCCCCACCCCCTCCCTAAAGGGAAGGGTGAGGAATATGGTTTGTTTATATTATTTTACTAATTTACCTTGTGCGTCATACATCTTCTCTCCGCGGAGGATATAGAGTTGACCATTGATAATAGTCTTAACTGGTTGTGCAGAAGCATCTACATTCTCCATGCCTGTAGCTGTGTTTTGACCATTTGTGCCCAATGCGATACGGCGAGCGCCAACTGGCAGAACTGGAGCCACTTCTGGTAGTTCGTTTAGATTGAAATATGCACGGTAAGCAAGAAGTTTAGAACCTGCTGATAGTACTTTATCTACATAGTAATACTTGTCACCTGTGATAACATATTTACCATCCAATTGATCAGAATTCATTTCGTCATAGGTACCATAGAGAGCATTAAAGCTTCCTGCATCTACACGATCGTAATTCTTATATGTAACTACAATTTCTTCAGCTGTAGGTAAGATTACATATGGTTTACCTGCCTCAAGCTCTGTACCTGCTTCTACCACATACACATAGTTTGCATCTCTATCGCTCAAGTTGAACAATGTTGCGCCGCTGATAGTACCTGCATATGGTAAGCAGATAGTACTGAAGCTACCAGGAGTTGCAGCGCGGGTGTAAGTTGCAGCTTCAATCCAAAGTTGTTTGTCATCTAAAGAAGAATCGAAGTAGAAGTTGTATGTACCTGCTGGAAGTTGAATGTTTCCGCTGGCATCGTAGTTAACAGTAACTTGAACCCCGTCTTTTACACTGCCATACCATGCAGTAGCTACTCCATCTTCACATTTCACCACCTTAACTGCATCTGTAGCAGCGATTGCTTGGCAAGTAAGTACATACTCGTTTGCTTTTTCTGGATCTGTATTTTGTGTCATTGAGATACCAGTGGTCCAATCACCATTTACACCCATGAGAACATATGTAACCACAGCAGGTGCCTTCTCTGTCAAACCTTCGAAGGTGATGAGGTTATTTGCTAAATCAAAGATAATAGTGAAGGTCTTATCTTCTTTCATCTTAAGGTTACCACCTTCTAATCCTTCTAATTCATTGTACAATTTGCCACCGAGGTTATCTTTACCCCATGAGTTAGCCCATGTACCATCACAAACCTTGAATTCAACATCTTTTGCAAAAGTAACTTCTTTCTTGTAAACTTCGCCATCGAGGATTAATTCATAATTAGGATCAGTAGTAATCCACTCATTGAATGAACCTACAATATAATATTTAGTAGGAGTCTCGTCTGGTGTTAGACCATCGAAAGAAATCTTCATTGTCTCACTATTGAACTTAACTGTAAAGGTTTTTTCTTCTGTGAGAGTGATTTTGATGTTACCTTCACTATCTGAAATTTCAGTATATTTTTCACTCAAAGCTGCAGAACCCCAGTTTTTACCTTCATTCCAAGTACCATCAGTAACTTTCAAGTAATATTCTCCGGCTGCGAGGGTTAATGCTTTTTCATAAGTCTTATCTTCATCCTCGTCTGTCATTCCGAAAGCCTCAACATTTGCTTCCCAGTTTGCTCCTAACTTCTCACAACCAGTAATGTAATAATCGTATTTTACTGCCACATAGAAGTTACCAGAGAGTGTAATACCAGCCTCTACATTGTAAGTAACAACCACATCACCAGCAGCTGCCATCTTGAATGCGATAGAGTGATCGTTGCCTTCTGTAACACCTGTAGGAATAGATGCGAGGTCTGCATAACTGTACCATGTTTCGCCGCAAACAACTTTCAATTCGTATTCTTTTTCTGGTTGCAAGCCTGCCAAGGTGTATGACCAAGTTTCAGTTTCCTCATCATAAACCATAGTGAACTCGTTACCTTGCCACTCGGTCTCTTCTCCTGTCAAATTTTTGTTACCAGAGATAAAGCAATCTGGAATTACTACAATAGCTTCAAGAAGTTCAGTCTCAACTGTAACAGATGTGAGGTCTGCAGCCAAAGTGAAGGTTACATTGTAACGACCAGCAGTAGTGATAGTCAATGTGTTATTGCCTTCTGATGGGTTTACACCAGTAGCGGCATCTTTCCACCAATCACCATTTTTAGCAATTTTCCAATCATAACCAATAGCAGCCAAGGTTACATTCTCTTTAACAAGTTTGTAAGAACCGTCGCCTTGTTTTACCATTTTATTAGTTTCGCTAGCAGTAGCCCAAGCCTCGCCGAAAAGTTCAGCCACTCCCACTACAGTGTAGTAGTCTTCAATTTCAGTTAAGCCATCGAAAGTAATTTGATTTTTAGACTTGTTAAATTCAACAACAAATGTCTTTTCTGATGCTAATGTGATTTTAATTTTGTTGTCATCACTAGCATCTGTAGCTTCGGTATAAACGCCAACTACATTGCTCCATCCCCATTGAGAATCCCATTTGCCAATATTTATTTTGAAGAAATGTTCACCTGCAGCAAGAGTAATTTCTCTGGTATAAACGCCATCTTCATCTTCATCAGCTAATCCGTATTCTTCTTTAACACTCCAACTATTCATTGTACCCATAATATAATAAGGATAAACTACTGGCACTTTAAATTCACCTGTAGTTGTCACTTGGATTTTGGTATCCTTGAATGTTATAGTTACATCACCTGCGGTTTTAAGAGTGAAGCATACATTGCCATCACCATCAGTTGTAATACCATCAATGGCTGGAGAAACAGCAGCACCACCCCAACTGTTACTCCATGTACCATCTGTTACTTTGATTTTTTGTTCAGCATTAGCAGCAACAGCGGTAAAGGTGTGTGAATGTGTTTCTGTAGCTTCATCGTAGGTCATTTTTATTTCATTTGCATTCCAACCACCTGCGAGAGTACCAGTTAGATAATAATCTGGTACCGTTGTTGGAGGAGTATAGGTTGACCAAGATCCATCTGTGCCGCCCCAGCCTGTAATTGTGTAACAATTGTTAGAAGACAAGTTATTTTCTAAATCTGCTGTTTGATTCCAAATACCATTCCAATCTAAATTTGTATTATCAGGATTTCTTCGAGCAAAAATGACATTTTTGTTCTTTGCAACCGTAAGTAATGCATCATCTACATCTACTTGGTAAACATCTGGTGCATTAGGTACTGCTGTCATTTTGTACCATTTTGCATCTTCCGTACCGTTGCATAGATACATTGCAAACCAAGCATCTGCTTGATTCCACAGACCACTACCGCCTGTGTTTAGATAAACCGTTTTCGCACTAACGCTCATCGCGCACAGGATGGCTGCGAAAAATAAAAAGATTGATTTTTTCATAAAAGAATTGATTTAAAGTTAAATATTAAAAAGATTGGTTATAATTTATTTTTTGTATTTGTGATAATTTACAATGTCATCAATAGAGACCGCTAACGCTATTGGAACTTAGATTGCTTTACCATTAAGGACAATAATGTCCTCAGAGACTTTAAGGTCTAAAACAAATCACTACTGCCTATGCACAAACAGCCTCGTAAAAGAGCTCTCCTATCGTCCCGTATCTGTCCCGTATCCGTCTCGTAAGTATCTTATGTCATAAAAAAGAACAGGGCATTACACCCTATTCTTCCTTACACGAGCAATACATCCGTCACACTCAAACAAGAAACATCCCCCTTGCTCATCTGCGATGTAGTCGCATACATGCTATAAACGCATTGCTCTCTCATTTTGAAAAAGTTCTTTTCTCTTTACACTTTTTAAAATCTGCCGCAAAGGTAATACATATTTTTGATATATGCAAGTTTTTTTGCAAATTTATTTTTTTTTGCAAGTAAAATAGGTGGTTTTTGATGGTTAAGCAGCGTGAAAGTAGCTCCTTGGGCTACAAAAATAGAAGTAAACAAAAATAATAAAAATAGGATGAAAATATAAAAAACAATGGTAAATAAACCTAGATAAACACTGGTCGTATGCTATGTGCCTATTGTAGTCGCTGAGCCTATGGGCTACGCGCCCGGAGCGTAATCTTCTTAATCCGCATTCATATGCGAGCATATAATGCGCCTTAATAATCTTTCTATCCCG
The DNA here is from genome assembly GCA_045576595.1 of Paludibacteraceae bacterium. Lineage (GTDB taxonomy): Bacteria > Bacteroidota > Bacteroidia > Bacteroidales > Paludibacteraceae > Colicola. The sequence continues at coordinate 127,259 of JAZNGV010000013.1, read as the reverse complement.
CCGGCAGAAACTCTGCCGCCTAAGCAATAGACACATACCCTCCGCCAGCCATAAACATAGATAAAATTCACATTATCGAGTCAATTTATCATCCACCTTAGAGACTTTAGAGGCCTTAGAGACCTTGCGCGAAAACGTTCGAGTGCAACGCACGAGAAAAGAAAAAGCAATAAAAGAAAAAGAACCAAAAAGAAAAATAAATAAAAAGAAAAGCCTTGCCTTGCCACGCCAATAAACACGCGTGTGAGTAAAGGGATAGATTTATAGACCTATAGACTAATAGGAAAAGGCATGGCATGGCAAGAGGCAATCTATATGCAAATTGGTACCACTGCCGAACATTTTTTGATGTCGCTATCGTCCCGTATGTTTCCCGTAAGCGGCTCGTAAATTTGCGCTCACAGAAATCGCGGACATGGAAACCGACATCCGATAGCAGGAAAAGGAAGAATATACCACATTTTTTTGCTAAAAATCTTGCACAATTGATTATTTTGTTGTAAATTTGCAGCCGATTTTAATATGCGCGAGTATGCGCGAGCGAGAAATAACGAATAATAAAGGTCTCTAAGGACATTAAGGACTCTAAGGACCCTAAAGACTTTAAGGACATTATTTTTTTAAAAAAAATATGGAAGTGCTAATACCAAACCACGGCAACTATAAGAAACTGCTCAGTTATCAGAAGGCAAATGTCATCTTCTGCTTAACTTACTATTTTATAGAGCACTTTCTGCAAAAAGGCGACCGCACATACGACCAGATGCTACAAGCAGCACGTTCCGGCAAGCAAAATATTATTGAGGGGTGCGCCGCCAGCAGTACCTCTGCCAAGACTGAGATAAAGTTGCTCAATGTAGCCAAAGCCAGTTTGCACGAACTATTGGAAGATTACGAAGACTATCTCAAGACCCGCAATCATCGCCAATGGGAAGAAGGTTCTGCCGAACTGGAAGCAATGCGTGAGTTAGGCAAACAGCATAATGATGCAGAATTCTTCATAAGTTTGGCAGAGGCGCGTCCACCCGAGACGATAGCCAATATGTGTATCGTGCTCATTAAACAGGCAGACTACCTACTCTACAAGCAATTACAGCACCTGAGTGATCATTTTGTAAAAGAGGGCGGCTTCAGCGAGCGCATGTATAGGATTAGAAAGGAAATCAAAAAAGAATAAAGACCCTAAGGACATTAAGGACTCTAAAGACTCTAAAGACCCTAAGGACCTTAAAGACCCTAAAGACTCTAAAGACCTTAAGGACCTTACACACAAAAATGCATGGAATATAAATACTTACATACCATCAATTCACCTGAGGACTTGAAGAAGTTACAAGTGAGCGAACTGCCTGCCGTGTGCGCAGAAGTGAGAGACTTCATCATTCAAGCACTCAGCAAGAACCCAGGACACCTCGGTTCTTCACTCGGCGCTATCGAACTGACCGTAGCACTGCATTATGTATTCGATACACCCCACGACCACCTCGTATGGGATGTAGGACACCAAGCCTACGCACATAAGATACTCACCGGTCGCCGAGACCGTTTCCACACCAATAGGCAATTCAAAGGACTATCACCTTTCACCAACCCTGCCGAGAGCGAGTACGATGCGTTCATAGCCGGACACGCCAGCAACTCCATCTCCGCCGCATTAGGTATGGACATAGGAAGCAGAGAAGAGTGGAAGCAAGGAAGGAATGTGGTGGCGATAATAGGTGACGGAGCCATGACAGGCGGACTGGCATTCGAGGGACTGAACAACACCTCCATGACCAAGAACAACCTACTAATCGTGCTCAATGACAACAACATGGCTATCGACCCACTCAAAGGTGGTATCACACAATACCTTGTGGACATAACCACCAGCGCACGCTACAACCGCGTGCGGTGGAACTTATACCAGTTAGCCGTCAAACTACACCTCATCGACGAGAACAAGAAAAACCGCATACTGCGACATAATAACAACCTCAAAGCCGTTTTTAGCAAACAAAAAAACATCTTCACCGGTCTGAACATCCGCTATTTCGGTCCTACAGACGGACACGATGTGGAGAGTTTGGTGCGTATCCTCAGTGAGATAAAGAACCACAAAGGACCCAAAGTGCTGCATATCATCACCAAGAAAGGCAAAGGATACGCTCCCGCCGAGAACGACCAGACCGTTTGGCACGCGCCGGGAGAATTCAATGTAGAGACAGGAGAGCGGAGAACAGAGATGTCTGATGTTAGATGTCAGATGGCTGATGTCAAACGGGATGTAGTGCCACCTTTATGGCAGGAGGTTTTTGGGAATACACTCTTAGACCTCGCCAAGCAAGATGAGAAAATAGTAGGTATCACACCCGCTATGCCGTCTGGGTGCTCGATGTCTATCCTACAAAAAGAAATGCCCGACCGCGTCTTCGATGTAGGTATCGCCGAAGGACATGCCGTCACATTCAGTGCCGGATTAGCCAAAGCAGGACTTACACCCTATTGCAATGTATATTCCACATTCCTCCAACGCGCGTACGACAACATCGTGCATGACATAGCACTCCAAAACCTACATGTCGTGCTCTGTATCGACCGTGCAGGCATCGTGGGCAACGACGGCGCTACACACCACGGACTACTTGACCTCGCCTATCTGCGGCATATACCCAATATGCAAATATGCGCACCACGCACCGCGCAAGACCTGAAGCAGATGATGCAACTCGCCAAAGAATTAGACGGACCTATCGCTATCCGATACCCAAGAGGACGCAGCGCGATGTCAGATGTTGGATGTCAGATGGCTGATATTCAATACGGCAAGGGACTCAAACTGCGCGAGGGAAAAGACTTGGCTGTCATCACTATCGGTTCTATAGGCAACCCTATGGCAGAAGCGATTGAGATGGTAGAAAGTGGAAAGTCAAGAGTGGAAAGTCAAAAGGGAGTTTCTATTGCGCACTATGACCTTAGATGGCTCAAACCATTAGACGAGGAGATGTTGCACGAGATAGGACAACAATTCCAAACAATCGTCACCGCTGAAGATGGTATCCTCGCCGGAGGAATGGGAAGCGCTGTACTCGAATGGATGAATGACCATAACTATCATCCACATATCGTACGCTTAGGCGTCAACGACCAGTTCGTAGAACATGGTTCTACCAAAGAATTATATCACTTACTCAACTTAGATAAAGAAGGACTATGCAAATCATTATTGCAGGCGCTGGAGAAGTAGGCACACACTTGGCTAAACTACTCAGCCGCGAAAACATGGAGATTAGTCTCATTGACGAAAGCAATGAACGCTTGGGTGACCTGAGCGCTAACTATGACTTGCTCACCAAAAAAGGTAACCCTACCTCTATTCACGACTTACGCGAATTGGGGGTTGGCGACTGCGACCTTTTCATCTCCGTCACGCCAAACGAGGCAGAAAACATGACGGCTTGTCTCATCGCTAATTCACTTGGCGCAAAAAAAACATTGGCGCGAATAGATAATTACGAGTACTTGCTGCCCGAAAACAAACAATTCTTTGAGAAAATGGGACTGAACCATCTCATTTACCCAGAAGTATTAGCCGCCAACGAGATAGAAGAGTCACTGCGCACCAACTGGATGCGATACCACCTACAACTATGCCAAGGAGCACTCGAACTATGTATCGTCAAGATACGCTCTGCCGCAAAAATCATTGGCAAACCATTCGCGTCCGGTGTTTACAACCACGGCAAATACCGCATCGTCGCTATCAAACGCGGCAATGAGACACTCATTCCTCGCGGACAAGACTGCGTGGAAGAAGGTGACCTCGTCTATTGCGTTTGCCCTAACGAGAATATGGAGTTTATGCGCGAAGAGTTAGGCAAGTCCAAACGCGAAATAAAAAATGTCATCTTCTTCGGAGGCGGACGCATCGCACGCAAAGCTGCTACGGAATTAGCAGACGAGATGAGTATCAAAGTGATTGAGAAAGACCGACAATTATGTACACTCTTCAGCGAGAAAGTACCCAATGCACTTATCATCAATGATGATGGTAGTGACATGAATGTGCTGCGCGAAGAAGGAATAGAAGACGCAGACGCTTTCGTGGCCGTTACCGAAAGCAGCGAAGCAAATATCTTCGCATGCCTCGCCGCTAAACGCTTCGGCGTTCGCAAAACAATTGCCGAAATAGAAAATATCGACTATATCCAAATGGCAGAAGGATTAGATATAGGTAGCGTGCTTAATAAGAAAACAATTGCCGCAAGTTATATCTACCAAATGATGCTCGACGCAAGCGTGCGAGGCGTACACAACCTCACCAACGCCGACGCAGAAATAATGGAATTCTACGCCAAAGAAGGTAGCCTCGTCACCAAAAACAAAGTGAAAGACTTAGACCTGCCTACCGATGCTAATATAGGAGGCATCGTGCGCGCAGGAGAAGGAATATTGGTAAACGGCGATACACAAATCATCGCAGGAGACCTCGTGGTTATCTTCTGCAAAAATCATGTTATCCGCAAATTAGAACGCTTCTTCAAATGACACGAACATTCAACTGGCGACTCATATTCAAGACGATGGGTGTTCTAACAATGTTAGAAGCATTCTTCATGCTCGTCCCCACTTTCGCAGCTTGGTGGTACGGCGAAGCCGACTTAGGCGCGTGGATAGTGGCGTCTGCTATTGCTTTGCTGAGTAGCGGTTGGATGCTGCTCGCTGGCAGAAAAGCCGAACGACGCGTAGGCGAACGAGAAGGATATGTCATCGTAGCTACCATATGGCTCGTCTATTCAATCTTCGGCATGCTGCCTTATTGGTTGAGCGGCGCACTACCCTCCCTCACCGACGCTTGGTACGAAACGATGGCTGGATTCACCACCACGGGTTCTACCGTCATTGCAGATGTAACCTCTATGACACGCTCCGTCTTACTATGGCGCGCACTCACACAATGGATTGGCGGTATGGGTATCATCGTGCTCAGTGTGGCTATACTACCGCTCTTTGGGTTGGGAGGCATGCAGCTCTATAGCGCAGAAGTGACAGGCGTGAGTTATGAGAAACTCAGTCCGCGTATCGCAGACACAGCCAAACAGATGTGGCTCACTTATATCCTACTCACCATCATCGAAGGTACACTACTCTCGCTATGCGGAATGACGAACTTCGACGCTATCTGCCACGCGATGAGCACCATCTCTACAGGTGGCTTCTCTACACGCAATACAAGCGTCATGCTCGATAGCGCATGCATACAGTGGATTATCGCGTTCTTCATGCTCCTTTCGGGTATCAACTTCACCCAACTCATCTATCTATTCCGCGGAAAGCCTCAGCGTCTGATACACGACGAGGAAACACATTGGTATGTGGGCAGTTGTATCATCGTAGGTATAGCCCTTGCTATTGGTCTATTCATATGGTTTGCACAGATAGAGAGCGGATGGATCAGTAATTGGCGAGATGGATTAACCCTCGCTGGCGATTCACTACGAATAGGCATCTTCACCTCTATCTCAATGATCACTTCTACAGGTTTTTCTGCAGGAGACTATATGACTTGGCCACCTGTATTATGGCTTATCATATTTTTCTTGATGGTACCTGGTGGCGCAAGTGGTTCCACTGCCGGAGGTGTCAAATGGGTGCGTATCGGTATTTTTGCCAAATCTGCTTTCACGGAAATAAAACGACGCATACACCCTAACGCCGTTATTCCTGTGCGATTTAATGGACGCACAGTGAGCGAACAGACCACCAGTAATGTGATGGCATTCATGTTCTTCTACATCACTATCATCATGGTGGCTGCAATATGTTTCTGCGCATGCGGAATAGGTTTTAACGAGTCACTTAGCGTAGCCGTTTCTATGATTGGTAATGTAGGCGTGGCATTAGGACAGTTCGGTCCCGACGGACATTATGCAGACTTCCCCATGTTGGCCAAATGGATTGCCACTATCGTGATGCTTATCGGCCGTTTGGAGATTTTCACCGTACTATTATTATTCAGCCGAGTACTTTGGAAGAAATAGAATGAAGTCGTATCATGTACTCATATTCACTGCCTGTGTGATGGCTTGTTTAGGTGCGCTCTGTTGGGTGCTCCCCGAACGGGTCGTACTATACGATTACACCGTCAAATGGCCTACCTTTGCCGAAGTGATGGGAGCAGAGAAAAATACGGAAGAGATAACTATACCCGAGAACTTCGAGGACTCCCAAGTAGCGACAGACACCATCGTTACGCCAGATACACCTGATACGACTGCCAAACCTATCATCCCTGCTATACCTATCGATTCCATCAAAGATAGCCGTATTTTCTTGTCTGCTTTCTACCAGTCCTTGGCTACAACCAGCACACGCAAAGTGCGCATAGTACACTACGGCGATAGTCAGATAGAAGAGGACCGTATGAGTTCGCAGATACGCGAAGTGCTGCAAGATACATTCGGTGGCGCAGGCGTAGGACTCATGCCTTTAGCACAAACAATACCCAGCCGTTCTGTCAAACAGACACTCATCATGAATGGCAAGACAATTACACCACAGACTCTCACCCGAAACATTGTTTATGGTCCGAAGCGTATGCAACGCGCAGATGGACTATATGGCGTGATGGGACAAGTGACATTCATGAACGATAGCCTCGTGAAGGGTAGCGAACAGCTCACTGCCATTTGCACGCCTATAGACAAAAGACCACGCTATTCTCAAGTCAAACTATTCGCTGACACAACCATCACCTACGAGCAGATAGGCGACACACTACATCTGCAAGGCAAAGGTGCCGTATATGGTATTTCACAAGAATCACCCACTGGTATCATCGTGGATAATATACCTATGCGCGGTTGCTTGGGATTGGTATTCAATAAAATAGACTCTACACAACTCAGTCAATTCTATCGCAACGAGAATGTGACACTCATCATCATGCAATTCGGCGGAAACGCTATCCCATTCAATGAGAAACCCAGCACGATACAAAGCATCGTGCGCGGCTTGCGGCAACAAGTACGCTATATACAATCCTGCGCCCCACACGCCAGCATTCTCTTCATCGGTCCAAGCGATATGCTTACCACCATTGATGGCGTAGAGCAGAGCTATCCTATGGTTTCTTACATGGACCGCCTACTATACAAAATGGCGCTCGAAGAAAAGATAGCATATTTCAGCCTTTTCCAATGGATGGGCGGCAACGGCAGTATGGCACGCTGGAAAGAGATTGGTTTGGCTGGAAAAGATGGCATACATTTTATGCGAAGCGGTGCACGCAAAGCAGGTAATGCCGTTGCCCAATGGCTCATTGAGAAAGTACAAAGCGACGAAATACAAAGTAACGAAGTACAAAGTAACGAAGTACAAAGTACAACGGACGAAATAGCAAAGGAGGTGGTGCAATGAATATATTAGAGCATATATTTGCCTTTAACTCGGAGTCGCCGTTGCTATTCACGCAGTTCTATTTCTGGGCATTCTTCGCTTTAGTCTATGCGCTATTCGCATTGATAATGAATGGAACAAAAACCTCTGACAGTACGCGCAGGATGCATATGCGTAATGTGTATTTGATGTTCGTCAGTTGGTTCTTCTACTATAAAACGAGTGGACTTTTCCTTATCATCTTGGCGTTTATCACCCTGAGCGATTGGCTCATCGCACAGCGCATAGCACAAAATACATCCCCTAAACGCCGATTGAGTTGGCTTTGCCTATCCATCGCTATCGATTTAGGACTGCTCGTCTATTTCAAGTACGCTTATTTCTTCACCTCAATGGTCAATGACCTTTTTGGAAGCCAGTTTGAGGTATTTGATATTTTTGCATATATCGGCAATGGATTTAGTCAAGCAGGGCGCTTTGATGTAGATAGCATTATTCTGCCTGTTGGTATTTCATTCTATATATTCCAGGTTATCTCTTATACGACAGATGTGTATCGAGAGCGCATTCGCCCTGTACGCAATATATTGGATTTTGGATTCTATGTTTCTTTCTTCCCACAGTTAGTGGCTGGACCTATTGTGCGTGCCGAAGAGTTCATTCCGCAGCTATACAAACCCTTCCGACTTAGCAGACGACTCTTTGGTCTTTCCGTATTCTGGATACTGAATGGATTAGCCAAGAAAATCATATTATCCGATTATCTGGCAGTCAACCTCATTGATCGCGTCTTTGATAACCCACTACTCTTCTCCGGGTTTGAGAATCTATTCGCACTCTTTGCCTACTCACTACAAGTCTATGCCGACTTCTCCGGCTATACAGATATAGCGATTGGTTTGGCAATGCTGATGGGCTTTTATCTACCAATGAACTTCGATTCGCCATATAAGTCACAGAATCCACAAGAGTTTTGGCGCCGCTGGCATATGTCACTCGGCAGATGGCTCAAGAGTTATTTATACATCCCATTAGGTGGAAATAGGCGTATTGGCTTTGGCACTTTCTTCTGGCTGACAGTGATAGGTCTGGTATGTACAGTGCTGACAGACAGTTGGTGGGTAGTAGGTATTATAGCTGCTATCACTCTTACCGTCGTTATCGTGTCTCGCTATCGCCCATTGCAACGCAAACTGCTGTACTCTAATCTCAATTCATTTATCACACAAGTACTGGGCGGTTTATGGCATGGCGCGAGTTGGAACTTCACCATCTGGGGAGGTATCAATGGAATAGGAATGATTGTCAATAAGTTCTGGCGGGAAATGAACTGGCACTGGCGTATGGCATGTATGGCACTACTCACTGCCGCTTTATGGTTCATTGATTATAACTATCCACTCCCCGTTTGGCATCTCTTTGCTATATGGGCGAGTATCATCTGCGCCGGCACTATCATCCGCTATGTGTATTGGTTATGCACCCACCGCCTGACAATGCACCGTGTATGGGAACGCATCACACAAGCACTCGCTACTGCTTGGGCTATCGCCCAGACATTCACCTTTATCACCTTCACGCGACTATTCTTCCGCAGCAGTAGTAACCTTGACCCAAAGACTGCCAATGAAGTGGCGTGGAAAACAGCAAAGAATATGGTACAGCAGATAGGTGGCGCATGGAATAATGCCATCATTCCTGAATTTCTATACGAGTATAGATGGGTAGTGGCAATGTTCGTAATAGGTATGCTTATCCACTGGTTACCTACTCGCTGGAAACGCCGCTATCGCCTCACTTTCGCAGCTATGCCACTATGGCTGATGGTCGTTATCGTCACAATAACTATCATCGTCATCTACCAGTTTGTCACAGCCGATACACAACCATTCATATACTTCCAGTTCTAACAGATGGCTACACATCCTACATATATCATTGGCATCACAGGCGGCATTGGTAGCGGCAAATCAACGATTGCCCGCGAACTCGCCACACGCGGATATAGCGTGTACGACTGTGACAGCGAAGCCAAGTATATCATCCAGCACAACAACAATGTGCGACAAGCCATTATTGATTTATTAGGTCCCGATGCCTTCTGCGGCGCAGCATACAATACCGCCTTTGTTAGTCAGCGCGTTTTTGCTAATCCGCTATTATTGGCGCAACTCAATGCGATTATCCATCCGGCTGTAACAAAAGACATCCTCACACGCCAAGCGCAGATGACAACTCCTTTTCTCTTTATCGAATCGGCTATTCTATACGAGGCAGGATTAGAGTCCATCTGTCAGCAAATATTCTTCATTGACGCGCCTGAAGAAGTACGCTTAGCGCGTACCATCGCGCGTGACCATCAATCACAAGCCACAGAAGACAATATAAATAAGGTACGCGCGCGTATGCGCAACCAGCAGAACCAACAGATGGCGATGATGAACCATAAAAAACCCATCGTCTTAATCAACGATGGGTCTCTATCTATCTCGGCTATCACCGATAAACTTATTTCACTGCTTTGAAACTCATATCCAAACTCTTCACACTGTGCGTCAATGCGCCTACAGAGACAAAATCTACACCACAAAGCGCATACGCACGCAGCGTATCAATAGTGATACCACCCGAAGACTCAATCTCTATATACTTGCCATTCTGCTCCGTCCACTGACGAATAAGACTTACCGCCTCTTTCGTACGCTCAGGGGTGAAATTATCAAGCATTATACGGTCTGGTATATTCGTAGCCAATGCCTCATTGATCTCATCCGTATTACGCACTTCTATCTCTATACGCAGAGATTTATTCTTCTCCTTGCAATAATCACGCGCACGCTCAAGCGCATTCGTGATACCACCCGCGAAATCCACATGATTATCCTTGAGCAAAATCATATCAAATAAACCTATACGATGGTTCATACCACCACCGATAGCCACCGCCTCTTTCTCCAAATAACGCAGTCCCGGCGTCGTCTTACGCGTATCTAAGACATGGCATTGCGTATCAGCAATGAGACTTTGGTACTTATGCGCCGTAGTTGCTACACCGGACATGCGCTGCATGATATTGAGCATCGTGCGCTCTATCTGCAATAGACTCAACTCCTTACCATACACACGAAATGCCACATCACCGGGCTTCACCTGCGCGCCATCAGAAAGCAACTGCTCCACACGACATTCAGGGTCAAAATAATTGATGATAGCTTTCGCCACCTCTACGCCTGCTAATATACCTTCTTCTTTTATTATCAACTGCTGGCAACCCATCTCTGTGGCAGGAATGCAACTGAGTGAAGTGTGATCACCATCACGAATATCCTCCTCAAACCAAATGGCAATAAGTTTTTTTAGTGCTTCGTATTCCATATTTTCAAAAATTTGCTGCAAAGTTACACTTTTTTTTGGAAATATGCAAGAATTATTGTAACTTTGCAGCGTGAAAAAGTTATTATGTGCCATATTAGTGCTCTCTTGCCTGCCTTTTCTCTGTCACGCAGAGAAAAAAAATAGCTATATCAAGCAGCGTAATGAGATACGCATCGGATGGGGAGACCAGCTGTTCGAGAGCCTCATGTGGCATAACCCTACCCATCTTGTCACTTCGATGCCCGATAGTTACCGCCAAACATATCAAGAGGACTATAGCCATAATCAGCATTTATGGCTTGAGTATCAGTGGCGGTTCAATCACTGGTTCTCATTGGGCGCGATGATCGACCTGAGCGAAGTAAACTGGGATAATGTCACCCGCGATGGGAAAGGAAAAGAAATAGCACGAAGCAAAGGGCACTATTTCTACAATGCTGTGTTCATGCCCACTATACGATTTACCTATTTCCACCATGAGAATGTCAATCTCTATTCAGGTTTCGGCGTTGGATTCGATATCAATGGCGGTACAGAGACAAACGCTTATGGTCACAATACAGATATAGGTGCTGCTATCAATCTAACGGTTTTGGGCGTCAGTGCGAACTATAAACAATGGTTCTGGACTGTCGATTTTGGCGGTCTATATGCACTGAAAAATACTAATACCATTTTCCTCGCTTCCTCACGCATCATCAATGTGGGGCTGGGCGCACGCTTTTAGAACACAATGAAAACGAAACAATACATATTCATTTTCCTCATAACGCTATTGACAGCCTGTCAGTTCGGCAACGAACCTTATGTGGATTTCACCGATATAGACGCTACGAAAGGCCTCTCTTTCCAAGTCATCGGGCAGCATGAGACAGACCTAACCCATGGCTATCCGGAGCAATGCTACCTGCCAGATGGCACACCTGTCAACCACTACGGTTCACCTATCGCACCAGTAGCTCCAAACGGACCGCACCGCACCAACAGTACTTCCGGCTCCGCCATACTACAGCAGATATATAAATACGGACAGCAAAACAAAGTGATCGAGATTGTAGGTACCTACCCCAGCGTCGATCTCAATGGCGACACAATCACACTCTCTGGTAAAGTAATACTACCACGCGATACCAAACCTAAACGACTGATACTCGTCAGTCACTACACGGTATGCTCCAATGCAGAAGCACCCAGTAACTGCTTCTCACTCGAAGGCATACTCGTCAAACTGGGATACGGGCTCATCATCCCCGACTATCTTGGCTATGGCGTCACAGCAGACCGGATACACCCATACCTCGTCATGGAGCAGACAGCAAGGAATGTATTTGATATGTACCTCGCTGTGCGCCCTTGGCTCAAAGCAGTAGATAGAGAACCTGAGCAAGAACCAATATGCCTTATGGGTTATAGCCAAGGAGGAGCCACCACAATGGCGGTGCAATACCTTATTGAGAACGAATATAGCGCACCAGAACATCCTAAATACACACAGATTCATCGTGTATTCGCCGGAGGTGGACCATATGATGTCAAATCAACCTATGAGCGATTTGTGAATACCGATGTGGTGGGTTACCCGGTAGCAGTACCATTGGTGCTGCAAGGGATGATCAAAGGAAATAACCTCAATATAGACATGATTGACCTCATTCAGGAAAGGCTATACAACCACATGGACGAATGGATCAATAGCAAACGATATACATCTTCACAAATCAACGACTTCATCGGCACATATGTCACACACGAAATCCTCACACCCAAAGCCATGGACCAGACATCTGAAGATGTAGCAGAACTATACAAAGCAATGACCATCAACTCCATCATTTCCTATAACTGGGAACCCAAAGCAGCTGTCTATATCATGCATTCCATCGATGACGAGACAGTACCATACACCAATGCTACCAATGCGAAGTCCAAATGGAGAAATGCAAATATCACCTATAACTTCGGGCACTACGGAGGACATGTAATGACATGCTTGCGATTTATATACTCCGTACAGACATTATTGATTGAAGAAGAAAAAGAAATGGAGCAATATGAGTAAAAAACTGTACATAATATCTATATTGTTCATCCTTTTCTGCGCTTGTGACCCTGAAGCACGATGGGAAACAGAAGATGTGACAATAACGATGGAGATAAAAAATCTATCGGCTGGTTTTATAGAATGTGAGTTTAGCACAGATAAAGAGGCGTACTACCTCATCGCTATCGATTCTGTGCGGCACCATTATGACCCTATGGAGCACCAAAAGCAATTCATGACGCTCGCACTCGACTCGGCTAACCTCACCTATATAGCATGGCGAAACAAACTACTACAAGATGGCGAATTTAATATCGCTCCTTTTGCCAGCCATGCGCTCCAATATGGACGCACTACGCATTTCTTTACAAGCCTCATACCCAATACCGACTATTGGATATATGCTTTTGTGGTGAATCCAGAAACAATGAAACCCATTGGTAAACTGCACCTTATGCAAGTAACAACCACTGCAGAGAGCACCATGAATATACGCTTCCACTACCGCGTAAAAGGCAACTGGGACTATGTCTATCCGCTCGATTCCAATGGACATGTGTATAGCCGATTTCCATATATCGCCACTACGCGAGATAGCATGGAAATTGCGCAATCGGGCATGAATGCAGAGGACTATTTCAGTCAATGGATGCAAGAGCAGTTTGACAACCCAACCAAAGCGAGTATCTACTATGGTGTTAAAGCCATTGAGAACGATGGTATTGGTTCGCACACCACTTTCCAACATGGCACCACCTACTACACCGCCATTGGTGGATTTGACGGAAGTATAAAGCAAAAAATAATCTATAAGTTCACTTGGTTGGGTGAAGAAACGGACCTCTATTTCAGCGAAGAGGACGCCATTCAACCACCATCCACACCTATTGAGCAATGAAATTTACCCTTCTTGTTGTAGGTAAGACAACCGATGCGCGATTACAGACGATGATTGATGACTATCAGCAGCGTCTCAAGCACTATATTCCATTTGATATAATTGTTATACCTGAATTGCGCAATGCGAAAGCACTCAGCGAAGCACAGCAGAAAGAGCAAGAAGGCATAGAAATTCTACGCCGTATAACACCGGCGACAGACCTCATACTGCTCGATGAGCATGGACAAGAGAGACGCTCTATCGAATACGCACAATGGATACAAAAGAAAATGGCCGCCGGACGAGATATTATCTTCGTCATCGGCGGACCATATGGGTTTAGTCCTGCTGTCTATGAACGGGCTAATAATAAGATTTCACTCAGTCAGATGACTTTCTCACATCAGATGATACGACTCCTATTCGTTGAACAACTATACCGAGCTATGACTATCTTACGAGGCGAACCTTACCATCACGAATAGCCTATCGCACACGCAACTTCTGACCTATCTGTAGTATCTTCGTTTCCTTAATCTTATTGAGCTGGCATAAGCGCTTTACCGTGGTGCCATATTTACGAGCTATGCCCGAAAGCGTATCACCTGACCTCACTTTATGCCAACGCATAGCCGCCTCCTCGGCTTTCTTCTGCTTGATAGCCTTGATGCCTATCACATACTCTTCTTCATTCACCAATCGGCCATTCGCAAAATCAATAATGGACTCAGGATTAAGTGCATAACCTAAATAACGCACCTCGAAATGCAAATGGCTGCCCGTTGAACGACCTGTATTACCTCCCAAACCAATCACATCACCCGGAAAAATCTTATCGTATTCATCCACCAGAGGCTTACTCAAATGGCCATAAATAGTCTCCAATCCATTATCATGACGGAGCAATACATAATAGCCATACCCGCGTGGGTCCCAACCCACAATACGCACCTGACCACCCCAAGCAGCATGAATAGAATCGCCTGTCTGCACCTTGATATCTGTTCCTTTATGCATACGATAGCGACGCCAACCATACTTGCTCGTGATATATCCGGGCGCCGGAAGGGTAAAACCAGCCATAGGAATATGCACATCCTCCGTCAGCGAATCAAACATATTACCATAAGGATTGATATGCATATTGGTCCATAGATTATGGTAAATACTATCTGCTGGATGATAAAGCATCAACGATGATGTGTCACCCAATACAAACTGCGGCGACAAACGATACACCACATCACCATTGGCGGTGCGAACAACAATCTTATAGGGAAGCGACTCTTGATCACAGGATAAGAAAAGAGTATCATTCGCAAAATGATTAGTCATCCATTGCCCTACGCTGGACGAACCTACCTCCACATCATCCATATCCATCAACTCATCACCCTCGCCCACTTGCGACAGACTATCTTCTGATACCGATACCTCCGATGATACGATAGACAACAACGCTTGCTCAGCCGATACCGAGCATACAAAACAAACCAATACCAATAAGGTAAGTACTACTCTATTCATTCAATCACCTCCTCTACTGCTACTATTGTATCAGTAGCGATGACTACTTCTGTTGGCTGCTCTGATTCTATAGAACGGTTTATGTATTTATACACACCATAAATAGCCAATGCCATGAGCAATAGACTCACTACGGTCACTATCGTAGCCTGCCATGGTTTCATATGCTGCTTCTTGCGTGCTAACGGATCTTTCACAATCGGATATTTCACTTGCTCTGTGAGCGTTGTGCCAAAGAGAACAGAAATAACCGCATCCGCATTCACTGCCCATCCATTGGCATTGAGTACAGGAGCCAAGTTACGATTACGCAACTTCAGCCATGCCATCACCATACTTGGACCACTGATAACCAATAATAATCCTACGAAAACAAGTAGCAATTGCCACCATGTTAACTGCACCAAACCGGCTGCCAATGAAGCCAATGCACTACCTATCATGCCGACTGCCATACCTATGGCAGCAAATATACCGGCAAACTTAGCAATGTCAAAAGCAGGCTTCTGATCTACAGGAGCAGCACCATCGGCTGGTTTGGCATCTAACTTGGTAGTCACATCCGTCATGATCTTCGCATCCTTCTCCGCTGCGGACTTATTGATCTTCTCCGTTATCCAGTTACCCAACTTACGATAAGGTGTCCAGAAAGCTTGAAGGATAGAAATCGGATTGTCTATTATCTTCGTTACCGTTGCATCATAATCATTACCTGCATTATCATAGAATACTGCATTCTTACCCACCGATAAATTATGGATGTCACCTTGCGTCATTGCTGCTACAATCTGCATCTTCTTACCCAAAGTTTTTGACTCACAGTCACAATAAACAAGGTATATGCCCGATGCAGGTGCTTGGAGCGCGTGCTTGCCCATATCGTTCACGCGGATACATAAGTGACATGCGCGCTGATCAATAATGAGCGTACCGCATTGGAAAGAAGCAGCGGGCTTAGAGCGATCATAGAAATCCTCCAATGCCACAAAATTGCGCAGCAAACGGTAAAAATCACGGTGGATAAGGAGCAGTTTGCGTAGAGGCATGTATTCTGCTTTGGCTGCTGCCAAAGCCGCACTATTAGCCCCTTCTGCCGCCGCTTTAGCTGCCTCCCACTCGGCTATCTGACCACCCATCTCCACAAATTTCTTCTCTGTCATGCCGGGCTTTGGTACATCCTCTGCTATCACCGCCAAACCTAATTTCTGCAGTTTCTCCTGCTCGAAATAAGCCGCATACTCTGCACTCTTTGCCTTATAAGCTGCCATCACATTCGCTGCAAATGGAGCTTCTGGAATAGCCTGCTCCTCTACCGTCACAGATGACAAAGCAGCATCCACATCTGCCAAACAAATACGATCCTGGTCACTACCCTTCATCGCAGATACTTTCTGCGCCACAGCCAACATCGACTCATCTGCAATAGATGACAGCGATAATACATCTGTCTGCGCAAAAATACTATCTGGTTTATGCAACATCGCGCATAACCAGTCAGCAGTAGCCACTACATCCGCCACACGCAATTTACCATCACCATCTACATCCATGAGCGATAAGGAAGCTTCGCTTATTTCCAAACCAGAAACAGGACAAGAGAGCACTGTCCACATTTTCTTATCTAATTCACCAAGATGACGAATATCTTCGCCCGTGTGAATGGTCACACGAGTCACATTGCCCACTGAGGCAAATGTCCATTTATGCTTACTCATTGAGGTATAATTTATATTTTCTAAAAAATCGAGTACAAAAGTACAAAAAAAATTGCACATATCAAAATATTTTCGTACCTTTGCACGCTTTTTCTGTGAAAAAGCATTAATTAACCCTATTGTTTAACCCTTTAATAGTGCTAAACACCATAGCGTCCGCAGGACCATGTTGAGCGCTTATCGGTGCAAAGCACACACATTATCTACCATTATGGCAGAAAATTTATCACTCCAGAACTTCGACTGGGATGCCTATGAAGCGCAAATGCAAGGCACAAAAAACGAAGTAGAAACATCTAAGTACAACGAAACACTCAATGCTATCAAGGACAACGAGGTAGTTGAGGGTACAGTTATCACTATCAACAAGCGCGAGGTTGTTGTTAATGTGGGCTACAAGTCAGACGGTATTGTTCCTGCTGCTGAGTTCCGCTACAACCCAGAGCTCAAGGTGGGCGATAAAGTAGAAGTGTACATCCAGAGCCAAGAGGACAAGAAAGGTCAATTGGTTCTTTCACACAAAGAAGCACGCGCATCTCGTGCGTGGGATCGTGTTAACGAAGCATACAACAATGGCGAGATCGTTACCGGTTACATCAAATGGCGCTCTAAAGGCGGTATGATCGTTGATGTATTGGGTATGGAAGCATTCCTCCCAGGTAGCCAAATCGATGTGAAGCCTGTTCGTGACTACGATGTACTCGTTGGCAAAACAATGGAATTCAAGATTGTTAAGCTCAACCCTGATTTCCGCAATGTTGTTGTTAGTCACAAAGCACTTATCGAGGCTGAGCTCGAGGCACAGAAAAAAGAAATCGTGGCTAAACTTGAGAAAGGTCAAGTACTCGAGGGTATCGTTAAGAACATCACCAACTATGGTGTATTCATCGACCTCGGTGGCGTTGACGGTCTCATCCACATCACAGACCTCAGCTGGGGCCGCGTGAATGATCCAAAAGAAATCGTTCAGCTCGACCAAAAAATCAATGTTGTTATCCTTGACTTCGATGAGGAGAAAAAGCGTATCGCTCTTGGCTTGAAGCAGCTCTCTGCTCACCCATGGGATGCACTTGACGCTGACCTCAAGGTAGGCGACAAAGTGAAAGGTAAAGTAGTTGTGATGGCTGATTACGGAGCATTCGTAGAGATAGCAGAAGGCGTTGAAGGTCTTGTGCATGTTAGCGAAATGAGCTGGAGCCAACACCTCCGCAGCGCTAATGACTTCTTGAAAGTAGGCGACGAAGTAGAGGCTGTTATCTTGACCCTCGACCGCGCTGAGCGCAAGATGTCACTCGGTATCAAGCAGCTCAAGGATGACCCATGGGCTAATGTGGATACCAAATACGCAGTAGGTACACGCCACTTCGCTAAGGTTCGCAACTTCACCAACTTTGGTGTATTCGTTGAAATCGAAGAAGGTGTAGATGGTCTCATCCACATCAGCGACCTCAGTTGGACCAAGAAAATCAAACATCCAAATGAGTTCACACAAATCGGTGCACAAATCGAAGTTATCGTTCTCGATATCGATGCTGCTAACCGTCGCTTGAGCCTTGGACACAAGCAACTCGAGGAGAATCCTTGGGAAGAGTTAGAGGCTAAGTTTGGTGTTGATACCATCGTAGAAGGCAAGATTGTTGAGCTCAATGATAAGGGCGCAGTTGTTTGCCTCGAGGATGGCGTAGAAGGATTCTGCACCACACGCCACTTGCAAAAAGAAGACAAGAGCGCTTCTGCTGTAGGTGACACTATCAGCTTCAAAGTGATTGAGTTCAACCGCGATGCTAAACGCATCCTCCTCAGCCACCTCCGTACATGGGAGGAGCGCAAAGAGGCTCCTGCTAAGCCAGCTAAGAAAGCAGCTGAACCACAGGTAGAGATGCCTAAGGTGGAGAAAACAACACTGGGTGACCTCAGCGTATTAGCTGACCTTAAGGCTTCTATGGAAGCTGAAGAGAAACCAGCTAAGAAGACCACTAAGAAAGCTACCAAGAAAGCAGCAGAGACCACAGAGGAATAATCTGCGTGAAAGGAGTTAACGAATTAAGGAATTAAGGAGTTAACGAATAGCACAAACGAAAGAGCGAGTCACATTGTGACCCGCTCTTCTTTTATCTACATTCGCTCTGGCATCTCAATACCGAGGAGCGACATTGCTGCATTAAGCACTTTTGCTACATTCTTTGCGAGCAGCAGACGCAAGGCACGCTTCTGAGCATCAGGCTCATTGAGAATACTCAAATCGTGATAGAAAGAGTTGAAGTCGCACGCGAGTGCGTACGCGTAATTACAAATGATCGCGGGCGAGAACTCATCTCCTGCCGCGCGCACAATAGATGGATATTCCGTCAATCGCTGAATGAGTGTCAGCTCTTTCTCCTCTAAAGACTCTAAGGACCCTACTTCCTCTGCGGTTTCCGCCTTGCGCAATACAGACTGAATACGCGCGTAGGTATATTGAATGAATGGACCTGTGTTACCATTGAAATCAATAGACTCCGCAGGGTTGAAGAGCATATTCTTGCGTGGGTCAACTTTCAAAATAAAATATTTGAGTGCGCCTAATCCTACTTTGCGTGCAATCTCATTAGCCTCCTCTTCTGTGATGCCTTGTAAGGTATTCACTTTGTCTTTGCTAATCTCCTTTGCATCGCCAATCATCTTATCCATCAGGTCATCCGCATCCACTACAGTGCCTTCGCGGCTCTTCATCTTGCCATTTGGCAATTCCACCATACCATACGAGAAGTGTACCAATTCTTTGCCAAATGGGAAACCAAGTCGGTCTAATAGAATAGAGAGAACCTTGAAATGGTATTCTTGCTCATTACCTACCACATAAACCATCTTATCGATTGGATAATCTTGGTAGCGCAGTTTGGCGGTACCTATATCTTGTGTCATATATACCGAAGTGCCATCTGAGCGCAGAAGTAATTTCTCATCCAATCCATCTTTCTCAAGGTTAGCCCATACCGAACCATCCTCGCGGCGGTAGAACTCGCCTGCTGCCAAACCTTTCTCTACTTCGGATTTACCTTCCAAATAGGTAGTTGACTCATAGTAAATCTTATCGAAGGACACACCCATTTGCTGATAGGTTTCATCAAACCCCGCATATACCCATTCATTCATTTTCTCCCATAATGCGCGCACCTCAGGGTCATTGGCTTCCCATTTGCGTAGCATGGCTTGTGCTTCTTGTATGAGCGGAGCCTCGCGTTTAGCTGTCTCTTCGTCCATTCCATTCGCCACCAACTCTGCTATCTGCTTCTTGTACTCCACATCAAATCGCACATAGTAATCACCGATGAGGTGGTCACCTTTCTTGCCGCTTGTCTCAGGTGTCTCGCCATTACCGAATTTAAGCCAAGCGAGCATGGATTTGCAGATATGGATACCGCGGTCATTGACGATATTGGTCTTCACCACTTTCCATCCGTTAGCCTCTTGTATCTTAGCCACCGAATAGCCCAATAGGTTATTACGCACATGACCTAAATGCAGCGGTTTATTGGTATTAGGCGAAGAGTACTCTACCATCATCAACTGATTGCGGTCTGGTTGCATACCATACGCAGCCTCAGCGTCTATCGCCTGTAACTGCTCCACCCAGAAACTATCCGCGATAGAGAGATTGAGAAATCCCTGCACCGCATTGTATTTAGCTACTAACTGTGCCGCGTTGGTTGACAACCACTCGCCTATCTCTGCGGCTACCATCTGCGGTGCTTTGCGTGCCATCTTAACGAAGGGGAACACCACTAATGTGATGTTTCCTTCAAACTCTGCGCGGGTCTTTTGCAATTGCACTTGCGCATCGGTGCAATCAATATCATATAATGCTTTTACAGCATCTTTGGTCAATTGGGTTAAAATATTCTCAAGTGTCATAACTTCGTTTTTTCTATTGCTACTATGCTATCAAATTGTGCTTTGTATTCATCTGGTATTGGTTCCACTGGCGGGCTCTCCATCTTCAGAGGATTGATAGGCGTTCCATTCTTCCATACGCGGAAATCAAGGTGCGGACCTGTACTGGCGCCTGTTGAACCCACATAACCAATCACCTGTCCCTGACTCACGCGCTGTCCTACAGCTATCTTTCCGAACTTGCTCAGGTGCAGATAGGCGGTGCTATAAGTACTATTATGGCGGATCTTGACCATATTTCCGGCCTGACCCTTATAGCGTTTCTCTATCACCGTACCGTCACCTATACTCACCACAGGCGTGCCTGCTGGTGCTGCATAATCCACACCGGTATGCGGACGAACAATCTTATAAACAGGGTGCTTGCGTGCATAAGTGAAATGAGACGAGATACGCTTGTAGTTGAGAGGGGCTTTGAGGAATGCCTTGCGCAAACTCTTACCTTCCTCATCAAAATACCCGCGGCAGATAAGCTCATTCTTTGTCGTATCTTGCCAATCTACCCAATAGGCCTCTTGCCATTTACCGCCGTGGTAGAAATGGCAAGCATATATCTGCCCTATTCCCACGCGCACGCTATCTACATACTGCTCGTCATAATGCACGCGGATAGAATCACCTTGCTGCAGCGCGAAGAAATCTATAGTCCATGCGTATATCTCACTCAACTCCAATGCCAATTCCACGGGCAAGTTCTTATTCACCATTGCATTCCATAGGCTGGACTCAATCACAGCCTCAGCCGTACACTCTTTCACTTCCAATGGTTTCTCCCAATGCTCTACACCTATGGAGTCTCCTAATTCTAAACGCACGGCGTGGCGCACATCGGGCAAGTATATCCAGTATTGCAATCGCTCACAATCAATAGTGTCTGTAGTGCAAGTATCGCGGTATAAAGCCAAGTATTTCTTACCGGCACGCATCTGACGCACATCAAACTGCCCTGGCGTGAGTAGTCCCACTTTATTGATTTGCGAACTGGTAGCACCGAGGTGAGACAAGATAGCACCTAAGGTCTCACCATTAGCCACTATACCTGTATCCACGCGGAACGAGTCAATCGGCAAACCGTACTCATAGCGTACAGGCTCAGCCTGCTCGCAATGGTCAGTGTCGGTCCCTTTAGGTTGACAACTCGCCATTGCCACCAACACGCACAATATATATAGGTATTGCTTCATTTTTCTATTTCACTTGTGGATATTTGCGCACCCAACTGCTGAGTTTCAGTTGTATCACGCCCAATAATGCTTCAGAGAATATACCTCCGCTCATCTTGCTTGTACCCAATACGCGGTTGACAAAGACGATAGGCACCTCTTTTATCTTCGCACCACATTTATGTGCGGTGAATTTCATTTCTATCTGGAAGGCATAACCTTTGAAACGGATTTTATCCAATTCGATGGTCTCAAGCAGTTCGCGCTTGTAGCATACAAATCCCGCTGTCGTATCGTGTATATTCACTCCGAGCACAAAACGCACATACTTGCTTGCGAAATAACTCATCAATACGCGTCCCATTGGCCAGTTCACTACATTCACTCCCGTCACATAACGACTACCGATAGCCAAGTGCGCACCGCCATTAGCACACGCGTCGTATAACTTGAGCAAGTCGTTAGGATTATGACTAAAGTCAGCATCCATCTCAAAAATATAACTTGCCTTATGCTCGATTGCCCATTTGAATCCTGCTATATATGCAGTACCCAAACCTAATTTACCTGCGCGCTCTAATAAGTGTACGCGATCTGCATAGCGACCCTCCATCAGTGATTTCACAATAGCGGCGGTACCATCAGGTGAACCGTCATCTATCACCAGCACATTGAATTCCAATGGCAGTTCCATCACCGCTGTGATGATTGACTCGATATTTTCCTTCTCGTTGTAAGTAGGTATAATCACCAATCGTTCCATAATCGTTGTATTTTAGTTTTCCTCGTTGGGGTTTAATTCTTCTTGTGGTAAAATCTGCTCGTTGAGCACATAGGCTTTACCTGCTGTGGTACGCGCCAAAGGTTTTAGGAATATATTCTCTCCCGGCACAACGCCTATCTCCTCCAAGTGCGCACTTATTGTCTCAAAAGCCACTGCAGGGTCATTATTCTCCTGCGATAAATGGCATAACCATACATTGCGTAATCCCTCATGATAGTTACGCACTAATAACTGCCCGCAAGTGTCATTACTCTGGTGCCCACGCGAACTGAGAATACGCTGCTTGAGATAAGTGGGATACGGACCATTGAGTAGCATATGTTCGTCATGGTTCGCCTCGATAACCAAGTGATTGGCAGTGCTGATATAATGCTCCATTTGCTCATTCACGCTACCGCAATCCGTCATAATCACAAAGCGCTGACCGGCGTAATCAATAGCATAGCCCAGACAGTCAGTAGAGTCATGGTCGATACCGAAAGTATTGATTTTAAAGCCGAATAGCTCCCACTCTTGTCCTTTCTCGAAATATTTTCTGCTCGTGCGTAGTTTCTCGCGCACGCCGTAGTTGCGGTCTATACCTTCGTGAATTTCTACCGTTGTATAGATAGGCAGGTGTACGCGCTCGCCGAGCGTACCCACAGCACGGATATGGTCAGCATGGTCATGCGTCACCAATACACCCATTATATTGCGAAAATCCAGACCTATCTCGCGTAAGCATTTCTGTATCTGGCGCGCAGAGATACCCGCGTCAATCAGCAAACCCTGATGACGCGTACCCAAATAGTAACTATTTCCGCTACTACCGCTTGCTAAACACCGAAATATAAGTCCGTTTTCCTCCATATTACTAATTAGGGCGCAAAGATAGTAAAAAAAAATGACATATGCAAGAAAAAACCACCTTCCAGCGATTTTTTCCTATTGTTTAGATCTCCGCGCACTTGCGTGCTAAGAAAGCAGCCTCCTCGGCATTAAGCAGCGGCGCCACCTCTGCATACACCCGCGCGTGGTAAGCATTGAGCCATTCCACCTCTGCCGCCGTCATGAGGCTCATGTCAATGAGTGAGGTATCATAGAAACAGAGCGTGAGCGTCTCAAACCCGTACCATTCATCTTCGGTAGTAGCTGCTTCTGTGCGTTCCACTGGCACTACTGTAATCAGGTTCTCTGTGCGGATACCCCATTGCCCTGTGCGGTATATTCCCGGCTCATCAGAGATGATATGCCCAATCTCTAATGGCGTAGGGTTATTATCGGTGCGCACATTCTGTGGTCCTTCGTGACATCCCAAGAAATGGCCTACTCCGTGACCTGTGCCGTGACCGAAAGTAATACCTGCTTCCCACATGAACTGCTTAGCCAAGGCGTCGAGTTGGTTGCCGCGTGTGCCTCGTGGGAAGCGTGCGCGAGCGAGGGCTATATGTCCTTTGAGCACATAGGTATAATCGCGTTTGGCTTGTGCAGGTTGCTCACCACCGAGCCATACCGTTCGCGTGATATCTGTGGTTCCGTCTAAATACTGTCCACCCGAGTCGAGCAGTAACATTCCTTCTGGTTTCACCACAGCGCAGTTGTCTGCGGTAGCGCTATAATGCACGATGGCTCCGTTGCCTAAATAACCTGCGATCGTACCGAAAGACTCTTCCACGAAGTTCTCTCCCATGAGGCGATATTCGTGCAGTTTCTCCATCAGCGTCCATTCAGTCTGTGTCTGTCCATTCGCAAAAGCCTCTTCTTCGAGCCATTTGAAGAAGCGTGTCAGTGCCACTGCGTCTTGACGCATTGCAATACGCTCGCCCTCTAATTCCACATCATTCTTGCGTGCCTTGAGCACCACGATAGGCGATTGGATATTCACTCGTGCGCAATCATCATTGATAGCTTCAAAAAGGGCACGATTAACACGCGCACCATCGTAAAAGATAGTTGCATTCAATCCACCAATATAGTCATACACAGCTTCATAAGGCAGCACATCTATAGTATTGAAATCAAGATAGTTCTGCGCTGGAGAATCCACTTTATTAGCATCCACAAAGAGGGTACATTTATTTGGCTCTAACACCACAAAACTGATTACCACAGGATTGTACTCCACATCCTTTCCGCGTATATTGAGCAGCCATGCTATCTCATCCAATGCGCTGGATATGAGCGCCCACTCGCCATTCTTGCATTTCGCATTGAGCACCTCGCGTACGCGTGCCAGTTTGCTCTCTACTGTCTCGCCAGCAAAGTCTGCGCTGTATGGATAGAGCGCATCTTGCGGAATAGCAGGACGGCCTTCAGTCCATAGTGGTGCAATAAGGTCAATCGACTGCACGCCGATGCCTGCGTCTGCAAACTGTGCCTGCCATGCTGCGAAAGTATTCGCGCTGTACATCTGTGGGTTCATTCCCACTGTGCCTTGTATATTGGTGCACAACCAGTCGATTACGGATGGGCAGTCAATATCCGACTCGCGCATGAGTTCGATAGTCGAACCCTCCAATTCTACGCCAGCTTGCAGATAGTATCTACTATCAGTCCAGAGGAAGGCTCTATCCATTGTTATTACCACCGTACCGCTCTCGCCTTGAAAACCAGAGAGCCATTGCATCTCACACCAGTGCGAAGCCATATATTCGCTGGCGTGTGGATCAGTACCCGGCACAATGTATGCCGCTAATTGATTGCGTTGCATCATCTCGCGCAACGCTGCTATTTTCTCTACTATAGTCATAGTTATATTATTCATATTACATTTTTCGGGCGAGTTTCGGCTGCAAAGATAGTGATAATTTTGCAATTATGCAAGAAATCACGACTATTTCTTCAAAATATAATTCTTTTTTTGTGTATCTAGGTTGTATTCCTCTAATCCTGTGTTAATCCTATGTTGAAGAGAAACGATTGAAAAGATACGCGAAATAGGTGATGTATGCAAATTGGCGGAGCGGAATATGTGATTTTTAAAGGAGAATAAGGACAGGAACTCCAGATTTCTAGATTTCTAGGTCTCTAGATAAGATAGCCGAACTGGTCTAACTAGCCAACTAGAAGAACTAGGGAAAGGAAGGACGGGCGGAGCCCTACAGAAAAAAAGAGAGTGGAGAGCGAGAGGTTTTTATAGGATTTTATAAGATACTGATTAAAAGGACATTTAACAAGATAAAAGTATCGCTACTCCACTCTATTTTAGTTTTACAACTTTTGCATTTACTTGCATAGCTTTTACAAAAAAGACTATTTATAGAGAGGAATACGAACTACTTCTTGGTTGATGCGGAGGGTAATAGATAGCATAGATATCAAAGAAGGTATATAGAAGGTATAGGGAAAGTATTAGAACTATCAACAAACCTCTAAGCAACCACTAACTTATCTCTAACGATCAATCCGAAAATAAGGACTAATTAAGTACAGAGTAGTGAGGAGGGCGATAAGGGCTTTAAGGGCGATAAGGGCCATAAAAACTCTAAGGAATGTAAGGTCTTATAAGGGCTCTAAGGTCTTTAAGGTTCGGAGAGACCGGGAGGACTAAGGGACGAACTGGATATAATCCAGCGTAATGAACAAACAAAAACTCTGCGCTGACGCACAGAGACCCCGACAAAGAAAGAAATTTCAAACGATTATTGCTAAAATTCTTGCATATGTGCAAAAAAATTACTATCTTTGCACCCGCGTTAGAATAACGCGTCATGCAAATAAGATAAACTCATAAGCCATGCGGTACTTACAACATATAGGAGAATATATGCTATTGATGGGCAAAGTATTTCGTTTGCCCGATAGATGGCGTATGTTTTGGCGGCAGTACAGTCGCGAATTAGAGAAACAAGGTTTACAGTCGCTTCCTATCGTTTTAATCATCTCCGTTTTCATTGGAGCCATCTTAACCATCCAAGCCAAGACCAACACAGAAAATCCATTCCTTCCCACCTATATTGTGGGTTTGCTGACACGAGAGACACTATTACTGGAATTCTCAAGCACGATATTATGCCTCATCTTGGCTGGCAAAGTAGGAAGCAATATCGCATCTGAGATAGGTACCATGCGTATCACAGAGCAGATTGATGCGATGGAGATAATGGGTGTGAATAGCGCCAACTATCTCATCTTACCCAAAATAACGGCATTCATCACTATGATGCCTATGTTAGTTATCATCTCTACCACCGTGGGTTTATTAGGCGGTTGGGCAGTAGGTGCTTTCACAGATATCATCACTATACATGATTATTTGGTAGGTGTGCAATACGCATTCAATCCTTATTTTGTATGGTATGGTATTATCAAGAGTTTAGTATTCGCATTTGTTATTACGAGCATGAGTAGTTATTATGGATATTATGTAAAAGGCGGAGCATTAGAGGTGGGGCGCGCAAGTACGAATGCAGTTGTAAATAGCAATCTAATGATATTATTCTTGGATTTGCTACTGAGCAAGATTTTATTATGATAGAAGTTAAGGACATAGTAAAGAGTTTTGACGGTAATGTGGTATTGGACCATATTAGCACTATTCTACGCGATGGCGAGGTGAATATGATTATCGGTCAGTCTGGTAGCGGCAAAACAGTCATGCTCAAGAGTTTGATTGGACTTCATGCTGTAGATTCCGGTTCTATCTCATACGACGGACGCGATATTGCCCAGATGAGCGAAGAAGAAATTCGTATGCTTCACCGTGAGGTGGGTGTTTTATTTCAAGGTTCAGCCCTATTTGACTCCATGAGCGTGATAGAGAATGTCCTTTTTCCGATGGAAATGTTTAGCCATCAAAGCAAAGAAGATATGCGTTCTCGCGCAGAGTTCTGTTTACGCCGCGTAGAGATGCCTGAACATATATGGCACTCCATGCCAAGCGAGATAAGTGGTGGTCAGCAGAAACGAGTAGCCATTGCACGCGCAATCGTCTTAGAACCTAAATATCTATTCTGCGACGAACCCAACTCTGGTTTAGATCCAATGACCAGTTTGGTGATTGATGCACTGATACAAGATATTACTCGTGAATATAATATCTGCACAGTGGTCAATAGTCATGATATGAACTCTATTATGGAAATAGGTGATAATATTCTATTTCTTAAAGATGGCAAAAAAGAGTGGCAAGGCAGTCGCCACGACATCATACATAGCGATAACAAATCACTAAATGATTTTGTATTCGCAAGCGAATTATTTAAAAAGATAAAGGAACAAGGAATAAGGAATAAAGAATAAGGAATATTTAGTATATGAAGAAGTTTTTTTTATTGGTAGCCGCAGCGGCTACGATAGTTACGATAGCGAGTGCGCAGACGCCTCGCGCAGCCAAAGTGCCAGCCTACCCGGGAATGATTGAGCGTGTACAACCTAACGGCGACACCATCCGCACTTATCTTCGCGGTGACGAGCGCATGCATTGGTTGATGACTGAAGACGGATGGCAAATCAAAGAGAATAAACGCGGATGGCTTGTATATGTGAAGCAAGGATGCAAGGGTACTATTCGCTCCACATGCCGCAAAGCACATAATGCAGAAGAGCGTAGCAAATGCGAGAAGCGTTGGTTAGACAAATATGGTATTCGCAAGGAGGTTCGTAAATGAAACGATTGATTTTTATTGTAAGTTTAGCCAGCATGGCTATCGTTTGTTTGGGTAAGCCTGCTTATCGTGGTCCTATTGTGCGCGTGGGTGAGGACGGCAAAGAGCAAATCGTTTATCTTCACGGCGATGAGCATTTTCATTACATGACAGATATGAATGGTCAATGGTTGGATGCACAAAGCCTTGTTCCACTCACTGCGGAGCAGAAGAAGAGTCGTATGGAAATGGGTATTGCGCGTAAAGCACGCCGCGTGGCACAACAACAAACAGCAAACAATGCGCCTAACATAGCCCCACGAGGCTTGCTCATTTTAGTTAACTTTGCAGACCAATCGTTTGCGACCCCTCGCGATACAATAAACAATATGCTCAATGGAGAGCATTTTACACGCAATTATTCATTTACCTATAATAAACGACAATATACTATTTCCTCAAGTGGTAGTGCGCGGAAATATTTCTACGACCAGAGTTATGGTCAGTACAATCCTACATTTGATGTGATTGGTCCTGTTACATTAAGCAACGACATGACTTATTATGGCGAGAATGACCGTTCGGATAATGACAAACGCCCTACAGACATGATCAAAGAAGCATGCCAATTAGCCGACAAGCAATATGGAATTGATTTCACGCAATACGATAATGACAATGATGGTTATGTAGATTTTGTATATGTCATTTATGCAGGTTATGGAGAAGCAGACAGCGGAATAGAGAATACTATTTGGCCCCATCAATGGAATCTAACCTACGCGAATGTACGCCTTACTATTGATGGCAAGAAGATTGACCGCTATGCTTGCGGAAACGAAATCAATTATGCAAGTAAAGTGTATGACGGCATTGGTACTTTCTGCCATGAGTTTAGCCATGTGCTCGGTTTGCCAGACTTGTACCCGACAGACAATGGCACACACCACACTTTGTACGAATGGGATTTATTGGATTACGGAACCTATAATAACGAAGGCAATACTCCTCCCGCTTACTCTGCCTATGAGCGATTCTTTATGGGTTGGCTCACACCACGGGTGCTTACCAAACCTGAATGTGTATGGCTTAATCCTTTGAATTTTCAGAACGGAGAAGCATTACTGCTTTGCGAAGGGGATTCGCACAATTTGGTGGGGCACGACCCAAAACCTACTGATTTCTATCTGCTTGAATGCCGCACACAAACAGGTTGGGACAAGTACTTACCTGGCAAAGGATTACTCATTACTCACATTCGCTATAGCAGTAACACATGGGATTACAACACTGTAAATAACGACCCTAATGCCATGGGAGTGGACCTTATTGAAGCCAAAACCAATAATGCTTCCTATGGTCGTGCAACGGATGCTTTCCCTGCAGGCGCTTCCTATTGGCGCAGTTTTGCAGACCACGAGGTGACGGATATTCAGATAGAGCCCGGTGGCGCCATCACTTTCTGTTACCGAGGAGCAGACAGAACAGGAGTAGAGAACATACAAACCGATCATACACAAGGCATAAAAATAATCGAAAATGGACAAATCGTTATCATTCGTAATGGTAAACGATATAATGCCTTAGGCATACAAATACAATAAAACATGAGAATAATCAGTTATAACCTCAACGGCATTCGTTCTGCTATCAGCAAAGGCCTATTAGATTGGTTGGGTACAGAGTTACCCGATGTATTCTGCATTCAGGAAAGCAAAGCCCAACCCGAGCAAATAGATGTGATGGCAATGCAGGAATTAGGTTACCGCAGTTATATCCACTCGGCAGAAAAAAAGGGGTATTCAGGCGTGGCTATCTTCACACGCATCGAACCTGACAAGGTAGTCATCGGTATGGATAATCACAAATACGACTGCCAAGGGCGAGTAATTCGTGCAGACTTTGGAGACCTAACCGTCGTATGCGTATATATTCCTTCCGGTGAAGCAGAAGGTCCTAAATACGAGTACAAGATGGATTTCTTGGAGGATTTCCTGAAATGGAAGAACGAGTTAGTCAAAGAACGACCAAACCTCATTATCTGCGGCGATTATAATATAGCGCACCACCCTATTGACATCAATCATCCAGAGCGTCAAAAAGGTGTATCGGGTTTCTTACCAGAAGAGCGCGAATGGTTGGACCGCTGGGAAGCAAGTGGAATGATTGACACTTTCCGCGTCTTTGACCAAAGTGGTGAGAAATATAGTTGGTGGAGTTTCCGCGCGGGTTCTCGCGCACGCAATGTAGGTTGGCGTATTGATTATCATTGGGTAACTGAGAGTTTACGCCCCCGATTGATAAACGCTAAAATAATGCCAGAAGTGGTGCACAGCGACCATTGCCCTGTGGAAATAGAAATTAATTAGGTCTTATGGATACTTTACGGACAGAACATTTGATAAAGAAATACGGCAAGCGAACTGTAGTGAATGATGTCTCTATTGAGTTAGAGCAAGGAGAAATTGTAGGTTTGCTTGGTCCTAACGGAGCGGGTAAGACAACCACATTCTACATGACAACAGGTTTGGTTGCCGCCAATAACGGAAAGATATTCCTCAACGAGCAAGATATTACTTCGTTCCCTATGTACAAGCGCGCGAAGTTGGGTATCGGTTATCTGCCACAAGAGGCAAGCGTTTTTCGTAAGATGACAGTGGAAGATAATATCCGCTCGGTATTGGAATTGACCGATTTTAGCAAGGAATATCAAGCGCAGAAATTAGAGCAACTAATCAAGGAATTTAACCTTGCCCATGTACGCCACAACCTTGGTGATCGCCTGAGTGGTGGTGAGCGCCGCCGTACAGAGATAGCACGCTGCTTAGCTATCGAGCCTAAGTTTGTGATGCTTGACGAGCCATTCGCAGGTGTGGATCCTATTGCGGTACAAGAGATACAAGATGTTGTTTGGCGACTCAAAGACAAGAACATCGGTATTCTCATCACCGACCACAATGTGGACGAGACGCTGATGATTACCGATCGTGCCTATTTA
This sequence comes from Paludibacteraceae bacterium, assembly GCA_045576595.1. Taxonomy (GTDB): domain Bacteria; phylum Bacteroidota; class Bacteroidia; order Bacteroidales; family Paludibacteraceae; genus Colicola. The sequence goes on along the minus strand of JAZNGV010000013.1, from coordinate 95,902 downwards.
CTCTTTGAAGGAAAGATACTCTTCCATGGTACGCCTGAAGAATTGGCTGCGAACCCTGTTGTAAGGCAAAACTACTTAGGGCGTGACTTTGAATTAAAACGAAAGACAAGAGTTGAAGAATAAAAATTACATATTACTCCTATTTGCGTTCGTGCTATTAGTCGGTTGCCAACAGACTCCAGAGATAGATATTACCATTCATTCGTGCGCGCCCATTCCCGATGGCGGACGAGCTTGCGCTATGTGTTTTGCAGAAGACAGTATGGTTTATATCGTTGGTGGTCGTCTTCAAGATGGTTCATTCAGTTCTACGATATTAGTTTACAATACCTTGACAGATCAATGGAATACAAAAAATCCGCCACCTATCACACCTCGTGTCAACGGAACTGTATGTACGACTTCACAAGGTGTTTATTTAGGTTTAGGATGGGCCAATGGTTATATTCACACAGATAGTCTTTACTTACGGGATTGGTGGCATTATGCTCCATGCACAAACACCTGGACCCGCTTAGCAGACTTCCCCTCTGACAAAACGGCTGCTGCTGTCAGTTGGAGTGACAACCAGTATATATGGGTCACCAGTGGTTTTCATGGCTACACTAATGAGGTATGGCGATATGATATAGACGCAAATAGTTGGAGCCTAATAAATCCACCTACCCCACAGCGTGTCATGTCTCCTATTGCAGCCGTATGCAATGGCCGATATTTCTACGGAACAGGTTTTTACAACTACAGTAGAAGTGATTGGTGGGAATGGTTTCCTGACGGAAGTTGGGAGAGGCGTTCCTCTCTTCCCGGAAAAGGGAGACATAATGCAGCATGCAGTGCAACAAGCAAAAGTGTCTGGGTTTTTGGAGGATGGCATTATGGCGATTCCCTCACTACTGGATTTTACTACGAAGATATTCTTCGATACACTCCCTACAATGACCAATGGACATACTGCGGAACTATACCATGCGGTACCACAGAAAATGGAGTAGCATGTGCGGTAGGGGATCAAGTGTATTTTGGATTAGGAGAAGACAAACACGGGAAAATACATCCACATTGGTATAGAATTGATGAATAGAGTTGTATCCATATTGCTTTGTCTGATTGCTACGACACTCACACATGCCGCTCAAGATTGGTGGCCAGTGGCGATGCATACACCAGATTCAACACGCGATACCATTATGTATCAAGTGGCACTTTCTGCTGTGGCATCAACTGGACATAGTGCGCCATTTTGGCTCTATACTAACCAACAAGGAAATATCAGCGAGTCTCCTTTTAGCGGGAATGTAACAGCGGGTGTTTATAAACGCGCTACTCGTCCTTCTCGATGGTTTGATTACGATTTTGGTGTTGCGCTAACAGGGCGTTTCACACCCCAGCACGCTACTGGTTATTTTAATGACTTGTATGCGCATGTACGGCTGTATATTATAGATATCACTGCTGGTATTCACTCATTCCACGCAGGCAGTCAAGACCCATTTGTGTCAATGGGTGGCTTATTATTCTCTAACAACGCTCATCCACTGCCTCGTATTAGTATCGGGATTGACGAATATATCCCTTTCCCTGGTTTATTCGGATATATGGAAATAAAAGGTGGCGTTACTCACGGATGGTTTGCGGATGCCTGTTGCTTAGATTCCACCAAAGCTACTATCGGTACACTATTGCATTACAAGTTTGCAGGTGTTCGTTTAGGTGGCAGACTGCCAATCAACATCAGTTATGAGTTTCACCATGCTGCACAATGGGGCGGAATTTCACCAATTTATGGAGTACAATCTACTTCATGGCAAACATATAAGAATATTTTCATGGCCGATAAAGGAGGAAATAGTTTGAGTGATCAATTGAATGCAGAAGGTAATCACATTGGTTTTCAGGAATTGGCTGTGAGTGCTAAATGGGATAAATGGCGTATTACTGCTTATTGGCAAACGCTATTCGAAGATATGAGTGCTGCATTCATCGGATGCAAGAACCAAACTGATGGATTATGGGGGCTATCTATTCGTCAAGACCAATGGCCTTTTATTCAGCGCGTCACATACGAATTTATGAATACTACGGGGCAAGATGGCCCATGGCACGACAAGGACGGACTTGTTTATGGTGGAAGAAGCGATTATTTTAACAACTCATGCTATCCCCAAGGATGGACCTATTTTGGACAAACGATTGGCAATCCGTTTATACGCCCAGACAACAATCGAGTACGCATACACCATATAGGTTTGGCTGGCGACATATATGGCTTTAACTATCGGGCAATGGGGTCGTATGGAAAATATTGGGGAACCTACAAACACCCGAAACAGCATACAAACACTTCTTTATTATTAGAAGTAACAAAAGAGGTCAAGCAAGCATGGGGAATAAATTTTGGATTGCGATTAGCTGCTGACTTTGGCACACTCTATGGCAATCATTTTGGTGCAATGCTTACTATCAGTAAACAAGGAATCATACATAGCTATTAATATGAATATTGTGCAAATACATTCGGGTTTAGGCAATCAGATGTTTCAATATGCCTTCTTTCTCGCGCTACAGAAGTATCACCCAGATACTAAGATTGACGCGAGCATCTACGCCTATCGTCCTTCTCACAACGGATATGAGTTAGAGCGCATATTCGGTATTCGCCCCCCACATGCCACTCATGAGGAGCGCAATAGGTTGGCCGATGTGAGCAAAGACATATGGTCTGTCATTCGCAGAAAGATTGGTCTTTACCGACATACAACCGGCACATTGTATATTGAACCAGACCCAGCTAACGGTTGGGCCCAAGAAGCACTCAAACAAGAGAATTGCTATATGCAAGGATATTGGCAAAGCGAACGCTATTTTGCAGAAATAGTTCAAGATGTAAAACAAGCCTTTACTTTTCCTGCATTACCCAAAGAAATAGAACCATTTGCTAACGAAATCCTTCAAAACCCTAATAGTGTCAGCGTGCATATCCGCAGAGGTGATTACCTGAAGGCACGACGAATAGATGACTATTCGGTATGCGGCACAACATATTATCAAAAAGCCTTAGCGCACATACAAACACAAATAGAGAACCCCACCTATTATGTATTTTCCGATGAACCAGAGTGGGGAAAAGAACAAAGTTTATTCCCCGATAATACTATTTACATATCCGGGCATACAGGAAAAGAGGCCTACATAGATATGCAATTAATGAGCTTGTGCCGCCATCACATTATTGCCAATAGCAGTTTCTCTTGGTGGGGAGCATGGCTCGGTCAGCAAAATAAAAGCATTACTATAGCACCCAATAAATGGTTCCGCTACCGATTACGACCAGATATAATCCCCTCCCAATGGACTACAATAGATGTTGAATAATGTACATATCATAATGCCTGTTAAGGATTCCATTCTGATTGCAGAACAATCCATTCGTGCGGTACTCAAAACAGGGTACACGCTATGTGTGTATGACGATTACTCTACCCCTGAAAATGCTGCACATCTTGATGCACTACAAAAAGAATTGGGCTTTCATCTCATCCATATCAAGGACCATATAAATCACCCCTCTCCTAACTATCGATGGGTTTTGCTTAAAGCCCAACGGGAATGTATTGAGCAAGAGGAGCACTTGATTATCATAGAAAGTGATGTTATCATAGGCAAAGAAACTATTGACCGCCTGAAAGAAGCTATTCATCCCAAAGTAGGGATGGTGGCTGCTGTCACGACAAACGAGGCTGGAGACATCAATTTCCCATACGAGTATGCACGCCGATTACAGCAAGATGGTGTGTGTAAAAAACGACTCTCCTTCTGCTGTACACTGCTAACCAACGAACTATTACAAGCATACGATTTCTCAGTATTGGACCCTACAAAAAAATGGTATGATGTACATATCAGTCATATGTCACAAAAATTAGGATTTGATAACATCTTACAAATGAGCAATCCTGTACTACATAAACCCCATTCCAGTAGGCCATGGAAACAACTCAAATATACTAACCCTATTGTATATTATTGGCGCAAGATAATACATGGACAAGATAAAATTTAAAATATATAGCCTTTTAGTGGTCAAAGACGAAGCAGACGTGATAGCAGCTTCGCTTCTTGATGCTTGCCGCTGGAGCGATAAGATTATCGTTATTGATAATGGTTCTACAGACGGCACATGGGATATCATATGCGAGTTATCCAAGAAACATCTGCAGATTATCCCATGGCTACGCTATGAAGGACCTTTTCATATCGGACTGCGTGCAAAAGCATTCCGTGCTTTTCGGCATGAAATGAGTTGTCGCGATTGGTGGTGTGTGCGATTGGATGCGGATGAGTTTTATGAAGGTGATGTACGCGCATTCCTTGCAGAAGTGCCATCTATGTACAGAACCGTCAAGAAAGAGAGTACAGATTACATATTAACAAAAGAAGATCTGGCACAACTTCATTTGACTAATGATTTTGTGCATGACAGACCACTCATTACCCATTCCCTGCCATCCAAACGGCAAGAACGCCGTTTTATGAGACACGATGCTTTTTTAACTTGGCTTGACAACTGGCGTTATCCACATCCTTGGGGATTAGTCTGGAGGAAATGCATTCCCGTACAGCACTACCAATACCGTAACGCAACGCAAATGGCAAAAAGATATATAACTCGCCAACAAGCAAAAGCAGACGGATGCGGTTCATTCAGTCATGAAACCGGGAAAGATTGGAAAGATTATATAATGACCAATCATGAACTACACATGCGCACATTAAGCCAGAATATCCGTGAGATATTTCAACAAAGCACTCAAATACTTCAACAAGGGCGTAACTGTATTAAAGTGATTGAAAATAATATTGTGGTAAAACAATTTAAAACTCCTCGTTTTCCCAATAATTGGATATATGGTCGTTCCCGAAAAACCAAAGCTCAACGGAGTTGGGAGTTTGCGCAGTTATTAGGCGAACTAACTCCTTCCCCTCTCTTCTATCGTGAGTATCGCAAAGGCGGTATATTGTACGATAGTTATTACGCATGTCAATTATCTCCACTTCCCTATACTCTACGGCAGGTTGTTCGAGATTCAAATTGGCCTAATCGCTCCCTGATAATGCAAGGAGTAGGTCGTTTTATGGCTCAACTACACCAAAAAGGGTTATATGCATTGGATTTCTCAGGAGGGAATATATTGGTCAATGACGATGGTAGTCAAGTTCAGATAGTAGATCTTAACCGCATGCGTATATTCCAGCATATTGATCTTAGTCAAGGATGTAAACAAACCACACGCCTCCACCTTACTAAGAATGACTGTCAAGAATTGGCGCGAGCATATGCAGACACGCAGCAATGGGATTATCAACAATGCTTACAACTAATTCAGAAAAATCATATTCCTATAGATAAATAAATAATCGTATGAAACTATACACAGAAGTTCTATCTCGCTTTAATTACTATGCTTTCCTAGCGCTTATCATTAGTCTATTTTTGCCATTGAACTTTGTTCACACATGTTGGTTAATATGGGGAATAAGTTGGCTTCTTGAAGGACGCTGGTTACATCGTGAAAATATTCGTTGGAATACAATCACCAAATTCATTGTCTTTGGATTTGGGGTATGGTTTTTATGGAATTGTATCTCAATAATATGGGCTATAAATAAGGAAGATGCATTAACAACTATTATACGAGATATCAGTTTAATATCTATTATTCCCATAGCGCTTTTCGGTGTTAATAATCATTATAACATCCGTCAATGCTTACGCACGCTAATCATAAGCAGTATTGTCTCCATAGGCATGTATATGTTTACCTATTATTGGATTCATAATATACCTTTAGCACAAGAAAAGCTTTCTACCGATATCACGACAATCGATTGGACTAATGTAGGAAACTTTCTAATGAATATCAAGCACCGTATGCATTACACAAATCTCTTGTGTATGAGTATCGTTTCATCAATTATCTTATGCACATCACTACGATCGAAAGCACTCTATTCCCTCTCTGCGCCATCATTATTGACATGGTTAAAGATAGGAGGAGCTATTGGTATAGCGCTATGGGGAGTATATTTATCTGGTTCGCGTGCTGCAGTACTTAATTTACTTATTATCGGTGGTATAAGCATCTATTGGTTTTTTATTCGTAATTTTTCCAGACGCATTCAAACCATTGGTATTGCTATCATATGCATTCTTTTTATAGGCGGTGCCCTCATTGGAATGCTCGTTCATCCACGCCATACAGATATACCTATTTCTGAATGGACTAAAGTGGATACGTCTCAAACAGACCCTGCTTTCGAACCACGATTTGCTATATGGAGTGTTGCTACTCAAACACCAACTGATTATATTGCATATGGATTAGGTACAGGTAATGCTACACAATATATGGTATCTCAATACAAGGAGTTAGGATGGACCAAGTATATCTATCATCAGTATTCACCACACAATCAGTTTATAACCATTTGTATTGAATTAGGATTAGCCGCAGCCATCTTATTTGCTTGCTATTGGGCCTTTATGCCATTTATTTTCAAAGATGAGAGAAAATATTGGATGCTTTGCGTTGTGGGGATATGCTGGATTGATATGATTACAGATTCACTCTTATGTGGTTTAGAAGGAATTGTATTTTTTATTACCATGTTCATCATAGGAACTTTGTTCATTAGAGAAACTCCTTCTCCAGACCAACACGAAGTGTAAAAAGTATTCCTCTTGGAATGCACATACTCATTGTTCGGCGGCCATGCTTAAAAGACTGGTCAAAAGTATATTCGGTTAGTGCGGTACCAAAATCATAGATATTATAGCACATCGCCTCTAATGACATTGGTATATTTTTAACCCACCATCTACCCGTTGCGCGTAATTCGAAATTAAAGAAGGCATCTTCGCGTTTTCCAAACTCTGCATTTTCCATATTGATTCCTTTGGCATCTACATTATAGATTGCTATTTGTGGATGGCCTGATGGAGATGTATATGCAATGGTTCGGTAATTAGAGAATGGCTGACCATCTTTGAACTTACCATTAAAGCCAATGGAGAAATACTTGCACGCATTATAAGTTACCTGCATACGCATGATAAATGACTTATCTTGATTTAAACGACAATTTCCTTGATAAAGCAAGCCCTTATCCATTTCTTCCTTCGCTAAATATGTATTCGGATTGGCTGAAGATTCTGACAACGAACCTATATTATTGTGCAATGGTCCATTCCCCATCGTACTCAATCCTGCCATCAAATAACTCTGCCAACTAACCATCACAAACCATTTCTTACCTGTATAGGTATATTTGACCAGATTAGACATATAATAAGGCGTACGCCCGCCTATGGTAGAAGACATCAAATCCAGTGGTTGGGTTGTTACCGCATATTGCTTTTCGCCTTCGCGCATATAGTAGAAATCGCCTTCCTTTACCATATTAGCATCCAAACCATCCGCATAGTCTGTAAACCACTGATTGTAATACTTACGAATGGAATTAATCAATGAGAAGCGATGTCTATGCGAAGGTCCAAAAGTGAACTGAATTGGCAAATCCAATACGGCATACGATGGTTGACGCATCCACAATTCCTTATCAGGAGTATGGTATTGTCCTCCTGTAGTAGCCAATAGTGTATTATCTGCGTAGCGAATTTCGCCATTCATGTAGTCATTACTCAAATAGCGCACTTCATCCCATGTGTAAGACATTCGATGATGACTGAGAGAGACTCCAAAACGGAACCACCAACAAGGTTCATAATCCAGCGCTATCTTAGCCAACCAGTTAGGTGTGATAACGGATTTCCCTTCACCTAAACAGATACCATCTAATGACACACCTAAGTGCCCATATAATTTCATGCCGTCTATAACTTCTTTCTCTGCAATGACGAGCGCCTCATTCTCCAAAATGCCTGATATGAAATCATTCGATTGCCAATGATATGTATATAAAGGTGTTGGTTCTTTCTCATTGAATGATTGAGTGAATATAAGATTACTCCATTGGTTGATTGTTGGGTTGAAATGTATCAATGAATTATACATCTCTGCATGTACACGCAACCAAGGTAAGAGTGGTTGGTCATATTGTATCGATAAGTTTGCACTATGTAATTGTCCATCTGCATACCATGGTTCAAAAGCCTCACCATCATGATCTAACAAATTACGCTCAAAAGAAAGTGTATCATGCTGTGTATCATTCATTTCATAGCTCAAACCAAGCACTAATTTACCTTCATTTGCAAATAATTTAGTTGCATATACACCCGCATGATATGCTCGGTTATCAGCTAACTCATTCGCATTAAAATATAATTCGGAGCCATAATCAGTACGCCCATTGGTAACAAAGAAATAATTCAAATGGTCTATTACTTTATTTTGAGGTATTGGTAATTCCCCATCCAACTGCGCTGTATAGTATTCTGAAGGAAACATTCCACTTATTCCAGTATGGTCAAAAGCAGTTAGTTTTCTCTGCCCATAATGTACATAGGCATGTTGATAATATCGTTTGCCATAAGCAGGAATTACTACTGTAGCGTCTAATGTTCCCGCTCCTACTATATGGTTGCGCATATCCATTGGACGACTATCTATTGTTCTCTCTTCTCCTGACGAATGAAAGAGATTGATTAACTCTTTTGTTCCTGGAGATATACCCCCTAAATTACCTATATTTCCTGTCAAACGAACAAGTGCCTGCTGGATAGAGTCATCTGTAAAAGAAAGCACACCGTTGTGGTAGTCTAATGCAAGTCCTGTGCGATCCATCTGTGTATGCAAAAGTGTATGTCCTACTTGTGCTCGTGAGTCAATACGCATACCATTAAGACGATACTTATTCTGGCGAAAGGAATTACCTGCAATGGAAAAAACATTCCTATCTCCGAGGTTCCATTCGCCTGTAGTCTCTGCTTCATATACTACATAGTCATTATAGTTATCCAAATAATGACCTAAATCTGTTGTTTGATACCAATCATGAAAGAAGCTACTTTGTGTAGAATCTACTCCAAACATAGGAAATGCCTCAGCACGAATAGTCGTGCAAAGGCATCCTAATAGAATTATTCCTAATAGTCTATTCATTATCCAAATAGATTTTGAAAGAAGTTTTTCTTATCTGCCGAGCCAGGAACTATATTTGGGCTATCTTGTAATTGCTCAATTAGTTTGCGTTCGTCTTTACTTAACTTTTCTGGTATATATACTCCTACATTAATAAGCAAATCACCAGTACCATATGTGCGACCATACTGGTCTATTCGTGGGAGTCCTTTTCCTCGCATACGCAGTACTTTGCCGGGTTGCGTACCTGGAGTAATCGTGATACGGGCATCGCCAGAGAGGGTTGGTATCTGTATTTGTCCACCTAATATGGCGGTAGGCATATCCAGTAATAGATTGTATATCAAATCACTATCCTGACGAATAAAATCCTTATGTTGCTCTTCTTCGATGAGTATGAGTAGGTCTCCTGCTATTCCGCCATGCGGTGCTGCGTTTCCTTTTCCTTGCATGGTTAATTGCATGCCTGCTGCTACGCCTGCTGGTATAGAGATTGTGATTATTTCCTCATCTCGTACAACACCCTCTCCATTACATTTAGCGCATTTATTCTTTATAATCTGCCCCTCTCCGTGACAAGTCTCACATTCCGCTTGCACTTGCATCATGCCGAAAATACCTCGTTGCTGGCGTACAGTGCGTCCCGTTCCTTTACATGTAGGACATGTCTCCGTGCGTCCATCTTCGCTACCTGTTCCATTACAAGACTTACATTGTACTAATTTACGCACCTTGATTTTCTTCTCACAACCTGTAGCAATCTCTTCTAAAGTAAGGCGCACTTTGACGCGCATATCGCTTCCCCTGCGTACTCTTTGACCGCGACTGCGTCCGCCACCTCCGAATAAATCGCCCAGGTCAAACCCTGCACCACCGAAGATATCGCCGAAGTGGCTAAAGATATCCTCCATGGACATTCCGCCTCCAGAGAAACCACCTGCTCCGCCCATGCCTGCATGACCGAATTGGTCATAGCGTTGGCGCTTCTGAGGATCAGATAGCACTTCATACGCCTCAGCCGCCTCCTTGAATTTCTCTTCAGCCACTTTATCCCCTGGATTTTTATCAGGGTGATATTGAATGGCTTTCTTGCGATAGGCTTTTTTTATTTCATCTGCGCTGGCGTTCTTTGCTACACCAAGCACTTCATAATAATCTCGTTTCTCTGCCATAGTTAGTCCTTTCTACTTTGAATTATAGGTTTAGAGTTTATCATTTATTCTCCCACTACCACTTTTGCAAAGCGTATCACTTTCTCACCGAGTTTGTAACCACGCTGCGTACAATCAATCACTTTCCCTTTCTTATCATCGCCTGCGGCAAACATAGTGATTGCTTCATGTTCGTCAGTATTAAAATCTGCGTTTTCTGTCTCTATTGCATGCACATTCTGCTTATCCAAGAATGATATAAACTTCTGCTGGATGAGTTGTATACCCTCGCGCAGTGCATTTATATCTTCTGTTTTCTGCATTGCTTCTACAGCTCGCTCAAAATCATCCACTAATGGCAGCATTTCTACGAATATACGTTCCCCGGCTGTTGCCATCAGTTCTAATTTCTCTTTGTTCGTGCGGCGACGATAGTTATCAAACTCTGCCATCATACGCAGATTCTTATCCTCCAATTCAGCTATACGCTCATTTAACTGCTCCAATTCCGAAGAAGCAGATTGCTCTTCTGCCTCATTGGCAGGTGTTTGCTCTACCTGCTCTTGCATTTGCTCTGTTACCATTTCCTCTTGAACAGAGGTATTATTGTCTTGTTTCTTATTCTTGCTCATGTTATCATTTTTTTCTATTTATTATCGCTATTTAAAGGGACAAAAGGCATGCCATTCGTTATTCTCTGCCATTTTGTCATAATATTTGTTTTATCTCTTGTAAGCTTGTCACTATATATGTGGCGGCGTGGCGTTGTTCATCCGTCATAGTATCAGGTTGTGCAAGCCAAATTGTATCCATTCCCGCTGCTCGCGCTCCTGATATATCACTCGCAAAACTATCACCAATCATAATAACCTCAGACGGCTGCAAATCTGGTAACTGCTGTTTATTCTTTTCAATTGCCACATGCATTATTTGCGGATTGGGTTTCTGACAACCTACTTCTTCGCTCAATACAACATGCGCAAAACAGTCTCGGAGTCCACTTTTATTAAACTTCTCGTACTGCACCTCCACAAAACCATTTGTAACAACCGTCAGCGGATATTTATTTGCCAAATAGCGAACTATTTCTGCTGCGCCATCTATCAAGGAAAAATACGCTGTAGTCAAGCCCAAGAAATCTTCACTCATCTGCTCTGCCAAACTACATAACTCCTGCTTTATTGCCGACCTATCGCCTACTTTACTTCCGTGCAGTAAAGGCCATAGGAAACGGTCCACACGCAAGAATTCTTTGGTCACGAGGCTCTTACCATACTGATTCCATAATTCTATATTGTGTGGTTTGTAGAGGGATATAAATTCTTCGTGCGAAGCAAAATAGTTGCAGAGATGGTATTTATCATACATCTCCTGCAGTGCTTTTTTCGCTGCTCCATGAAAATCACCGATAGTGTCGTCCCAATCTATAAATACAGCGCGATAATGCTTCATTAGTATTGAATTCAAAACATAGATTGCTGACCATCCGCCGAGAAAGGCGTCTTACCTAAATGTTTATATGCTAATTCTGTGGCTTCACGCCCACGAGGGGTGCGTTTGATAAATCCCTCTTTGATAAGGTAAGGTTCATATACATCCTCGATAGTACCGGCATCCTCACCCATCGCTGTTGCGATTGTATTGAGTCCAACTGGACCGCCACGGAATTTATCAATAATCGTAGTAAGCAGTTTATTATCGATTTGGTCCAAACCAAAGGTATCTATATTAAGTGCTTCAAGTGCATATTTGGCTATTTCCAAATCGATATGTCCATCCCCTTTCACTTGCGCGAAATCGCGTACCCGTCTTAGCAACGAGTTGGCAATACGAGGCGTACCGCGTGAGCATCGTGCTATCTCGCTTGCCGCCTCTTGTTCTATCTCCACGCCTAACAAGCCTGCGCTACGATTCACTATTCCTGCCAGTATATCGGCGTCATAATACTCCAAGTGGCAGTTGATACCAAATCGCGCACGCAATGGAGATGTTAATAATCCTGAACGCGTAGTAGCGCCTACTAAGGTAAAGCGATTTAAATCTATTTGTATTGTGCGGGCAGAAGGTCCCTTATCTATCATAATATCTATGCGATAATCCTCCATTGCCGAATACAGATACTCTTCCACCACTGGGCTGAGACGATGTATCTCATCAATAAAGAGCACATCGTTTGTTTCTAATGAAGTGAGCAATCCAGCGAGGTCACCGGGCTTGTCCAACACAGGTCCTGAAGTAACTTTGAACCCTACTCCAAGTTCGTTTGCAATGATATTACTGAGTGTTGTTTTACCTAATCCCGGAGGTCCAAAAAGCAGCACATGATCTAAACTCTCATTACGCATCTTGGCTGCCTCAACAAATATCTTGAGGTTTGAGGTTATCTTGCTTTGCCCTGCGAAGTCAGCAAAGCACAATGGGCGTAGCGCATTGTCTTGCTCTCGCTCATTTATTTGGGCTCGTATATCAAATTCTTCCATGCTTTCGTTATTCAGGATTATTGTGCTGTTTTTTCTCGGAATAGTGTTTCTAAGTCCGTTATATCTTCTATAGCTTTATCGGCTTGGATAGTTCCCTTAGACAAGACTACCACTCTATCACACATTTCGCGCACTTCTTGCATTATATGTGTAGATAGGATAACTGTTCTATCTCTTCCTACTTGACGGATTAGATTGCGAATATCCACCAGTTGGTTTGGGTCTAATCCCGTAGTAGGTTCATCTAATATTAGCAAATCAGGGTCACCTATGAGCGCTTGTGCGAGTCCTACGCGTTGTCTATATCCTTTGCTCAATTCTCGTATATGCTTATGACGCTCTGGTATCAGTCCGACCCGTTCTATGAGCGTTTCTACACGGTCCGCTTGCTCTTTGGCAGATGCATCACGCATCGTTATTCTCGCCATAAACAGCAGATACTCCACCACATACATATCTTCATATAATGGATTATTTTCCGGCAAGTATCCAATATTACTTGGCGCTTCCACATTCCCTGAATCCGGTTTCCACAAACCTATTAGAATCTTCATCAGCGTTGATTTACCTGCCCCATTTGGTCCGAGTAAACCAAGCACTTGCCCTGACGGAATTTCCAAAGTAATATCTCTCAGCACTTGCTGTCTGCCAAAAGATTTATGGATATGTTCTAATTTACAATACATGTATTTCTCGTCTATTGCTTATTATGGCGGCAAAGGTACAAAAAAAATCCCACATACGCAAGCATATGCAGGATTTTTTGCTAATTGACATCAATTAGACTGTTGCTATCACATCCCATGCGAATGCGCGCACTCCCACCTCCTCGTTTCTCTTATCGAGCTTCTTAACGGCTTCAAGAAGTGTATCTAATTGCTCGTCTTGCACTATAGTTATTACGCATGAATTCAATTCAGGCCAAGCATGTGTACCGCGTCTTGGTTCGCCATCCTTAGACCCTCGTCCTTGCACTTCTTCAAAGAAAGTGAAGCCACGAATACCTAATACATCAAGCATATATTCTACTCGTTCTGTATTCGCTTGATTGAATACTATCATTACAGATTTCATATGCAATTTTAGATTATAAATTATGAATTTTGTGTTTCTTCGCAATCCTTCACATCTATATCCATAAAGATGAAGTTCTCGCGTACTTTCTTTATCTTATCTCGTTCGCCTTTCTTAGACATTACGCCATAAATGATTGGAACGATATATAGCGTCAAGAAAGTAGAAACCGTCAGACCACCAATAACCACAATACCTAATGGTTGCCACATCTCAGCACCTTCACCTTGACTCACAGCCATAGGTACCATACCCAAGATAGTTGTAAATGCAGTCATCAATACTGGACGCAAACGACTTTGTCCTGACATTTGAATAGCCTCATTCAGGTCATGTCCTCGCTCACGCATCAGATTGATATAATCCACAAGTACGATACCATTCTTCACCACAATACCTACAAGCAATACCAATCCAAGTGCTCCAATCATATCTAATGATGTATTGGTTATCCATAGTGCTAATACCACACCTGACAATGCAAATGGCACAGCGAACATGATGATTGCTGGTTTGGAGAATGACTCAAACTGAGAAGCCATCACAATATAAACGAGCAATATGATTAGCACTCCTAACATCCCCATTTTGGCGAATGTCTCTTGTTGGTCCTCGTAATCACCTGCAATACGGATAGAGTATCCTGCTGGCATATCTACTTTAGGCAGCACCTCTTTTTCTATGGCTTGTGCTAATTCGCCGAGTGTAGTCTCATATGGGGTTACCTTAACCGTTACTATACGCTGACGGCTCTTACGAACGATTTTTGGTGGTGCCCAATACTCATCTACCGAGCATATCTCTGATAGTTTGACTATTGCTCCCGTAGGCGTTGGTATTGAGAAATCCAATACATCCGTAATAGAATTTCTATTCTCTTCTTTCAAGCGCACTAAGATATCATATTCTGAACCATCTTCTTTCAAGTACCCGACTGCCATACCATTCACACGGTTGCGCAAATAAGAGGAGATAGTGGCTGAAGTGAGGCCATGTCGAGATGCTTTCTCTTTATCTACTACAATTTTTATCTCTGGTCGGTCATCATCACGATCTGCATAGACATCACGCGCACCCGGCAATTCTTTCGCCAAAGCGATTACTTGTTGTGCCATTTTGTTGGTTTGGTCGAAATCGTATCCGTATATTTCCACATCCACAGTATTTCCACCGCCAGGTCCTCCGCCGCCTAATGCTGCTTGGTACTCTATAATCTCCGGATAGGTAGCCATTTCTTGACGCAGCACTTCGGCAATCTCCCAAATAGTGCGTTCACGCTCCCATTTCTTATTCAATCGCACAGTCATAGAGATAGTGTTATTCATTGTACTGGAGAAAATAGCTCCCGTACCATCATCGTCGTTGCTACCTGCAGATGTTGCAATCATCTGTATTTCTGGCACAAGTACCATGAATCGCTCTTCAAGTTGGCGTGCGGTTTTAAGTGTTTGCTCAATACGCGTACCGCGTTGCAACTCAACGGTCACACTCAATCGAGCATTATCTTGCTGCTGCATGAAGTCTGTTCCTACTTGTCCAAATACAAATGGTAAGATGGACAATGCAAAGAATACAAATAGTGCGCCGATCAAAATAGCCTTGTGTTTCAAGCACCATCCTAAGGACTTAGCATAAACGCGATCCACCTTATCCAGGAATGCCACTACCGTTCTATCATACCATGTTTTCTTATCGCTTTCGTCAATGAGTTTACCATTCTTGACACACACTTTCTTTGGTTTAAGCAGTTTAGAGCAGAGCATTGGCGTCAAGGTGATAGCAATTACTGTGGATGTACAGCAGACAACTGTCACAATCCATCCTAATGACTCAAACATGATACCTGCCATACCATCCATCATTGTCAATGGTACGAATACGGCTACAAGCACCAATGTAGTAGCGATAACACTGATCCACACCTCATTTGTAGCATAGATAGAAGCCTCTCTTGGGTGCTCCCCGCGCTCTATGTGGCGTGTGATATTCTCAAGTACCACAATAGCATCATCCACTACCATACCAATAGCAATCGTGAGTGAGCAGAGCGAGATGATATTGATAGACGAATCAGCTAATCCCAAATAGATGAATGCTACGATGAGCGAGATAGGGATAGTGAGAGAGATGATAAGTGTTGCGCGCCATTTACCTAAGAAGAAGAGCACTACCAATACCACAAATAACAGCGCATATAACACAGACTCTTCGAGTGAGTTAATAGAATTGCGGATGTTATCGGCTGAGTTATAAATCTCTTGGATTTTAACATCCGAAGGCATTTGTGTTTGTATTTTCGCGAGCGCTTTCTGCACATCCTCGCACACTTGCACAGTGTTTGAACCCGATTGCTTTGCTACAATCAGTCTGACTGCCTCTCGTCCATTAGTACGCTCATCCAAAGACAAATCTTTGATAGTATCGCGTACTGTAGCTATATCACGAATGAAGACTTGTTGACCAAATGGCGTCATTGTCACCATGAGGTCTTCTATTTCGCTACTCTCTACAAACTCTGAGCGTACCTGCATTTGGTATTGCTCTTTGTCCATCTTTACAGTACCAGAAGATAGGTTGAGGTTATTGGCAGAAATGACTTGTCCTACTTGCTCCAAACTGATACCATATGCATCTAACTTCTGTTGGTCAATATCCACATAAACATAACGGTCTGGCGCACCTGCCACAGAGAGGTTACCAATACCATTGATTTGGTTGAGCTGTGGTATCACTTCGTCGTTGAGTATCTTATCCAATGCGGCATACGACTCATCTGCCGTGATGGCATATTGGCAGATTGGCATAGTGCTGGAAGAGAACTTGAATACCATTGGTGATGAGCATCCGTCTGGCAGTTGGTTTTTCGCCATATCGCAGAAGGAACGTACATCATTGACGGCTTCCGTTATATCACATCCCCATTCCAATTCGAGCACCACAAGTGACACATTATCTTTACTGGTGGAATTGATGTACTTTAGATTATCTACTGATGTGAGGTTATTCTCCATTATCTTGGACACATTGGTTTCTATTTCAGAAGCCGATGCACCAGGATAAGTGGTCATCACCATCACATATGGAGGGTCCATTTCTGGGAACTGATCCACAGGCAATTGCATGAAGCTAAAAATACCTATGATCATCACCGCAACGAATACAAGAAGTGTTGTTACGGGGTTTTTAATCGCGGTTTTATAAATAGCCATAATTCGTTTAGAAGTTTAAAGGTTTAAAGCGTTTCTCAACTTTATTTTATATTTATCTTCACACCATCCACGAGTTTGTGTTGTCCTACATAGATATACTCTACTCCGTCTTGAATTTCTGGTGCGATGATTTCTACCATTTCGTCGAAGCGTTGACCTAATTTAACAGATACACGCTTTGCATAACCATTATTATTGATAAATACGAATCGCTCGTTAGAACCAATCAATTTCTCTACTGATTGATAAGGCACTACGATAGCTTTCTCTTTACCTACGCCAAGCGTGGTAGTCACATACATACCTGGTCTGAGTTTCTTGCTCTTATTAGGAATAACTACTTTGCATTGGAAAGTATGCGAAGCTGGGTCTATAGTAGGATAAACAACCTCTATTGTAGCAGGGAAAGTCTCGTTTGGATAAATCTTGCTCTCCACTGTGAGCTTCATGCCAGCTTTCACCAATGGGTAATAACTCTCAGGAATAGCCACTAATGCTTTGAGTTTGTCTATTTGTGTGAGCACCAAGATTGGTTGTCCACCATATAATTCGCCATCCTCGTAGTTTTTAGCAGAAATAACACCCGCAAAAGGAGCTTTCACATAAGTATTTGCTTCCAAGAACTCCAATTGCTCTTTTGTCTGGTTATACTGCGCTGTCAATTGGTCGTATTGCTGTTGTGTAGCCGAACCGCTCTTGAGCAATTGCTCTACACGGTTTTTCTCTATTTCCAAATTACCTAATGCGATTTTGGTAGTCTTGTATTGCGTTTGGTCCATACGCACAAGGTCTTGTCCTTGCTGCTTAGCATCACCCACTTCGCAATAGATATGCTCTATTTTTCCAGTCAAAGAAGGTGCCACATTCTGTGTCAGATAGCCTTGCAAGTTCGTTGAGATTTGGATATCTCGCTCTATCTCTTGCGATTTGAGCACCATAGTGCTTACTTGCTCTACACGCTCTGTTTGGTCTGCGTCTGTAGTTGCTTTGTTGCCGCAACTGATAAGTGCTGTTGCAGCCATAATGTACATAATAATCTTTTTCATATCCTTTGTTATTTTATATTTCGTATAATATATTAGTTATTCAAGAATTTATCTAATTCCACTTGTGCATTCACGAGCGACAACATAGCTTGCACATAGGTTGATTGTGCATTGATAAGGTCATTGGATGCGTTCGTCAATTCGAGGTTACTGCTTGCGCCGTATTTGAATTTCTCTGTTGCAGAGTTGAATACGCGTTTTGACACCTCGATATTCTCTTTCTCATTGAGATACGTCTCATAGGCATTGGTTAGGTTAAAGCATAATTGTCTATATTGAATAGCCAGTTGGTCGGTAGTCTCTGAGAGTGTATTTTTTGCCTCTTCGTATGCAATTTTCTTCTCTACCACTCCTGCAGCGCGCTTACCGCTTGACCACAACGGCATTTTTACACTCACTTGAACTAAGTTAGGAGGCGTCATACGCATACCGCCTTCGCCGTAGTACTGCTGATTTGCGTAGTTATATGCAACAGCCACCGTAGGACCATAAGCCCAACCTGCCATATGCACATTACGCTTTGCTAATTCTACATTCTTAGATAGCAATTGATAGTTCAGATTATTCTCCACTACAAAGTTCTCTCCTAATAGTGATAGCACTTTGTCTGCTGAAAGGACGCCATCTATTTTGTCTGTCAATACCAACTCTGTCTCAACAGGCACATCTAATAGCACTTTGAGTGAGGTGAAAGCCAACTCAATATTTCGTTTCTGCTGGTTGATAGAGTTCTTCAAGGTGTTGACGCGTACGCGTATCTGGTCTGCACTTGTCTGCTCTGCTGCTCCTGCGTCCACTGCGCTCTGTGTCATTTGCTCTAATCCTTGGATATTGAGCAAAGTAGAGTCTAACAGGTCCGTTATACTCTGCAATGCGAGCACACTCACATAACTACTCATCACATTGCCTCGTAACTCAGACTCGGACTGCTCTAATGATATTTTCTTCATATCAATAGCGATATTATTGAGCAATGCGCCCACAATACCTTGTCCGTTAAGTCCCAGCGAAGCCGTCACGCCCAACGCGCCTACATTCGGCATAGATACCGGCACTTCCATACCACCCATAGACAAAGTAGCACTATAGCCACAATAGTTACTATAGGCATACGACCCATCCACTTGGGGCAACATAGAAGCGATAGTTTGCCAACGCTGTGCATATGCTTCTTGCACCGCCAGAGAGGCGTTTTTCAAACTTCTATTACTTTCAACTGCATGGTTTTGCGCCTCTTGGAGACTTAATTGCAACACTTTAGGTGTTTGCACCGAAGATTTATTAGCGCGCGTAGCAGCCATCACATGATCTTCGGCATAGATAGCACCACTCACAAAGAGAGTGGAAAATAATAACATTACAATCTTTTTCATATCTTTTTCTTTTTATTCCTTATTATATAGTGCCAAACCTTCTTCCGATAACACCCCGCGTATGATGATATCTTTTATGGTTTGCGAATAATTATGCATTTTATATCCATGATTCTCTATCTGCTCCATATCTCGTATTGCATCGGTATGCAATTTAGCAAGAATAACAGCTGTCATTTCAATATCCAATTGTTCTCTCACAAGTCCCTCACGGATGCCTTGTTGCAGGTATTGCATTAAATAGTCTTTTTGCACATCAAACAACTGCAATTGGAATTGTGCAAACTGCTGCGGATAGTATTTCTTTAAGTCATAGACCAATTGCGGAACGCATCTTACATCTTTATCATTCACATCTTTTTGTGTCAACAAAATAGATATTAGTTGGCGAAAATCATGCAGGCGCAACCATTCTTCCATTTTTTTCGCCATTGTGTCTATGCTTACATGCAATAACTGTGCCACTAATTCGTCTTTGCTCGCAAAATAAACATAGAATGTTTTCTTCGAAATACCCAATTCATGGCATATATCATCTATAGACACACTGCGTATGCCTAACTTAAAGAACATTTCTCCGGACTTCTTAAGTATCTGTTTCTGTGCATTTTCCATTACAAATCCCCCTTATTCCTGTAATATTTCATTTCGTCTATTTTACAAAACGAGTGCAAAGATACCACTATTTATTTACATACACAAAAAAATGGAAACTTTTTTCACTTTTGTAGTTTCCACTTTACAAAATAGAAAAAAAAAGATAGTCCGCCGAAGCGAACTATCCTTTGCTTTGTATGTGTATGTACTAATTAGCGAACTTGTACACCTTGTACATTGTACATCTTGTTATCGCGAACGATGTAGAGAACACCGTCAACCATCACTTTCTGTACATTCTCTGTCAATACAACTTCCTCGATACCCTCAGCTGGAGCAGAAAGAATTTCTACCTCACCACCAGTAATCTCGATAGTTGGAGTGCCAGAAGTACCTACATATTTTTGAATCTTACCTACTACTGCTACATAGTTACCTGGAACAACACCAGGAGCAGCTACATTACAGTTATAAGCAGTAAACTCACCATAAGTTGCAGTAGCGTCATCGCTCATGTAGAATGTCTGAGCACCTTCATATTTAGCACCAAATTCATTTGCTTTTGCTACATAACCAACCACTGCATATTTCTTATCTGAATAACCATTATCAGCCAATGCCTCGCCGATAACCAATGCCTCTGCTACAGTAACGGTGTCATAACCTACTGCCTCAGCAGTACCAAAGTAGATAGAAATCTTGTTCATACGAGCTTGAGATGGCAATGTAACGGTCCACTCTTTTGCGTTTACAACAGTAACAGGATCCAAACCACCTGTTTTGTCAAGACCAAACTCGAACTCAATCTTAGCAATTTGCTCTGTTTCAGAAGTGATAGTTACAGTTGAACCTGCATAGCAACGAACGCCATATTGACCATCACCATAACCTTTATCGCAAGTGAATGTTACACCATTCTTGGTTGCAGTTACAGGACCACCATCATTAGCACTACCTGTTCCAACTTCACCTTGACCAGCGAAGTCATTCTTATCAAATACTACATCAGCAGATGTTTCACCTTCACCTGTGCCTGTACCTTCTTCGAGAAGAGTTACAGGAGCACTGGATACAGATTCAATAACGCCATTATAGTTTTGAATTTTAGTCTTAACAGAAACCTTGTCACCTACTTTCAACTCTTGGGTTGGTTTACCGCGATATACCTCGAATGCACCAGCTGCGTTAGTAGCTGCACCGTTGTTCTCATCAGCAATCCAGAATACCATATTCTTGTAACTGGTATTGAAACTATTGTCGTCAATCTGAGTAACATAACCTACGATATCATATGTTTCGTCTGTGATAGCACCTACTGCCAAAGCAGCACCAATCTCCAATGCTTTTGCTACTGTAATCTCAGTAGTTGTAGCCAAAGTACGGTCGCCAGCAACTTCTGACACAAATACTACAGAAGGATACATTACCTCAATAATAGGTTCAGCACCTTCTTTTACATACTTCTTAATAGTACCTTTCAATTGTACTTTGTCGCCTGCCAATACTGGGTAAGCAGCACCATTCTTGGTTGGTTTAGCACGGAAAACCATCAATTCAGAAGTTGTGCTTGCAGCATCGTCTGCAAGATAGAACTGTTGATTGCCAAAAGCAATGTCATAAGGAGTCACATTAACAGCATAACCCTCTACCACAACGGTATCGGTCTCTGCATTATCTGCCAATGCATTTCCCATTGCCAATGCCTCAGCTACAGTAAGATTAGCTGCAGACATGGTGATTGCCGTCAAAGCGGCTGCGAAGAAAGTAAAAAACTTTTTCATGTTTGAAGAATTTTGTGTGAATAATTGATTATTTAAGTATGTTTAAAACATTTTATGCACCATAATCGCATTTTCGCCGCAAAGGTACAACTTTTTTTTTAATTGCGCAAATATAAATTATTATTTTTTGCATATCTCAAAAAAAAATATTACCTTTGCACCCGAAAACAAAATATATACTATATGGCGAAAATACTTATCATTGATGACGAACGAGGAATCCGCAACACGCTACGCGAGATCTTAGAAGACGAAGGATACGATGCAGAGGTAGCAGAAAACGGAAAACAAGGTTTACAAATGGCTTCTCAGCAGACTTACGACCTTATTTACTCGGATATCAAGATGCCAGAGATGGATGGGATCGAAGTTCTTTCTGCTATCAAAAACACAGGCGAATATGCTAATCAAGACACACCTGTCGCATCTCTCGAAACACCTATAGTAATGATTACGGGGCATGGCGATGTAGAAACAGCCGTACAAGCGCTCAAATTAGGTGCATATGATTTCCTACAAAAACCCTTAGACCTCAACCGCATACTCATCACTACAAAAAACGCATTGGAATCCAAGCAACTGCGCCAAGAGACCAAGCAACTCAGAAAAAAAGTAGCAGCCAAAGGTCCGCAGATGATTGGCGAATCAACTGCCATCAATCGCGTGCGTGCTATCATCGAGAAAGTAGCACCTACGGAAGCACGCGTACTCATCACAGGTCCAAACGGTACTGGAAAAGAAGTAGTTGCACATCTTATACACCAGCAATCACAACGCGCTAACGGACCGATGGTAGAGGTGAACTGCGCAGCTATACCGAGCGAACTGATTGAATCCGAGCTCTTCGGGCATATGAAAGGTTCATTCACCGGTGCTGTCAAAGACCGTAGTGGTAAATTCGAGCAAGCAGACGGAGGTACTCTCTTCTTAGACGAAATAGGTGACATGTCACTCGCAGCCCAAACAAAAGTGCTGCGCGCATTACAGGAAAACGAAATCACACGCGTCGGTTCAGACAAACCCATCAAAGTGAATGTGCGCGTACTCGCTGCTACCAATAAAAACTTGCAAGCTGAAATAGAAAAAGGCAATTTCAGAGAAGACCTCTTCCATCGTCTCAATGTTATTCCTATTCATGTACCCGCACTCAAAGAACGCCTTGACGACATTCCACTCCTTGTACACCATTTCGCAGAGCAGATTTGTCATGAACAAGGTATTGCCACCAAGTGCTTTAGCCCCGAAGCTATCGAAGCGCTACAGCAATTAGAATGGACAGGAAACATACGCCAGTTACGCAATATGGTGGAACGCTTAATCATCCTAACAGGCAATGAGATTAGTGCAGATGATGTAAACATGTACGCATAAGAACTGTGACTTTAGAGCAATTACATATACTCAACTACCGCAATATCCGCGAAGCATCTTTGGTATTTGCACCCAAGATGAACTGCCTCGTTGGTCTCAACGGACAAGGCAAAACAAATGTATTAGACGCTATATACCTACTCAGTTTTGCCAAATCATCTCACACCAACCAAGACTCGCAAAACATCACCCACGGACAAGACATGTCGATGGTACAAGGAGTGTATAAAGGACAAGAGGACAACGAACAAGAGGCAGAGGAAATTACTATTTCTTGTGGTTTGCGAAGAGGTGTCAAGAAGCAACTGAGACGCAACAAGAAAGACTATGCTCGTTTGGTGGACCATATAGGTTTAATTCCTTTGGTATTAGTAAGTCCATCCGACCAGCACCTTATCGAAGAAGGTTCGGACGAGCGACGCCGATTCATGGACGCTGTCATCAGTCAGTTAGACAAGCATTATTTAGACAGCCTCACACAGTATAATGCGTTAGTCAAGCAACGCAATGCGCTTCTCAAGCAAGCAGCCGACACCGGCACGCAACCTGACGACCTTTTGGAAGTAATCGAATGGCAAATGGTGCCATTAGCGGAGTATATTTTCCAAGCACGCACCACTTTCTTCGATTCCTTCAATCCCTATTTTCAATCTGTCTATCAGCAGATTAGTGGCGAGAATGGCGAGGAATGCAGTATTCGCTATATCAGTCAGTTACAAGACCGTGACTTGCGCGAGGCATATGTGCGCACCCGGCAGAGAGATATTATCTTGGGTTGGACCAGCCAAGGTCCACACAAAGACGATTTAGATATGCGTTTGGGTGAACACCCACTCAAGCAAGTAGGTTCACAAGGACAACAACGCACCTTCGTGCTCGCTATGAAATTAGCTCAAGCACTATACATTGCAGAGCAAGGGACCAAAGAGAAACCTATTTTATTATTAGACGATATTTTTGACCGCTTGGACAGCGAGCGCGTGGAACGAATAGTGAATATGGTTCAAAGTCCAGAGTTCGGACAGATATTCATTACCGATACAGACCGCCAACACCTTACGGATATCGTGCGTCCCAGTGAGAGTGCAAAGGTATTCCATGTGAGCGAAGGTATCATCACACTCAATAACGAAACATGCTAAAACGCACCTACTCCATATTATTTATAGCGCTCGTATGTATGTGCGCGCAAGCGGAAGTTACTTTCCGCGGCGCATGGATTGCTACCGTGGCAAATATCGACTGGCCCTCCAAAGAAGCCATAGGAGACACCGACAAACAGCAAACAGAGATGCTTTGGGTCTTGGATTCACTACAAAGCATAGGCATCAACGCCATCATTTTCCAAGTACGCCCCACTTCTGACGCACTCTATCATAGCGAGTTAGAGCCCGTCAGCCATTGGCTCACCGGCACACAAGGTTCCTGGGGTACCCAAACGCCATGGGACCCATTAGCATGGACCATCGAGCAAGCACACCAACGAAACATGGAAGTGCATGTATGGCTCAACCCATACCGCGTCAACCTCGCCAAAACAGACACATCCATGTTATGCAAGGACCATATCATGCGCAAACATCCTGAATGGTTCTGGCAATATGCCAAGCAATGGTACTTCGACCCCGGATTAGACCAAACACGGGAATGGATTTGTACTATTGTGCAAGATATCGTGGAGCGCTACGATATTCAAGCCATTCATATGGATGACTATTTCTACCCTTATCCAGTCGGAAAAACACCACTGCCTGACACCCGCACTTTCGCTAAGTACCCACGAGGTTTTAGCAATATACACGACTGGCGGCGCAATAATGTTAATTTAGCCATACAAGATATCAGTCGCACCATCAAAGAGTGTAAGGCAAATGTGCAATTTGGCATCTCTCCTTTTGGCGTTTGGCGTAATGCTGCCGTTGATTCCACAGGCAGCCAAACAACAGCAGGTATCACTAATTACGACGACCTATACGCTGATACACGCCTCTGGATACAACAAGGATGGATTGATTACATCCTACCTCAATTATACTGGGAGATTGGCAAGAAAGCTGCTGACTACGAAAAACTTGCACACTGGTGGGCAAACGAAGTCAAAGGAACAAATTGCAAGTTATATATTGGTCTCGCACCGTACCGATTAGAGAAAGCAAGCCCCAAAACGCGTTGGGGACAAGGAAACGAGATTAGCCGACAAATGCAACTCAATCGTACTATCCCTGAGATAACCGGCGAATGTTTCTATTCCACACAACCTATGCTGCGCAACCCAAGACATGTTTGCGACTCCATACGAAATTTTTATCAATAAATTTGCATATATCAAAAAAAAGTAGTAATTTTGCACCGCAAAATATAGTGAAACAAATATTGAACTAAATAATACAAACAAGACACATGATTTATTCTAAAGAAGTACAAGAAATGTGCGTAGTAGCTAAGGGTCCTAAGCACGGACCAGCACCTATCCCAGAAGAGGGTAAGTGGGTGAAGGCTACTGAGATTAAAGATATCTCTGGTATGACGCACGGTATTGGCTGGTGCGCACCTCAGCAAGGCGCATGCAAGCTCAGTTTGAATGTAAAGAATGGTATCATCGAGGAAGCACTCGTAGAGACTATCGGTTGCTCTGGTATGACCCACTCTGCTGCTATGGCAAGTGAGATCCTCGTAGGAAAGACTATCCTTGAGGCACTGAATACTGACCTCGTTTGCGACGCTATCAACACCGCGATGCGCGAGTTATTCCTCCAAATCGTTTATGGTCGTACTCAGTCTGCTTTCTCAGAAGGTGGTTTGACCATCGGTGCTGGTTTGGAAGACTTAGGCAAGGGCCTCATCAGCCAGACCGGTACGCTTTTCTCTACCAAGGCAAAAGGTGTGCGTTACTTGCAACTCACAGAGGGCTATATCACCAAGCAATACCTTGACGCAGACAACGAGACTTGCGGATACGAGTTCGTACACATGGGCAAGTTCATGGATGCTATTAAGAAAGGTGTGCCTGCAGAGGAAGCACTCAAGCAAGTGACTGGTACTTATGGCCGCACTACAGAGGAGCAAGGAGCTGTTAAATTTATTGACCCAAGACATGAATAATTTGAAAGGAGTAATACTATGATACGTCCAGTACAATTCGAATCACAAGACCGCCGCGAGGCACAAGTGCTCGCCGCGCTCAACGCAAATGGTATCGCTTCTATCGAAGAGGCTAATCAAATATGTGAGCAATATGGTTTGGATCCTTACAAGACTTGCGAGGAGACCCAAATGATTTGCTTTGAAAATGCTAAGTGGGCTTATGTAGTAGGTACCGCTATCGCTATCAAAAAAGGCTGCAAGAACGCTGCTGACGCTGCCGAAGCTATCGGTATCGGTCTGCAAGCATTCTGCATCCCTGGTTCTGTAGCAGACGACCGCAAGGTGGGTATCGGACATGGCAACCTGGCAGCTCGTCTGCTCCGCGAGGAGACTGAGTGCTTCGCTTTCTTGGCAGGACACGAGTCTTTCGCCGCAGCAGAAGGCGCTATCAAGATTGCTGAGATGGCAAACAAAGTACGCCAAAAACCATTGCGCATCATCCTCAATGGTCTTGGCAAAGACGCAGCTATGATCATCAGCCGTATCAACGGTTTCACCTATGTACAGACTCAGTTTGACTACGCTACTGGCGAACTCAATATCGTAAAGCAAAAAGCCTATAGCAATGGTCCACGCGCAAAAGTAAACTGCTATGGTGCAGACGATGTACGCGAAGGTGTAGCTATCCTCTGGCACGAGAATGTAGATGTTTCTATCACAGGTAACTCTACCAACCCTACTCGTTTCCAACACCCAGTAGCTGGTACTTACAAGAAAGAGCGTATCCTTGCTGGTAAACCATATTTCTCTGTTGCTTCTGGTGGTGGTACAGGTCGCACCTTGCACCCAGACAACATGGCTGCAGGTCCTGCTTCCTATGGTATGACTGACACACTCGGTCGTATGCACTCTGACGCTCAGTTCGCTGGTTCTTCTTCAGTTCCTGCACACGTAGAGATGATGGGCTTCCTCGGTATTGGTAACAACCCAATGGTAGGTTGCACCGTAGCATGCGCCGTGAATGTAGCACTTGCATTGAATAAATAATCTCACCGGGATGCCACATAACATGGCGTCCCGATATTTTTTTTAACAAATATTTTATTACACAATTATGAAAAAGTATCTTTTGATTGCTGTTCTTGCTATTGCAAGTATCACAGCGTACGCACAACCTCGTTCTATTGGTGCTAACTTAGGTTCAGGCCTTGGTCTTAGTTATCAACATGGTTTTGGCGAAGCTAACATGTTAGATGTAGCTGTTAATGTTCCTGTTATTGGTGGTGCGTGGGGTATCGGTGGTATCGTTACTTACGATTGGATTGATCCATTTGGTGCAACCGTTCCTTGGAATAACAAGGGTGAGTGGCATTGGTACATGGGTGTTGGTGCTGCCGGAGGTATTTATGGTTTCCAAGCTCCAAGTTGGCACGTAGGTGTTGCTGGTCATTTCGGTATCGAGTATGACTTCTGGTTCCCACTCCAACTCTCTTTGGATTGGCGTCCAAACATTGGTGTATTAGGAGCAAATGGTGGCGGCATTGGTTTCAACACATGGGGTCTCTATGATGGTATCTCATTAGGTGTTCGCTATAAATTCTAAACTCGTTTATATAGCCCAAAAGAAGAACGAGGTCGTCATCCCGACGACCTCGTTCCGTAATATAACAAACAATCTTCTTTTTGGAAATTCGTTCAACCAATCACTTGAATAACTTTGAACGAACTCTTTTCTCCTTATTCACTAACATTTAGTGTCTCGCCAAATAAACAACAAACATCGTGCCAAACTTAAATATTTTATTTTTTTTGCATATTTCAGAAAAAATTTGTACCTTTGCACTCGATTTGTAAATACACACTATTAGACGATGAAAAACTTTGTAGAAGAATTACGCTGGAGAGGCATGTTACAAGATATCATGCCTGGTACAGAAGAGCAGTTATTAAAGGAAGTGACTACCGCTTATGTAGGTATTGATCCTACAGCAGACAGTTTGCATATTGGTCATCTATGTGGTATTATGATGCTCCGCCATCTACAGGATTGCGGACACAAGCCTATTGCGCTATTAGGTGGTGCGACAGGTATGATTGGTGACCCAAGTGGTAAGTCCGCAGAGCGTAACCTGCTCACCGAAGAGACACTACGCCATAATGTAGCGTGCATACGCGAGCAATTAGAGCACTTCTTGGATTTCAATAGCAATGAACCGAATGCAGCAGAGTTGGTTAACAACTACGACTGGATGAAAGACTACACCTTCCTTGACTTCGCACGTAATATAGGTAAACTCATCACTGTCAATTATATGATGGCGAAGGATTCCGTCAAGAAACGCTTCAATGGCGAGTTCTCGCAAGGAATGTCCTTTACCGAGTTTACGTACCAATTGCTACAAGGATACGATTTCGTTTACCTCAACGAGCATAAGAACTGCAAACTGCAAATGGGTGGTTCAGACCAATGGGGAAATATAACCACTGGTACAGAGCTCATCAAAAAGATGTCTGGAAACGAGGCTTATGCACTCACCTGCCCACTCATCACTAAAGCAGATGGTGGGAAATTCGGCAAGACAGAAAGCGGAAACATATGGCTCTCCAAGAAATACACCAGTCCATATAAGTTCTTCCAATTCTGGATGAATGTGAGCGATGATGACGCAAAGCGCTATATTAAGATTTTCACTTCTCTCACACGCGAAGAGATTGAGTCACTCATCGCAGAACACGAGCAAGCACCGCACATGCGCGCACTGCAAAAACGCTTAGCAAAAGAGGTAACATGCATGGTGCATTCCGAAGCGGACTACGAAGCCGCTGTAGAGGCAAGTAATATCCTCTTTGGTAATGCCACCGCAGACGCATTGCGTAATCTGGATGAAGAGACATTCCTGCAAGTTTTTGATGGTGTAGAACAATACGAGATTGCGTTGGACGAACTCAAAGCAGGCATCGCACCATTGGATCTCTTAGCAGAAAAGACAAATATCTTCAGCAGTAAAGGCGAAGCGCGGAAGATGATTCAAGCTAATGGTTTCTCACTCAACAAAGAGAAACTGACCGATCCGCAAACGCCTCTCACAGACGCGGCACTGCTCAACGGCAAATACTTACTATTCCAAAAAGGAAAGAAAAACTATTATTTGGTGATTGCTAAATAATGACTATTTGCTGTTTTTGAAAATTTTATCGCATAAAAAAGCAAAAAAGTGCAAAAATATTTGCGTATATCAAAAAAAAGCAGTACCTTTGCACCCGCTTTTGATACGAATGAGCCTCTATGGCTAGAAAGCAAGCGGGCTTAATGCCTGCAACGGTGCCCTCTCGTATATCGGTATTACACCTGATTTTGGTTCAGAGAAGCGAGGTTCGACTCCTCGGAGGGCAACAACGACGAGGCTGCGCGAGCAGCCTCAAGTGTGATGGGATACGGGCAGCCACACAACATAATTTCACTGCCCCATATTGAGTAACACAAATTATTATTATGAAAGTATTTGAGCTTACAGGTACTCCTCGTGCTGAGTACGGAAAGAAAGCCGCTAAGGCTCTTCGCGCAGAGAACATGATTCCATGTAACCTCTATGGTTGCGGACTAAACTGCACTTTCACCGTTTCTGTTGCAGATGTACGCAAACTTATCTATTCTCCAGACACACAAATCGTAGCATTGACTATTGGTGAGACCCAAACCAACGCTATCGTAAAAGAGATGCAGTTCCACCCAATCAGTGGCGACACATTGCATATCGATTTCCTCGCTGTTGATGAGAATAAACCAGTAGTTGTTGCTATCCCAGTTCAATTGAATGGTTTGGCTGAAGGTGTTAAAGCCGGTGGTAAATTGGTTCAAAGCATGCGCAAGATGAAAGTACAAGGTATATACACCGCTTTCCCAGATCGCATCAACATTGATGTTACCAACTTAGGTTTGGGTAAGAAGATAGCCGTAGCTGATGTACAAGTAGAGGGCTTGACCATGGTTAACCCAGCTGATGCTTGCGTAGCAGAGGTAAAAGCTACTCGTCAAAGCAAACAAGGATAATTAGTCGAAAGACCGCTTTCGCTTAAAGTCGAAAGTAGAAAAGCAGAGGGAGCGGGAATAACTCGCTCCCTCATTTTTTAAGAGTATGGCAAAATTTCTAATCGTCGGTTTAGGCAATATTGGACCTGAATATCAAAACACACGTCATAATATTGGTTTTATGATGCTCGATGCGTTCGCTCAGTCTGTAAATGCGGAGTGGCAGGATAAACGCTATGGTTTTGTAGCAAAATGCCGCGTCAAATCAGCAGAGATGGTATTACTCAAACCATCTACCTATATGAATCTAAGCGGAAACGCAGTGCGCTATTGGTTGCAACAAGAGAAAATACCAGTAGAGAACATGCTCGTGCTTGTTGACGACCTCAACTTACCATTCGGCACCATACGCATCCGCAAGAAAGGAAGTAATGGCGGACATAATGGTTTAGGTAATATACAATCTGTATTAGGCACGGACGCATACGCGCGCGTGCGATTTGGTATTGGAAACGAATACACACGAGGCACACAGATAAACTTCGTATTAGGCAAATGGACGACAGAAGAGGAACAGCAGATAAACGAGCGACTCAAAGTGACAACAGAACTCATCCCTTCTTTCTGCCTCGCTGGCATTGACCGCACCATGAACCAGTTTAATAATAAATAAGCATCCATGAGCGAAGTACGGATTGATAAATTCCTATGGGCAATGCGTATCTACAAGACACGCTCCATCGCAGCAGACGCTTGTAAGAATGGGCGTATCACCATGAATGGTGTACAACTCAAACCCAGCCGAACCTTCCATGTAGGCGACACGTTCTCTGTACGCAAAGGACCCATCACCTACACCTATCGCATCTTGCAATTATGCCAAAACCGATTAGGAGCCAAACTCGTACCCGAATACCTACGAGACATCACATCGCCAGCACAACTCGAACTGCTCGAACTGGCACGATTAGCAGGGCAAAGCGGACGCGATAGAGGAACAGGACGCCCCACTAAGAAAGATAGACGAGATATCGAAGTATTCATGAGCGACACCTATCTAGACGAAATAGATTGGGATGACGACGAGGACGAAGCCTAACACAAAAGCAGAAAAAGAATGAAAAGTAAGAAAGATAATATAGCTGAATATATCCTTTACTTATGGCAGATGGAGGACTACTTGCGTGCTTTTCCTGCGCAAGCAGATGCCACCACAGAACTGCATGAACTAAACGAGATGATGCACCGTGAGGGTATTATGGAGAGCGGTCATCTGCAATTAGCACAAAACGCACTATTAGAATTGGAGGAACTGCACACGCGTCTATCACAAGAAGATGCTATTTACCGCGCTACCGTCATACGACTTACTCCATCGCTCAATCTCCTAAAAGCCAAAACGGACAGACCGACTATGTCGGATATAGAAGCATGCTTATTGCTCCTATACCAGATAATGTTACTGCGCTTACAGAAACGCGAAATCACTCCTGAGACCTCCAGCGTACAACAGCAAGCCACACGACTATTACAATTCCTCAGTAAGATATATCATGACGACCAAACAACGCTTTGAGCACATACTCCATTGGTTTGAAGCCAACATGCCCGTGGCGCAATCCGAGCTGCACTATAGCAATCCGTTTGAACTTCTTGTAGCGGTCATGCTTTCTGCCCAATGCACTGACAAGCGCGTTAACATGGTCACTCCTGCACTATTCGCACATTACCCCACACCACAAGCGCTCGCACAAGCCACAAACGATGAAGTATATGCATACATCAAATCTGTTAGTTATCCGAGGGCGAAAGCAGCGCACTTGGTTCAGATGGCGCAACGATTAGTAAGCGTCTATCATAGCGAAGTACCCGATAATATAGATGATTTACAAACCTTATCCGGCGTAGGACGCAAAACAGCCAATGTAGTCTGTGCTGTCATCTGGAATCAACCTACTATGGCAGTGGATACACATATATTCCGCGTCAGCGAACGCTTAGGACTCACCACCCACAGCCGCACACCCAGACAAACAGAAGATCAGTTAGTACGCTATATACCGCAAGACATCATTCCTAAAGCACACCACTGGTTGTTACTACACGGGCGATATATCTGCCAAGCACGAAAACCCAAATGCGAGCAGTGTGGACTACAACCATATTGCCGCTATTTTGCAAAAAAATAAGTATGTACTTGCGTATATGCTTTTTTTTTATTACCTTTGCACTCGCGTTCAAAACTATTAAGAAGAACATATTTAGTAATACCAAATAATATATATACTATGGCAACAGACAACAAGCAACAGCCTTCTGCAGAAAAACTAAAAGCTTTACAAGCTGCAATGGCGAAGATTGACAAGAACTTTGGCAAAGGCGCTATCATGAAATTAGGCGATGAGAAGATTGAGAATGTAGCTGTCATCCCTACAGGTAGCATTGGACTCAACCTTGCATTAGGAGTGGGTGGATTTCCCAAAGGACGAATCATTGAAATCTATGGTCCTGAATCATCAGGTAAGACCACATTAGCCATCCACGCAATGGCAGAAGCGCAAAAACAAGGTGGTATCGCAGCTATCATTGATGCTGAGCATGCTTTTGACCGTTTCTATGCAGAGAAACTTGGTGTCAATGTAGATGACCTACTCATTGCACAGCCAGACTCAGGAGAGCAAGCACTTGATATAGCAGATGAACTCATCCGCTCTGCTGCTGTAGATTTGATTGTCATCGACTCCGTAGCTGCGCTGACTCCGAAAGCAGAGATCGCAGGAGAGATGGGAGATAACAAAGTGGGACTACAAGCACGATTAATGAGTCAGGCATTGCGTAAGATGACTGCATCGGTAAACAAAACAGGTACCACTGTCATCTTCATCAACCAGCTACGCGAGAAGATTGGTGTTATGTTCGGCAACCCAGAGACCACCACAGGTGGTAACGCGCTTAAGTTCTACGCAAGCGTGCGACTCGATATCCGCAGAACAGGACAAATAAAGGATGGAGAAGTGATCAAAGGTAACCAAGTACGCGTTAAAGTAATAAAGAACAAAGTAGCACCTCCATTCAAAAAAGCAGAGTTTGACTTGATGTTCAACGAGGGCATCTCTAAAGTAGGTGAGATTTTAGACTTTGCTGTTGCTACAGAGCTCATCAAGAAAAGCGGTTCGTTCTTCAGTTACGGAGATACTAAATTAGGACAAGGTCGTGATAATGTAAAGAATGTACTACGCGACAACCCTGAATTATGCGAAGAACTGGAGACCAAGATAAACGAAAAAGTAAAAGAGTTAGGACTTGAAGTGGTCCTACACAAGATAGGAAGTTGATTTGACTACTCGTCAATACATACTATCTCCTAAAGACGCCTATGTTGCCCAGCAGCAATGGCGTGTTGTAAAGCGTTCGGTAGATGCACGCCAGCGAGAGCTGAAGGTGCATCTTACCATTCTTATAGACGAAAATGGAAATCCTATTCCAAAGGATGCCCCCATTCCACTCTATCCTCAACCTATCTTCCAAGATGTGCATCATGCTTCCCGACAAGTAATAATTATCGGGGCAGGACCGGCAGGACTCTTCGCTGCGCTCACGCTCCTCGAACACGGAATCAAACCCGTCATTTACGAGCGTGGAAAAGAAGTGAGTGAACGCAAGATAGATATCGCGCAACTCAATCGCAATATGGGTCTCAACGAGGAATCCAATTATTGCTTTGGAGAAGGTGGAGCAGGCACTTTCTCAGATGGTAAACTCTTCTCCCGCTCTAAGAAACGCGGCAATATGCAGCGCGTAATGGAACTATTCCATTATTTCGGAGCACCCGACACCGTACTATACGAAGCACACGCACATATAGGAAGTGACAAACTGCCTTCCATCATAAAACGAATGCGCGAGTGCATCATAGCGCATGGTGGAGAGATACACTTCAATACTTGCGTGAAGAGTCTCAAAGAAGTACAAAGTACAAAGGAGACATTTCCTATCATCCTTGCTATCGGTCATTCTGCTCATGATACCTATCGTATGCTACAATGCGAAGGTGTAGCCTTGGAAACAAAAGGGTTTGCCATGGGCGTACGAGCCGAACACCCACAGGAATTGATCAATAAGTTAATGTACCATAAAAATCGCATTGAGTATGTAGGAAATGCCAGTTATAGTCTGGTGACGCAAGTAGATGGTCGCGGTGTTTATTCATTCTGTATGTGTCCAGGCGGTCATATGGTACCAGCGGGGAGTACACTACGCAGTTGTGTTGTTAATGGCATGTCAGCGAGTCATCGCAACTCACCTTTTGCTAATAGCGGTATCGTAGTGCAAATCAATCCAGAAGACATACCCGGCGATGACCCACTACGCGGATTAGCATACCAAGAAGCATTGGAAACACTCGCATACCAAGAGGCCATGCAATGTATGAATAATCAAGAGAGCAAAGAGAATGCCGCACCAGCACAGCGATTGCGCGATTTCGTAGAAGGCAAACCATCGCATACCCTGCCTAATTGCAGTTATCTGCCAGGTATCCTACCAAGCCGTTTAGACCAATGGTTACCTGCCCATATAGGGAAACGACTGCAACAAGGATTCCGTGATTTTGACCGCAAATATCCTGGTTTTCTTACCAATGATGCTATTATTGTAGGTGTAGAAAGCCGAAGCAGTAGTGCTGTGCGTATTCCACGAGATCCTGACACCTTACAATCCATCTCTACCCCTAATTTATATCCTTGCGGCGAAGGAGCGGGTTATGCTGGGGGAATCACCAGCTCTGCATTAGATGGTATTAATGCCGCACTTAAGATTGCAGGAATAAAATAACAAATAACTACGACGACACACATACAAAAATGGCCCGCATATGCGAGCCATTTTGTTGTATATACTCTGTATGGATTAGAGAGCTACACCAAGTGCGTTGTACTTAACACCATTCTTGATGATAACGAGTTGACCGTTCTCGAAAGTCTTAACAGCCTTAACGCCAGCCTCTACATTGTCAATAGCCTCGTTGTTATTAGAACCACCAATTTCGATAGCATAGAGAATATAACCACCAACAGTCTCACGGATAGTCACTGTAGGAGCAACAGCAGTTACAGAGATCTCATAGCGTGCACCAGCCTCTGCGGTCTTACCAGGAAGAGCTGTACCGATACCTTCTGCAGCTGGGTTGTTAGCAACACAACCTGTGAAAGCAGTACCCTTGTCGCCATCTACGAATTGAGCACCAGTATCACCCTTAGAAGCAACTGTCAATTTGATTTCAGTACCAGGAGTTACATTGGTGAAAGTGATGTCGCGTTGATTACCATCCATTTGGATTTTACCATTGCCATCCTTACCCTCTGCATTGTAGTAAACCTTGAATGCTGTTTTCTCAGCAGAGTTCTTATAAGAGAACTCAATGTTTGGAAGTTGAGCAATAGTCATAACAACTGTCTCACCTGCTACATTCTTTACAGTGTAATAAGCCTTAGCAGCATCGTCTGCTACAGTACCGTTAGTAACTGTCAAATCAGCTTGAGTAAAGTTCATAGTAGTCAAGTCATACACTTGAGCATTAACTGCCATTGCTGCTACTGCAGCTACAAGAAGGAAAAATTTCTTCATAATAATTTTGTTTTAGAGTTAATATAATTAGTTAATTGTAATTTGCATTTTACAAATACGCTGCAAAGATACTACATTTTTAGCAAACACACAAGTATATTTTGACGAAAAATGTGTATTTTTTATTTTTTATTCCACAGCGTCTGGGTCTTGACCATTATAAGTCACATTTTCTATCTTCTTATAGTCCTCGATTGGCATTGGTTTGGGATTGATATTACAGTTGACAAACTTAATATTCTTTGCCCACTCCATCTTAATACCACCTCTATTTCCGATAATCATCACATTATCGAATAGGATATCGCGGACTGGTTTTCCTTTTAATCCCTGAATATCCACTGCTTGCTTAGACCCCACGCATGTGATATTGCGGAATGTGATATTCGACCAATCTGGGAAGAAAGCGCTCTTGTCGTCTGCATCTGTAGCACTCACGCCTGCGCCCTTGTCTGCATAACCAGAGGAGATAAGAATAGCCGAATTAACCATATTCTTCATGATGAGGTTCTGGCAATATATATCTTCGCACCAACCACCACGACCAGGTGCTGATTTGAAGCGACATCCGATATCTGTACCATCGAAATAGCAGTCTTGCACAACTAATCGCTGCATACCGCCTGAGAATTCCGAACCGATTACAAAACCGCCGTGTGCATGATAAACGGTGTCATAGCGAATCACAAAATCGCGTTGTGGTCCGGCTGCTACGCCCTTCTCTCCCACGCCACCTTTCATACAGATTCCATCATCACCGCAAGAGATATTACAATTTACTATCAATGCTACCTGCACATTACCCGGGTCCATTGCATCACCATTCTGCGCCCAATGAGGACAGCGCACATACACACCATCAATAATCAAATTCTGAATACGAGTAGGCACCAAGTGGAACTTAGGCGAATTGATTAGCTTCACATTCTCAATAAGCACATTCTTTGAGTCTGTGATATTAACCAAATGCGGACGCATCTTCTCCTGTGTGATAGGATCTGCTGCTATATTAGGGATATTGAGGTCCTTATTTAGATTGAATGGATACCAAATGAGCCATTTCTTGCTATTACCATCAGGCTTGGTCACACCACCCATAGCAAGAGCCTCTTCCCATACATTACCATCCACTGCAATCACATCTTGTGTAATCACCTTCTTTTGCTTAATAGGACGCCAATAAAATCCTTGTCCATCAATAGTACCATGACCCGTAATGGCTACATTCTGCAATTTAGAACCATGAATGAGTGCATAGCATTTTTTCTTACCATCACGCAATGTATCGGATGGTTGAACATATAATTCCTTGTTAGGCGAGAAGAGAATAGTAGCATTATTCTCCAAGTGCAAATCCACATTGGACACGAGTTTAATAGGACCTGTCAACCATGTTCCATCAGGCACGATGAGATGACCACCACCTTGTTTTTTAAGATGCTTCAGTGCTTGAGCGAAAGCCTCTGTACAATCTGTTTTACCGTCATCCACTGCCCCGAAATCAGTCAGTCTCACTGTATAATCAGGAAATACGATTGGTTGCACTTTCTCTACAGCGCAAGGCAGATCGGTATAATACTTATCATACGGATTTTGCGCATTGAGCGCCATTGCACATACGAATGCTACGATGGGTAAAAATAATTTCTTCATGTTATTTTGTGTATTCATTTCCAATCTATCAATACCTATTTATCTACATCAATACAAATCTTGTACCAGACTATTGATATAAACCTCTAAGTTTGTATATTTCTTGTCAATAGTATATGCTTTACTATCGGCTGAAGCTCCTTTATCCAAACCATTAGCATCCTCCCATTCATCAGGCATACCATCGCGGTCGGTATCTTTAGGAGCCTCTGTAGAGTTTAACTTAGGATATCCGCCCACATCAGAAGGAGAGTCTATCAATCCGTTTGTAGAGCCATTAGAACCCTTATGTGTATATGTTCCTTTGCGTACCTCTTCTACAATACGGGTATCAATTGCATCGCGATGCAATGAGCATCCTGCTTTCGCCAGAACCGTCTCATACGCTTCCTCTGCTGTCTGCTCGTTCGTCATAGTAGTCAGTCCTTCTGTCCAGCGCGTTTCTGCTCTACATAGATCCAATTTGCTTGATTCATCAGGGTTGACACCCTGCCAGTTATCTGCGGTGACAGTCGGGTTTCCATATACATAGTTTCCTGTAATATAGAATTTCCCCGGATCAACTGTACCACCTAATGCATCGGTGCAATTACCGCAACGGGTAGTAGGTTGGACAATGCGCGATTTCTTGCTTGTGGCAGGACCATACTTATAATAGTTATTCAC
Organism: Paludibacteraceae bacterium; assembly: GCA_045576595.1. Lineage (GTDB taxonomy): Bacteria > Bacteroidota > Bacteroidia > Bacteroidales > Paludibacteraceae > Colicola. Next base: position 57,661 of record JAZNGV010000013.1, on the reverse strand, counting down.
CATATTGATATGTCTGCCTCCGGCACCTTTGGTTGAACCTTCTCCGCCATAAGCAGAGTTACCACCCCAGTTATAGATCACATTATTCACATAATCAATCGGTCCCGCACACTCTGCATTCACATAATCATGGTCAAAGCGTGGATTACGACTATCATGGTGCGCCAGCAAGTTATGATGGAATGTAGCATTCGTTCCGCCCCATATACCTCCATAACCATGGTTGCCTTTCACATGCACAGAACGCCGAAGCGATTCAGTGATAAAGCAGTACTGCAGCGTGAAATCGGTATTACCATAACAACTCACACACTCATCCGTACACCATGAGAACGAGCAATGGTCCACCATTACATCTTTCTTATTATTAATAGAGAGTGCATCCCCCTCTACTTTATTTTGGTCCCCCATACGGAAACGCAAGAAACGCATAATCACATTACTTGCTTTCACTACCACTGGGTACCCTGCGATACATATACCATCTCCTGGGGCCGTTTGTCCTGCGATGGTTACATCACCGCTCTCTATCTCCAATTGTCTCTCTAAATGAATAGTACCGGACACATCGAATACAATCGTGCGTGTACCATCCATTTGAACAGCCTTACGGAGCGTACCTATAGCGGGTTGACCGGTAGTCTTATCGCGTGCATCTTCCAATGTTGTCACATGCACTACTACACCACCACGACCACCCGTAGCATAGGCTGCACCACCCTGAGCCCCAGGAAAGGCAAGCGCCTTTCCTGACACTTCAGGATTTTTTTCTCTGCATCCTTCACATGAGATAAGGCAGAGAAAAAAACCGAATAAGAGATAATAGTTTTTAATACTCATAGTCATTCCATAGCGTACCATTAGATGCGCTAACATTCACATCAAAGATAGGCCAGTATTGATGCATATCGATATTAGTACCTGCTTTGTAGAGATACCAGTTCTCAGTGGTGATAGATGGCACACCTTCTTTATCAAAGAATGACTTAGCCACCCATCCTGCTTCTTTATCAAACTCAGCTGGTTTAGTTGCATCTACATCTAATCCTACGAATTTGTCAAAGACATAGGCAGCGCCTGTTTGTGCATAATCATCTACGCGGGTATAGTGGAACCATACTGTGTCAGGACGACCTGCATAAATACCTGTATTATTCTGTAAGTCATATACTGCTTGCTGTGCTGCCTCTAATTTATCTTTGAGCATACCCCAGCGCATCAAGTCGTATTTACGGATATTCTCGCCGCAGAACTCAAAGGCGCGTTCATCTACGATAGCATTGAAATCAAGTGTTTTTGATGGCAAACCTGCGCGAGCGCGTACCTTATCAAAACACTCTTGTGGATTGATTCCATATAGTTCTATAGGAGCGTTTCCTTCTTTAGAACCAATAGCTGCCTCAGCGAACATCAGCAATACATCCGTATAACGAATCACTGGCATATCGATACCATCCTCATTACTTGAATATTTGCGCTTCATCCATTCTACACGCAATTTACCGCAGTACATCTGACTCACATTAGATTGCTTCTGATAAACCTTCTTATCGGTAGAAGCGACACCAGGGAAGACAGCAGCAGTGTATGACGAACCAGTACCAGCACCATCATCGTACTCCCAAGTCCAAGGAAGGATTGTAATATCACGACGCAAGTCTTTCTTATCGTATGCATAGTAGAAAGTAGGTACTATCTCAATCATCGCCTGTGTTTTGGCATTGTTCTTATCACCAGAACCATAGGAAATCGTATTTATCAATGCACCCGCACAGTTGGTGGACATCTTATTACCGGTCAACGCCAATACTTGACCACGAGCGCCATCTAAGAATGGCAGTGCCCAAATCCACTCTGATGCAGAGTAATCAGTTACATCCTGACATAGATCTTTGAAGACCTCTTCGAATGTATTTTGGAATTTATAATCCTCTTGTTTGATTACTTGTGCGCATGCCCATACTACTTCTTGGTATAACTCTTGACGCTTTGCAGCATCTTTCACATTATACTGCACAGAGCAGTCCTTTGTTCCGCCTTCGGTGAATACATTTGGACGCATTGCCAATCCAGCATACATCATATCCATACGAGCCAAGAGCGCATATGCTAATGCTTTACTTGGACGGCCTGTGTAGTTAGCCGCAGCGCCAATTGGTACAGAAGGACTCCAAGGCATGAGCATAGCTGCCTCTTTCAAATCGAGACGCAATTGCTCAAACACCACATTACGATCTTGTTTCTTTGCATACAACACCTCTGGGTTATAGCCATTAAAAGACTCAAAACTTGCAGGTACATCACCCCATAATTTAACCATCTCAAGATAGCAGAATGCACGAAGTGTAAGGGTTTCACCTAATAAGTATTTGAAGGTTACATTTGTTGTATCTGAATGTTTGCGGATACCGTCAATCACTACATTACAACGCTCAATAGCTGAATTTAGATAAGCCCAAGGGTCCTTACCATTAGAGGTAGATAGGTTACCTGTACCACCTGTCATATTATATGCAGCATACTCAGCATCTTCTGATTTAGAACAGTGCTCAATATCTGTATTCATTGCCACATATCCTCCGCAAAGACGATTACGGAAAGATTTATCTTCACCGAATGCGTTATAAACCGCTCCGATAGCTTGCTCTGTCAAATCAGCAGATTTGAATACAGCCTCATCCATGGCCGATGGAGACTCTGTGCTAAAGAAATTCTTCTCGCAGGCCAATAAGGTTAGTGCTAAAGCACCTAAAATAAAATATTTTGCTTTCATAAGTCTTGAATTTTAAATGTTAGAACTGAATATTCAAACCTACATTTATACCACGACTCTTTGGATATGCAGAGAAATCTACACCAGGAGTCAATGGGTTCTTGCTTGAACGAGTATCTACTTCAGGGTCCAATCCTGTGTACTTCGTAGCGCAGAACAAGTTGGTTCCTTGTACATATACACGGATATTACTAATCACTTTCGATTTCTCCATCCATACCTTTGGTAATGAGTAACCGATGGTCAATTGGTTGAGACGAAGGAAGGAACCATCTTCCAAGCATTGGTCTGTCACTACATAATGTGACATGATTGGACTATAAGTATTAGCACCCTTATCCATATTCATTTGATCCAATTGGTTCGCAAATTCAACATATGCATCGCCAAACAACATAGCAGAAGTTGCATAAACATCCGGCATGTACTGACCTTCTGCAGAGAAGAGAGAATAGCGGTTGTTATAACTCATTGCTGAGATTAAGTTACGCATTTTGGTCTTCTCAGTCACAGTGGTATATTCCATCTTAGACAAGTTCAAGATTTGGTTTCCGAACGAGAAAGTGAAGTTAGCAGCCAAGTCGAACTTACCCCATTTATCGCCACCGATATTGAAGTTGATATTGAAACCTCCTGTATGGGTTGGAACTGTATTACCTAAGATAGTCTTATCATTCTCATCAATCTTACCATCAGGCACTCCATCAGGTCCTGATAAATCTTTGAACTTGATAGAACCTGGCATTGGCGCATTGGTCAAGAAACCATCACCATAAGCAGGCACTCCAGTCTTCAATCCCCATGATTGGGTATTACCCATATAACTCAAGAAATCATTTGCTGTATAGTAACCATCTGATACATAACCATATACATTACCTACAGGTTGACCTACCTCTAATAAGAACTCAGCTGTTGTCAAGTACTCAGAAGAACCGAAGCAACTGGTTTGTGCCAACATCGAAGTGATGTTACCCAAGTCTTGTACGCGTGTCTTATTAAAGGAGATATTTGCATCTACGGACAAGTTATAACTCAAGCTCTTTGAGCGCTTATCCAAAATAACACCTTTTACAGAGAACTCCATACCCATATTACGAGTAGAACCGATGTTCTGGTATTGGTAGTTATAACGAGCTGGCATTATCTGGCGGATAATCAAGTCTTTGGTGGTATTCCAATAGAGGTCGATTGTACCAGTCAAACGCTCGTTGAAGAATCCATAGTCAATACCGAAGTCACGAGTGATGGTTGTCTCCCATTTCAAGTTTGGATTGGCAGCAATCTTATCGCTACCACCTACTACCAATATATTGCTGGTACCTTTACCCATATCGAAATAGGTCATTGATTGTGACAAGAAGTCTGGGTGCAGATAACCGAGGTCCACATTGTTATTTCCTGCCATACCTAATGACAAACGGAATTTCATATTGCTCAACCAACTTGATGCGCCTTGCATCCACTCCTCATCAGACATACGCCAAGCAAGAGCTGCTGATGGGAAATAACCCCATTGGTTTCCTTCTGCAAAACGCGTAGAGCAGTCAGCACGGAAAGTAGCAGTCACATAATAACGACCTTTATAATCATAATTAGCGCGCGCGAGGAACGATAATTGATTATCGCGTGGATCTACATAATTGGTAAACTCTGAATAAGCAGCCTGACCTAAATAGTTGAATATTTCACCATTGAGGACATCATAACTACCCTTATAACCAAATCCGTATTGGGTTTTAGTCTCACCTTTGCGGATAACAGTCTCTTCACCAACCAAAACACTCACATTATGGTCACCGTCAAATGTCTGCTTCCATTCCAATGTGTTATGGTTAGTCAATACAGTTGAGTATTCGTCTGTCACTTGAAGTTGTGCAGTACCGCCCTCAATGCCTGGACGACCGGTGTTACGAGCAAAATAAGTAGTAGGACCATAATAGCGGTCAGTAGAGATATGACGGCTCTGATAACCCAAATCTACACGAGCAGTGAAATGCTTAGCAAACTTATAACTCATATAACCTTGGATATTCCATTTCTTATCCATTTTGAGTTTATAGTTATCACGGATAGTAGTGATGGGGTCGTAGAGCGAACCAAAGGTCTCATCTTCTTCCTCCAATGAGCCATCATTTTTAGAGAGCAAAGTAGTAGGAGTATAAACGACGCAGTTACGCAAACGAGACTCTGTAGAAGTACCGTTATCCTTGATTGCGTTAGAACCAGAACCAAGCACCTCTGTATTGGTAAAACGAGTAGTGAAGCCAATCGTGAAGTTCTTGAATGGTTTGAACTTTGCTTTACCAGAGATGTTATTACGAACATAGTTCGATTGCTCCATGATAGCCTTGTCATCAATGCGGTTGTATGATAATGTGAAGTTAGCCTTCTTATTACCACCGCTCACGCTCACTGATTGATTAGAACTAAATCCTGTGCGACCGAAAGTACGATCTTGCCAATCAATAAACTCATGTTTGCTTGGATCTGCATACTCTGCCAAGATATCAGAGATAGTAGAGTTCTCTATCTCGTTTGGCTCTTTGTATTTCGTGTCATTGTATAGTTTATCGAAATATGCGTAGAAATTGCTGCGCATAGCAGACAATGTATTATCTTTATGATATGCCCATTCATATTGCATCAACGCGAACTCTTCTGGGTCCATCACATCGTATTTCTTAGCAATACTCTTCCATCCTACGAAGCCGGTATAACTTACATTGAAAGTCATCTTATCTTCGCTATCGGTGTCTGCATCTTTGGTAGTGATGATGATAACACCGTTTGCACCTTGCGCACCATAGATAGCAGTAGCCGCAGCATCTTTCAATACATCCATTGATTGGATATCGGTTGGTGCGATATCAGAGATAGAAGAAACAGGGAAACCATCCACAATATACAATGGATCGTTAGACTGCGTCAAAGAGGTACCACCACGCACACGGATTTTCACATCTGCGTCAGGGCTACCTTCTGTAGTAGTAACAGATACACCCGCCATCTTACCTTGCAATGCTTCTGCTGCAGAAACAACAGGGATATCTTTCAATTGCTCTGCACTAACAGAAGCCACTGAAGTAACCACATCGCGTTTCTTGGTAGTACCATAACCAGTAACCACCACTTCTTCGAGCACCTCAGAGTTCTCCTTGAGCACTACATTGAGCACATTGCCTGTGATGGTAATCTCCTGCGTCTGCATACCGATGTATGAGAACACAAGCACTTTCGCATCTTCCGGCACTTCCAATGAGTAGTTACCATCAAAATCCGTTACTGTACCAATAGAGGTACCTTTCACTACGACCGAAGCAGAGATGATTGTCTCGCCTGTTTGGTCCTTCACTACTCCGCTAACGACACGAGCCTGTAGCGCCATTCCCATCACAAGAAAGGCCGACAGAATCATGGTACGGAATACACTTAAATTCAGTTTCATAAAAGAATTTGTTTGTGTTTATATTAATTGTTAAAATTATTAAATCAATTACGGGTGCAAAGATACTGCTTTTTTCGGTACACAATGTGTAATAATTGACGGAAAGTCACAATTTTTTTCACATTTTATATTTTTTATTCAAATGGTTCGGCATAAGTACATCCTTCGCGCCATCTGGAGCAACCATAACGGGTATTTCCGCGAATAATAACTCCTTTTCGGCATACGGGGCAAAGCATACCTGCTTTATTGGTTTTCACATCGCGTACCACACCATTCGTCATTTGCTTTAGTTCATCCAGGAACTGCTGTGCAGTGTATTGTCCACGCTCTATCTCACGCAGTTTTTTCTCCCATAATCCTGTCAGTTCGGCAGACTTAAGCAATGGCGATATGATCGTGTGTATCAGTTCTATTCCTACTTCTGTAGCGCGGATAGACTTACCTTGCTTTTGTATGTACTTGCGTTGGTATAGTTTCTCTATGATAGCTGCACGCGTAGAAGGGCGTCCGATACCATTCTCTTTCATTGCGTCACGCAATTCATCATCTTCCACCGTCTTACCCGCTGTCTCCATCGCACGCAGAAGTGTTGCCTCGGTATAGTACTTGGGCGGAGTAGTGGTTTTCTCTTTGAGTATTGGTTCATGCGGACCCGATTCGCCTTTCGTAAAAGCAGGCAGACTCTTCGTCTCTTCCGCCTCAGCGCCCTCTTCACCATCCTCCTTTGTACTTAGTCCCTTGTCACTTAGTCCTTTGTCACTTTGTCCCTTCTCAAACACTTCTCTCCAACCCTGCTTAAGCACTTCCCTACCTGTCACACGAAAATCCACCTCACCTGCCTTAGCCAGCACCGTCGTATTGCTCACCTCGCATTCGGGATAGAAAGCAGCAATAAAATGCAGTGCCACGAGGTCATACACCTTGCGCTCATCTGCTGTAAGCGCATCGGGGCGCATACCTGTAGGAATGATAGCATGGTGGTCTGTTACTTTCTTATTATCGAATACTTTCTTGGATTTAGGCAGCGAACCGGCTCCTTTCTTGCCATCCGCCTTCAAAGGCAAGAGTGGCGTCACTTGCGGATAGAAATCTTTGATACCCGCCAAGGTAGCAGGCACTTTGGGATAAATATCGTCACTCAGATAAGTAGTATCCACGCGCGGGTAAGTAGTCACGCGTTTCTCATAGAGCGACTGAATGAGTTGCAGTGTTTGTTCGGCAGAGAAACCGAATTTCTTATTACAATCGACCTGTAATGAAGTTAGGTCGTATAACTTGGGTGCATATTCCAATGCTTTTTTCTTCTCCACCGAAGTGATAGTCAGTGGCAGGTCTTTGATAGCATTGACTAATTCTTCTCCCTGTTGCAGCGAAGTGATGGCATACTCTCCATCCTCTACAGGTATCTGCGCACTGAAAAGCGTATCTCTATAGTTTGTTTTCAGTTCCCAATAAGTGCGTGGCACGAAGTGCTCTATCTCCGCCTGTCTCTTGACCACGAGTGCCAAAGTAGGTGTCTGCACTCGTCCTACGGAAAGCACTTGCCTATTGCGTCCTACTCCTTTCGCGTACCTTATTGTATATGCGCGCGTAGCGTTCATGCCTAACAACCAGTCACCTATAGCCCGCATGAGTCCTGCTTCGTAGAGGTGCTGGTACTCCGACTGGTCTTTGAGTTGACGAAAACCTTCGCGGATAGCATCTTCGGTGAGTGAACTAACCCATAGCCGTTTAACGGGACATTTGCATCCTGCTTTCTGGTACACCCATCGCTGAATCAATTCTCCTTCTTGCCCGGCATCACCGCAGTTAATCACTTCATCGGCTTGCTCGATAAGGGCTTTGATAATATTGAATTGCTTGTGCACTCCCTCGTCACCATGCACTTTGATAGAGAAGCGGGGAGGAATCATAGGCAATGAACTGAGGTTCCACCCTTTCCATTGCTCGTTGTATTCTTGCGGGTCGTATAGCGCACAGAGATGTCCGAAGGTCCAGGTCACTTGGTACCCATTTCCTTCGAAATAACCATTCTTGCGTTGGTTAGCGCCCAAGACACGGGCTATATACTCGCCAACGGATGGTTTCTCTGCTACACAAACAATCATAGTATATTATTTCTCTTTGGTTCCGTATCCGTAACCATATCCGTACCCGGCTTGCGCTCCCTTGACAGCATTGAGCACACAAGCCACATTCTTCATACGCTTTTGTTCTACTACCGAGTTCACATAATTAATCATCTCAGCAGGTGTGTATTTATAGCGGCAAACGAAGATAGTCATGTCAGCTATTCTATCCAATAGATATGTATCGCTCACTAATGCCACAGGAGCTGTATCTACGATAATATAGTCGTATCGTTCGCGCAATGCAGCGAATAACTCCTCCAAACGAGCCGTTTGTAACAACTCCGATGGGTTAGGAGGAATAACACCGCATGGCAGCAGGTCTAAATTCTTATGCTCACCACTGGGCACAATGATATCGTCTAATTGCACATCAGGCTCTGCCAGATAATCGGTCAGATGTCCCTTATTGCTTAGATTGAAATACTGCGCCAACATCGGTTTGCGAATATCCAACCCCACCAGCGCCACTTTCTTACCCAAGATAGCCAATGAGAGTGCTATATTGCTTGATACATAGGATTTGCCATCGCCATTGATACAAGAGGTCACCAAAATAACAGGTGCTTTCACTTCGGCTGGTAGCATAAACCGCAGGTTGGTACGGATAAGGCGGAACAACTCTGCAGAGACAGATGTCTCCCCTTCGTGAATAGCGATATGTGCATTACGCGAGTTCTGCACCAATTGTCCCAATAACGGTGCTTTGATACGCTGCTCGAACTCTTTCGCATCATCAATCTTATCATTGAAGAACATATATAGATACAAGATGCCGGCAGGAATACATATTCCCAAGAAGAGGCATAGTAAAATCAGCATCTTTGGTTTGGGGTTTTGACTCTTGAGGTCTCTCTGTGGCACATCAAGCATTTTTGCCGGCATAGCTGTCGCAGCGAGCATGAGCGCATTCTCTTCGCGCTTCTCGTAGAGGAAGAGATATAATTGCTCTTTTATTTTTTGCTGGCGCAGCACGCGTATGTATTCGCGCTCTTGAAGAGGCGCCTCTTTGATGCGTCTGTTGAATTTCGTATCTTGCGCCATCAGTCCGCGCTGACGGATAAGCAGGCTCTCGCGTACAGAAGCGATAGTAGCGATGATATTCTGCCGCATAGAACCCAACTGTGCATTCATCTGCTCAATAACAGGGTTGTCTTCTGTAGCCGTACGCTGGATACGCATACGCTGCAACTGCAATGCGTTGTACTCCGCCAACCCCTCTGCAATAGACTCGTCGGTGATACCTATATTCGATGGAATAAGGTTATGACGCTTCGTCTCGTCACGCAGAAAAGCATCTATATAATCCACCAAACTCAGTTGTGTCTCCACTTCAGCCATTGCTTGTTGCTCTTTGCTGCTTGCCTCAAGGAACAGCTGCGCTTGTGTTTCCAAGTCGGCGATGTTATTCTGTGCCTTGTAAGCAGAGACAGCTTCTTCTGCTGCAATCAGTTCGGCTGTGATGATATTCAATCGCTCGTCAATGAATGCAGCAGTATTGGTAGCAATCATATTCTTATCCACCACTGCATTCATATTGTATTGCTCTATGAGCTGGTAGAGGAAAGCCTTATCACGCTCTGGCATCGTGGAAGTGGTGCTGAGGTGAATGATATTAGACTCTTTCTTATGCTGCGATACTTGCATATTGCTTCTATACTGCTCCACCACTATCTCTTTTCGTGCATGCGCCACGCGATAGGTAGTGTCTGGACTAAGCGGTCTATTGGCATGAATACGAATAGTACCCACCTCTGTTTCAATAGGTTGTGACAAGTCCGCCACGCGGGTAGTTGAGCTATGGAAATAACCGCGTTTGGTTTTCACGCGGTACCCATTCTTCGTCACCGAGACGGTCACTGTGAAAGGTTCCGACGCTGCTTCTTCCGTCAATTGGATATATTCTATCGTCATAGCAGACTTAGGGAACTCGCCATACCAGCGCAGACCGCTTTTTACGAAAGAGGCATCCCATAGGTTGAGGGCGTCGATAGACTGATACGCTAATCCTCGTGAAGAGAGCACCACCACTTCATCTTCTGCGGCCTGATTGCCTGACAAACCCAATAGAGCAAATGCCTCCATCTGCCCACCCATTCCTTCTTTCTGGCGAAGCACTATACTGGCTTCGGTAGTCCATTTAGGCGTCTTGCGCAAATAATGCACTACACCCAAAAGCAAGCACACTGCCACACCTACTACAAACCACCACCAGTGTTCCAATACTACTCGTACTATTTTACGAATATCTATTTCGTTACTATTCTGATCCATATTCTAAATATTACAATATAAAATCTAACATCCAACATCTAACATCTAATAGCGCCAGCGGTCTAACAGCAAAGCGGTCTAACATCTAACAGCGCCAGCGGTCTAACATCAGTTTTGCCCTGCCACATTCACCACGGTCACGATAACTGTAGCAGCAGAAGCTACGGTAGAAACCATCGACAGCCATAAACCGGCATTCGCACTACTAATAGCACGCACTTTGTTTGGTGACACATAAATCACATCATTCTGCTGCAAGTAGTAATAAGGTGATGTATATATATTGGCATCTCGCAAATTAAGACGCGCTATCTGCAACTTACCATCCACCTCGCGTGTAACCATCACATTATCGCGACGACCATACACTGTCAGGTCACCTGACGCAGCCAAAGCATCAAAGATGGTCAGGCGTCCATTACCCAAAGACACATGGCCGGGACGATTCACCTCGCCGAGCACAGACACGCGCGCACCTATCAAGTTCACACGCACCATTGGATTCACCACCTGTGATACCAAGCGTTGCTTAACCAGCTCCTCTATCTGCGTACGACGGAGACCTGCCACATGCACCTTACCCAATACAGGCAACTCCACATCACCGGCTTCGTCCACGATGTAGTATTGCAGCATGGGTGTCGTCTGCACTTGCGTCGCACCGGGAGCCGCAAAAGCAACCGTAGGAAGGTTATAAGGCACTACTGCCTCTTGATCCAAAGCGGATACAAAAATAGTCAACGCATCACCCGGACGGATGATTGCCTCCGTGCGCGTAGAGAAACTCGAATTGATAGAATCAGCAAAACCGGCATCAGCATTGCTCAAGTAAGTCATTTGCTTCTGCGTCACGCAACCCGTCAGCGCAACAAAGCATAGCAGTAAAATAGAATAATATTTTTGCATAGTAGTTATAATGTATCTCGATTAACGAAGCAAGTCTTTGTAAGAACCAAGAATATGTTTTTTATATTTTTGCTGTCGCAAAGGCATTTACATCCTATGGATGTGGAGAACCGTCCTAACGGACTAACGATAAATATATTTATAGGTAGGCAGGTAGGGACGGGTATCCATAAGAGCGAGAGCTCTAGTGCCTTTGGGACTGTATTTTTATTATTTTTGTTTAATATAAAATCTAAATTCTAAAATGTTAATTATTCATTTTTCTTTGAAGAAAATGTTTTTTATATTTTCGCACTAGTGTCCACTAAAAAATTATAATTTGTTCTTTGACTTATTGAAAATTAGTTAGTTATCGCGAAAATTTGTGCGCGACGATTTGAAAATGAATTATTTTTTATGTTTTTATCTTTGAGTGCTTTTTACTCGTAGAGTTGGGTAAATTGGTAGTAAAAAGTGTCTGTAAGCATGCTTGCAAGCAATTTTTAGTAGCAGTTTGCACTAAAAGCATTGCTTTAAAAGCACTCAAAGTGTTTTCTGTGTTTTTGTATATTTTTTATTAGGACATTACTGATTTTTGTTTCAAAACTAAATTATGGGTTCGGCGGTTTTATCATCCACACACCAATAGCGACGGCAAAGATACAAAAAAAATCTTACATACACAAGCGCACACGAAGAATATTCACAAAAAATAACTTTTTTACCCTAAAAACACCATCTTTCATCTTTACACTTTCAACTTTCAAACTTTTTTTACTATCTTTGCATGACATTTTGTCATGCTTGATTATGAACCCACAAGAATTATTAGCCATCAAACAGCGATTTGGTATCATAGGGACCAACCCTAACCTACATCGCGCTATTGAGATCGCCGTGCAAGTAGCACGCACTGACCTCAGTGTGCTCATCACTGGTGAGTCAGGCGTCGGAAAAGAGCACTTCCCTAAAATAATACATAATTTCTCTGCACGCAAACACGGAAAATACTTCGCCATCAACTGCGGTGCTATACCGGAAGGCACTATTGATAGCGAACTGTTCGGACACGAGAAAGGCGCTTTCACAGATGCCAAATCGGAGCACCAAGGCTATTTCGAGATAGCAGACGGAGGGACACTCTTTTTAGACGAAGTGGGCGAACTGCCTCTACAGACACAAGTGCGCTTACTGCGCGTACTGGAAACAGGGGAGTTCATACGAATGGGGTCGAGCAAAGTACAAAAAACCAATGTGCGAGTAGTAGCCGCTACCAACCTCGATATGAAAAAAGCCATCGAAGATGGACGCTTCAGAGAAGACCTCTATTACCGACTCAATACAGTGGAGATACGCGTACCTGCGCTCAGGGACAGAAGAGAAGATATACCAATGCTCTTCCGCAAGTTCGCTGTCGATTTCTGCAATAGATACCAAATGCCTCCGCTCTCACTCAATGAAGAAGCCACGCAGATGCTCAAAAACGCATACTGGAGGGGCAACATACGCCAACTCAAGAATATAGCAGAGCAGATATCTGTTATCGAGATGGACCACCAGATTAATGCAGAGACACTCAAGCGATACCTACCCCAAGAGGAGCAACAGCACGGATTAGTCATACGCGCCAAGACACAGCAGGAGAGCAAAGACTATTCCAATGAGATAGGTATGCTCTATAACATGCTTATGCAGACGCAGAAAGAACTGCGCGAACTCAAACAGCAGATAGCCAATAATACGCCTATCGAATTGCCGAGCGAGCATAGCGCGCACACGCTCATTCAGGCGCCTGTTGCGCAAGAGGAATGGGAAGAAGTGGAAGGTATCACAGACGAACCGACCGCTCCTATTATAGAAACGAATAGCGAGTCCGGTACTACCACGAGCATTAGAGATGTGCAGTTAGACCTCATACAACGCACACTCAAAGAGTGCGGTGGTAATCGCAAAGATGCAGCCGCCAAACTGGGTATCAGCGAACGCACCCTCTACCGCAAAATCAAAGAACACGGATTATGAGAAATTGCATTTTTATCACACTCACAGCGATGGCACTCACGCTTGCAGGCTGCGCTATCAGCTATAAGTTCAATGGAGCTAATATAGACTACCAAACGACACGCACCATCGCTATCGCGGATTTCCCTAATAATGCCGCCATGGTCAACCCTACCCTCAGCAATAACTTGTCGGAGGGTATCAGAGACCTATTCCAAAGACAAACAAGACTGCAAATACTGCGCAAAGGAGGAGACCTTGAACTCGAAGGAGAGATTATTGGCTACGACATCTCACAAGGCGCCATCTCGGTCGATAGTTACGCCGCAGAAAGCAAACTGACCATACGCGTCAATGTGCGTTTCACCAATAATATCAAACCCGAAGAGTCTTTTGAACGCACCTACACTGCATCCCAAACTTTTGATGCCAGCAGAATGTTATCCGATGTGCAAGATGAGTTATGTGCTATCATGATTACAGAAATAGCAGAGAATATATACAATGACTCTGTCGCAAGGTGGTAAATACACCTATTTGAGCATAATTTACGCAAATTATTGAAAAATATTTGCATATATCAAAAAAAAGCACTACTTTTGCAGTCGCAATTGTGTCCTTTACCACAAAGGCACGAATAGTACGGTTATAGCCGTCTTATTAGACAAATAATTTAACAACAGAAATACTATGTACATTTTTATCACTATTTTAATCGTTATTGCCGCTGTTTTGCTCACTCTGCTCGTATTAGTGCAGAATAGCAAAGGTGGTGGATTAGCCAATGGTTTTGCCGGAGGCAATCAAGTGATGGGTGCTCCTAAAACAGCTGATTTCTTAGAGAAAGCTACTTGGACCCTCATCATCATTATCGTTGTATTAGCTATCGCAGCAGTTGGTTTCAACGCAGGACAAAACAGCGTAGAGCAATCTGCTGTTCAAGTGGAGGAAGTGGCTGCTCCACAAACAGAGATGCCAGCAGAAATGCCAGCTGAGATGCCTGCAGAGGCTCCAGCGGCAGAATAATTTACAAACAATCTTCAATAACGAGAGCGACTCATCCGAGCCGCTCTTTTTTTTGAAATCGCAAAATGTTTGTCAGTAAATATGCGTAAAATAGCAAAACGACGAAAAAACAACCGAAATAACATAACTTTGTAGTCGCATTGGATTAACATTCCCCACTGCAACTACAATCATGAATAAAATAAATAATCAAACAAAAAATGCAAGACGCAAACAAACACTCAATCTCAATGAAAAATGTAATGAATGGCTCGAAAAGGAGATGGTCAACTATGTTGACGGCAATCCCGAAAACATGGACACCATACTATTTGACTTTAATCAATTCAAGAAAGACACCATCTGCATGATAGATACCCTTGCCTGTCAACTACAATGTAAAGCACATCTGCAAAAAACTGCGGATGTGCTTTGTTTAAGTAGGACTACAATATATGAAAATCTAAAAAAATAACTTCAAAAGTGTTTTGTTCGGATTCCGAACAGTGATTTAATATTTTCTCACTACCTTTGCACCCGAATTCAGCGTTGAACAAAATCAACGGCTACCGGTAGCCATAATTTTATTAACCAAACACCAAACAAAATTATGGCAATTCCATTTATCAAACCACTCCCATTAAGCGGAGTGGAAGTCGCAAACTCACTCTTCCTCATTGACGGAAGCGAACTGCGGCTATGCGCTGGTGTCAAACACAGAAACGGCCCAGCTAAACTCTACTGCTCCTACGATGGGCATTTCTATTCATTATCCCAAAACGGACTCAATGAGGTATTACCCACTTTTAGTCCAAGCCAACAGGCATGCACAAGAGGTAGTAAAAACTATGTATCCACTGGTTCGCGTTACCCTAAAATGCGGCAATTCGGCAATAAAACATGCCACACACTCGTATGCACCGCGTGGCACGGACCAAGACCCACTTTCATTGACGAACACGGCAACGAAAAACCCATGGAGTGCGACCATCTCAACGCTAATCCATACGATTATCACGCCGATAATCTGGAATGGGTCACACCCGCAGAAAACCGACGCAGAGCCAAGATACTACGCGGTCTGCGCAGCGCGGGCATTGAACCCGAAAAAGCGTACACCTACGCACAACTAAAAGACATTTTTAACACTTATGACTTTCAAAACAACTAATCTTATGAATACAAAAAAATCAACCTTGCGTCAAGCACTTATCAACGCAAATGAAATCAATCTTATTGAATCAGTTAGCCCACTCACCGAACTATGGTCACTCCGCAAACTCATCGCAGCATGCGAGACGCGCATCAAAGAAATATCCGATGACGCTCTCCACGAAGCACTTGAATACACCCAAAAAGGCGAGTTCATACACGATGGACACAAGTACCAACTGCAACGAACAGAAGTCTTTGACATGTCCAACTACAACCGATACAAAGGTGAGGACGCTATCCGTTGGAGAACAAAGAAAGAAGCGCAAGCACAAGCACGCAAATACGCAGCAGCGCTCACAAAAGAGATGGACGCTATTGTTAAATCATTCGTCACACTCCACCCCGATTGGACACCAGACGAAATCAAACTAACCGTCAAAGTCATCGACTAATAAAGAAAAAAGCTTTCCCATAACCCATCGCCCATCACCCATCCAGCTTGGTCCTTTTTTGAAGGCAAAGGATTCTTAGATTACTGATTTTCTGTCAGTTTATCTAATAGTTCCAAACCCTTTTCGGTCAGTTGATAGGCTTGGTACGGAGAATTAGGAGATTCAGGAAGAACCATTTTTACAAAACCTGAAGCGATGGATGGAGTAATGTAATTAACTCTGAAATTACGAATTGCTTTCTGGTGTAAATCCAGATCTGCAATCAACTGGCGACGAGAAGCAGCCGAACGGCCGATCATCATTACCAAACGCTCAATGCGCTCATTGTTTTTACATTTCGTATTCATATCTAAAAACAAAAATGTTTATCACTACCCAACAACTCCCACCAAGCTTGGTCCTTTTTTGAACACACCGCCCCACTTGAAACAAGGCACCAACTTGGTCCTTTTTTGAAGTCGCAGCAAAGGTACTACAATTTTTGGACATACACAAATAAAAAATCCTTTTTAAACTCATCTCGCTAAAAATAGTACGAAGCTTGGTCCTTTTTTGAATTAAACAAGCTACTATAGACACAAGTTACAGGCAACTAGTTATAAATCAAACTTACCAATCATTCAAAAAAGGACCAAGTTAAGTGGTGAAGATGAATAGTTCAAAAAAGGACTAAGCTTGGGTGGCAGAGGGGGAGATAGGGGAAAGCATACATACATACATACATACATTTATTAGACTAATTTTACTTATCAGACTAATTTGAATTATCAGTCCTTTCGTCTGAGAGTAAAAGTAAGATTAGTGACGATACAAAACTAACTATCAAAATCATTGACTAATGGAGGTACAAGTACATGAATATGCATGGATGTGGCAACGGCTGGGGTTATCCCTGGCTGAGTGTCGCGTCTTTGCGTTCATCTACGGACTAACCAAATCCAAAAAATATGGAGGGTACAACGGCTCTAAAAGACAATTAGCAGCCATGCTTGGACTATCAAAAACACAAACTTGTGTCTGCTTAAATGCACTTATGGAAAAGCAACTCATAGACTATATAGACGACAAATGGCAGAGTGTCCTATCAGCGGACAGTAGTGTCCGTTTAACGGACGAAAGTGTCCCATCAGCGGACAAAAGTGTCCTATCAGACAACTCCCCCCACACCCCCCTATATAATAATATAAATAAAAATAATCAATCTTCTTTCGCGCAAATCGCGCGAGAAGAGGAAGAAGAAAGAGAGAATAATATGGATAATTTTAATTTCACGGATGATTTCCTTACCTTTTGGAAACTATTCAACCCAGCACCCGAATTTGCAAATAGAAAAATAGCAACCGCCAAAATCTTTGACGAAGCTACCAAAGCAA
This sequence comes from Paludibacteraceae bacterium, assembly GCA_045576595.1. Lineage (GTDB taxonomy): Bacteria > Bacteroidota > Bacteroidia > Bacteroidales > Paludibacteraceae > Colicola. Next base: position 40,163 of record JAZNGV010000013.1, on the reverse strand, counting down.
AACAAATAGCACTATTGCGCTCCCTTCCCTTTAGGGAGGGGGAGGGGGTAGGCTTAAACCCTTACTTTTATGTAAATAACTTCCCCGAACCAACACCCACCAACCTCAACGGAACCATCCAAGGAGAAGAATTGCTCAACGCTAACAAAGCAAAAACAGCATTCTATAACGGCAAATGGGGACTATACTCACTCGAAGACATTCAATTATTCAACCTCAAAACACTCAACTAATATGACAAAGCAATTTAATGAAACAAGAAAGCGATTACGCAAAGCCGTAGTTGCAGCCTCCTCTGAGAAAAAAGCAACACTCGTTCTCCATTGTGATGATGTTGCAAAAGAATTCTATGTCTGCTACTCTGGAGTTCTCAAAGGGAGCGATGACAAAATAGACCGCAAGCACGATGAATTAATCATGCAAATCTTAATAGAAAATGATGAAGTATTCCAATTCATTGAACGCATATTCACACCAGTACAACGATACCGACGGAGAGAACAAAAGAAAAATAGGATTAACCCGAGATAGTACCGAGATAGTACCGAGATTGACTCGTAAGATAACCCGTACTTTTTTGAAAAAAATGGCACAATTAGTAATTCAAAAAGGCAGTAGTTGGGCGACTGCCTACAAAAGCGCTCAGCAACAAGGATTAATATTAACCAAACGCCAAAAATCAAACGGCGCATATATATGTTTTACACGAAAAACTATGCACAAAGAAATAATCACACTCAATGAACTGGCTGCCAACCTTGACAAAGCTCTCAAAGCAGATGTAGGCATGCACGGTTTGCGTATCCTCTTATACGGATGGATGAAGAAAACACAATTATTAGACAACAAAATACTCAACGACCGCAAACAAATGCGAGGCGAACAATACCTCACAGCACATGAAGCATTATCGTTCTCTAAATATGCGGGATATGACCTGCTCAATTAGAAAAGTTCGGGTTTTCGGTAGTTCGCGAGTTCACTTTCTTGGTGGGCTCGCGTTTTTGTTATACCTTTGCACTCGCTTAAGTTAATGCTCGTGTGAGTCGCTGAATGAATTAAAACAAAAATATTAAAAACAAAATGAAAACAGAGAAAACATTTTTTTAGGTAATCAAAAACGACGGCGGATGATTTATAATTGTAAATAAACCGAGATAAAATTTTTCTGCACAGTTACTTTTTATTATCATCCGCCTCACAAAAACTCATTCACTCTGTTCATTCACAAAAAAGCGCTGCGCTTCAAAAACAGGACGGGCAGAGCCCTACAGAACGGCCAAAGGCCTACAGGACGCGGAGCTACAGGACGGCGACAAGCGCCTACAGGACGCGGAGGGACGAAGACCGGATAAAATCCGGCATAATGAACATACAAAGCTCTGCGCTGACAACTGAAAACTGACCACTGATAACTGAAAACTAAATAACCAACAACTATGACAAAGCAAAAGATCATCAAAGCCATTATCATGGCACTCATCGCCGCATTGACGGCATTGGCAACGGGCTTAGGATTGACCTCCTGTAATGTGGTGCGAACCATCACCAACAAGTCTGAGTTTTATCAACGCGGTGACACCTCCGTCATGATCCAAACTAAGACTACTGAATCCTACGATGCCAAGAAAAAGTGACAAAGGGACGATGTACGATGTACAAAGGAACTACAAACGCAAAAGATAAGAGCGTTTTCAAAGAAATCTTATCACCATTAACCTAAACCTTAACCCCTCGCACGGCACGAGGAATTATCGTTCGAGCGAATGCGCGAGATAAGAATAAACAACGCCGAGTAGGTATGGCAATTGTAAGATGGTCACCTGGTATTGAGTCCGTTTCTGGTAAGTTGTCGGGCGTTAAGAAAAGCGATCAGCACAGCTGCGACTCTTTCTTGCTCGCAACCCACCGCGTAGCGGCAACCACCAACCCTAACTGCAACCGCATCTACATGCGCACTCCAGTTCAACGCAGCACTCCACTCGCTCAGCATGAGATCAAGCTACGCGAGCGCTTTAGCGCGGTGGCAGCGATGGTGCGTGAGCGCTCTATGGACTTGTCCAAGGTGAGCGCTGACCAAGAGGCTTTCTTGGCACAACGCGAGACCGGCATCAAGACCATGAAAGCATGGTACTGGGATGTCTGCGGTAAAGAGTATGACGCAGCGAATGCGTAAGCATTAGCTGCTCGATGTACGATGTACAATGTACAATGTACAAAGGAAACTCTGCAGAATTAGAAATTCGTCGGGGACCCCGAAAGGGCGCATAAGCATGAGCTGCTCAATGTCAGATGTTGGATGTTAGATGTCTAATATTCACCCCGCAGATTGCAAAAAGAAGGGAGCCGCATTCGCGACTCCCTTCGTCTTTGTCTTGCTAAGCAAGGGGCGAACTTAAATCACTCCGCCCTTAGCAGGCATGTGTGGTAGTGGTGTTCCTGATCCTCCTGGTCCTCCTGACCCTTCAGAAACAGTAAGCATTACATTACCACCTTGTACCTCTACAATTTCTACTTCTGGTTTGTTATACATTTTCTTTTCCATATTTATTATTTTACTAATTTACCTTGTGCGTCGTACATCTTTTCACCACGGAGGATAAAGAGTTGACCATTAATAATCATTTTAGTAGGAACTTCGTCACCTTGTACTTGGTCAACGCCTGTAGCTACTTGTTGTCCATTCACGCCTAAAGTGACACGGCGGCGTCCAGAGGCAGGGTTAGCGTCTGGTGTTGGAGATGCTAATAACTCATCCATCTTCACATAGCAGAGATAAGCAGGAAGCAGTACATCAGCTGTATTCTTCTTTACTGCCCAGATATTATGACCAGAGAAGTAATAGATATTTTGGTCTGTAGCAGGAGAGAATGTAAGATCTTCAAAAGTACCATACATACCGTTCAACGAACCAGCTGTCTCTGTATGTGCTGCATTAACCTTATTATAGAAACTGATTCGTCCAGTAGCTGTTGCGTTAAAGAGGTAAGGTTTACCTGCTTCTAATTCGCCAGAAAGAATTTCGTCAAAGACTAATTTTCTATTCGCATCTGGTCCTTGTAACTCATACAACTCTGCGCCCTTAATAATACATTCATCTTTGAGACAAACGGTACCTAATTCATTTGGCACAATCCAAGATGCCTCTCGTCTATGTCCAAGAGCCAAGAATTCGATTTTTTGGATACGAGTTAGACCAGTAGCATTCCCACCAATTCCAGTGCCAACAATCGTTACCTCACCGGCAGAAACCTCGATATAATTCGACCATTGGAATGCATCCCCACTTCCTGCAGAGATACCATTGATGGTAATTTCTACATTTTTGTCTTCTCCTGTACTGCGATAATAAACGCGAACTAATCCATCTATAGTAGTATTAAAACGGATTTTTGTTCCTTGGAAGAATTGCTGGCTTTCACTACGGTTAGCATACTGAGCTGTGATAAGCAACATATCTGAGCGGAAGTTTTCATTGTTAGGTACTGCGCTGCTTACATTAGCCATAAGGTATTCGACATTACCATCTGCAGTTTTGACCTCATCCATTGCAGCCACAGTCCAATCCCAAGTGATAGATTCTGTCACATATGCTTGTGGCAACTCAGTCCATTCTTCTACTTTACCGATAGACTCTGCAGAACCACAAGTATTAGAAATAATGACCTTGTAGTACTGCGACATACCGCTTGTTACAGCTACCTCAAGCGAAGCATTTGTTGCACCAACAACTTCTACTGGGTTTGTACCTGCTGCATCGTCGCAAGTGTACCATTGGTAACTTTCCGCGTCGGTAGCAACTACAGAGAGTGTTACATTATTGCCTGCCTCTGCATGCTGATCCAAAACCTCAGTTGTTATCACTGGAGCGGTCTTGATTCTGACAACAACCACACTAGATGTAGTACTATTATCACGGTGATCAGCGAGCGAGTTTGTTGCTACGACATAGTAGTTACCAACAGTCGTCGGAGCGTAAGTAGCAGTAGTTGCCAATACAGTCTCAGCATCACCTTCAGCATACCACTTATATGTCACAGTACCACCATCAGAAACAGTTGCAGTTCCATCAAGGAGAGCGGAAGAAAGGTCGCACACTGCCACATCTGCAAGACCAGAAATTGTTGGAGCCTCACATTTAGCAGGAACTGGCTCTGCCTTCACACGGATTAACAGGATAGCAACCGTATTATCCGAGTGTAAATAATATGTACCTTCTTCTAACCAATCCGTAGTAAATTTAGCAGGGTTGTATCCATTAGAAGTTAGACCGGCAATAGCATTTGCAAATTCGCCCTTATCGGTAGAATTGGTTAACCAAGCATGTCGTGTATCACTACTGCTATTGCTCATTCCTATAATTTCAAATTGGGCTTTGTTATTATCTGCCACAACTATCTTGAGATGTTTCGTCGCGGACGAATTACCGCAAGAAAGTGCACGGGTGTAAGTCACATCGTTATAAGAAATATTCTTATCGCCAGCACCCATCGTAGACCCAACGATCTCCCATGAAATAGCACCACTCGGACTTGTAGCTATATTACTCATCGTAGAGCCATCGAATATTGTAATAATATCGCTTGTACTTACAGTGAAATTAATCGTATAGTTTTGTTGTGTTGTGCCATCCTCCGCTGTTACAATGATTGTTGTTGCACCTGGTAGAACTGCTGCATCAGTCTTAACGACCGTTGCACCAGCGTTATTGGTTGTGTAAGTTACAGTAGGGACATCTACTGTGCCCTTTGGTAGTTCAACCTCATAGTTATATTGATCAGCCTCCAAAGTGATATTTGTACCATTATATGTCAGCGTAGCTAATGTCGCATCTGCAGAAGGAAGTGCCTTTGTAACCGTTACAATGTATTCAGTTTCACCATCTTCTGCGTATGCACTGGTAACGGAATAAGTAACAGGGTTGGTGAAATCCTGTGCGCCTGTAGGAGTCACCGTAGCACTACCATTTGCCCACGCTACGATAGTAGGCTCAAGTGCTGTCACATCCGCACTTGCAGGCACTTCAATAGCAATAGTCTTATTCGCTTGATCGATAGTACCTACTGCTTCACCAATCACGAAACTTTCAATGAATGGGTCCATATAGCGTTGAACTTCGATATAACCCAATGTTGGATTCATAGCGGAACCAGCAGTTTCTGTACGATAGAGATAAATCCACTCCGTAGCCTCTGTCAGTGTGTATGTATAATAATTACCATCAAACACACCATCATTAATCATTGTTTCTCCTTTATCAGAGAATATTTGCACCTTAGTAGAAACTGTACTTGCATATATTGTTACCACATCTCCCTCCAAGAAAGTGCCTTCAGCAAGTTTAATTCCAAAATAGTGACCATTGCTTCCAAGTTTTCCTCCTCCTTGTGTGTTTTTATCAACAGAGCCACCTATATAACCCGTTACATCTGCTGTTGCTGCGTCTGTATGAGTCGCCTTGATAAGGCTTACGCCTTGCTTAGCATCAACCGTAGTACGCACATGATAATATCCCTTAGTTATTCCATCTTCCGCTGTTACCACTACTTGTTGTAAATAGCATCCGTACTCATCCTTCCATTCAGGAGCTTCGGTTGGATAAATTTCAACTGCTGCACTTGCATGATTTGCAGTTGCCTCTGTTATCTTCGGCATATTTGCCACCTCTGTACCATAAGGAACTGTAAGATAATAGATCTTTGTAGCCGAATTAAATCCAGCAATGGTAGTGCCATTCACTTTCAAATCTTTTAATGTAGCATCATCGCTGGTAGCAGGGATGTCACCAATGGTGATAGACTTAAGGGTTACAGTACCTGTTCCACCTGTGGTAAACCGAACTAATACATCTTCTGATGTTGCATTAACTACATATTTAGAATCCGAAGGGGTACACTCCGTTGCCTCTGCAGTGCCAACCTTAATAGTACCTGTTGACCCATAGTTTCCGAACAAGAATGTAGCGCGCTTACCAGATTTCAACAAGAACTCAATATAAACGCCATTATCCTTGAACTTATAACCTTGATAAGCGGCATCTTCGCTTGTTGCACCCCACTCGCTTTTGCTAAATGTACCGCCACATATATAATTGTGATTACCGTCCTTTAATACATCTGCTAACGACTTTGCGAGTCGTTCTTCTTGCACATAAGTTGTAAAATCTATAGTTGCGGCATATTTAGGTGCCCAAACAGCGGTAAGGATTATTTCTTGGTCTGGAGTACCGTTCACATTAGCCAACTCTACTACTTCCTCAGCAAGTTTCCAAGATAGTGCATAGAGTGGTTTTGTTTCCACACCTTCTGCTGTTGGATGTTCTCCCACCTTAACAATTTCAGAAGCAAGTTCTGTTTCGCCATCTTTGTAGATTACAGTATAAGTAGCAGGAACAATTGCAGTCACGGTATAAGTAACACCATTGATTTCTGCTAGTGCTTGCCATTTACCATCAACTTTGGCAGCCTCCACTTCGATAGCTTCTGTTGTTGTTTTGGTTGTTGCATCTTCGTAAGTAATCACCGTTTGCTTTGTGAAAGCAATTGTTGGTGCTTCGGCATATTCACTTGTCAAATCAAGTTTGTATGGGTCTGCCTTAAGAATTGCAAGATTCTCAGCAGAGATAACCTCTGTATTGACCGCTACTGCAGAAAGAGTTATGTCTTCAGAGAGAATTTCCTTCTGTGCAGGACGAATGACTTTGATTGCAGCGAAACCTGTTCCTGTTCCTTCTGCACGACTGAGATAGATTGTGTTTTGCTCTACACCTGCAGGGAGTACTATATAACCAATATTATAATCTCCCTTTGCGGTTCCTGTTGTAAGAGAGTTAACTATATCACCTGATAAATCTGCCGTAGTAGATATTTTATATGGTTTATATCCGCATACATATATTGTATCACCTTCAACAAAGTTGCCTGTTGCTAAGGTAATTTGAATATAGTTTGAATTAGAACCTAATTTACTAACATTAGTACCTCCTCTTAAATCGGATGGTACCGAGGAATTATAACTAGCACTTTCTTTGTTCATTGAAGCACTTGTCGTTAATGTACCTCCCAATGCAGAATAAGTATCAGCTGCAAGACTACCACTTAAATTTGATTGCTGATAGTGGAATAAAACCGTAGGAGCGGCTTTCCATTGAGCAGTGAAAGTTACCGCAGCAGCGCCCATTGTATAAGTATCGCCTGCGGCGTAGGTGTTTGTACCATCAGACCAACCCGCAAACTCCTTACCAGTTGGAGCAACCAACGCACCTTGTGCAGGAAGTTCAAAAGTAGCGCCTTCCCATTTTTGGAAAGTAGCAGGGACCTCACCAGTGCCTGTACCTGCGTTAAACTCAATGTTATATGCTGATACCCATTGAGCAGTAATCGTTTGGTCCCCTGTTGCTTCCGTAGAAATAGAAGCAGGTTCCCAACCCACAAAATGATAATCTGTCACATCTGCTATTGGTTCAAACGAAGCAACACCAGTGCCCTCATAATAAGTTGTAGGAAGTGCTGTCACATCTGCACCTTTTGTATCTGCGTAGGTGATAGCAGATTCTGTAGCCGACGCCGATACCCATTGAGCAGTAATGGTTAAATCTGTAGCAGGCATTTCTATCACATCAGGATACCAACCATTGAAATTATAGCCATCCTTGCTCATTGTTGCGTTGTCTGGATATTTAATTTCACCCCCTATAGCAACAGCACCAGGAGCAGTGTAATCTGTTCCTGCAGTTCCCGAACATGAACCACCATCAAAATTCCAAGTTAAATTTGCAGTTGCTTGAGCATGTTTAAAAGTTAAACCATAAAGATCAATATTAGAAGTACCTTTGGGAGTAACTTGTATATGATAATACTTTGACCCATCTAAAATCTCCGTTGCAGCATATTGTACACTACTTGAAGCCGTATTCCCTGTTACTATAGCAACAGGCGTTGATTCATCAGTTGCGGTAGTGCCTGTTACATTCATTTCGTATATAGTAAAAGTAAGGTATTTATTACTGGTTCCTCCGTTCTTCCACTGGAAACCAACAGATGTAGTGCCCTTCACATAGAAATCCATCTGCGTCATACGATCAGAACCTTCTCGCATTTGGAGTTTCTGATAAAATTCACTAGCAGAAGAACTTCCGGGAGACTGAAAACCTACTGCGTTACCAGCATTAGAATAAGAAGAACTCGATGAATTGAAAGTCCCAGAGAAACTCCACCATGATAATGTTGTTTTATTTTGGATAAAATACCCAGGACCATAATTAGAATAGTTGTCAGTGCCCACAGTCACATTTGAAGGGGTTCCTTGCAAATCAAGAAACACTCGATTTGCCACCGTTATCGTAGCTGGGTTTGTATGTGTTATCTCTTGCCCCCACACATTGCCTACTGCGAGGAAGAGGATTAAAAAGATAGATAGAAATCTAAGCGAAGAATACCTTTTTTCTCTGGGGGGGGTATTCGCTTTTAACGCTGAAAGAAATGTTGTAAAACCTTTTTTCATGGTCGTAAATGTTAAGTGAATAAATTATGATTGTTTTTTTTGAATTGTTGTCTCTATTGCGATGAGATTGTTTATCGAAATACATTCGGCGGCAAAAGTACAAAAAAGAATTGATATGTGCAAGTATTTTAAGCAAAAAGTGTATTTTTTTTTGATTTTTATAAACTTTTGGCTATATAAGCATAGACTAATCACATAGTTGAGTTCCGGTTAAAGCAGCATGAGCATATATTATCTGGAAATCTGGATCTCTGGAATTCTGGAAATCTGGAAATCTGGAATTAAAAAGCTATAGAGCTCTGAGTCAGAGCTCTATAGCATAAGCAAGGCAAGAACAAGCGTAGTATTATTGCAAAAGTAAGCGAGCAGTAGTACAGAAACCTCCTGCTGACAAACGCACTAAATACATGCCGTACATTCCACTCACTGACAACGGTTGGTAATACTCCACTCCGTATGTAACACTACCTACATGCACACTCTCTACCAAACGGCCATTCATATCATACACACTCAAACGAGCATCACTGTCCACCGGTACACTGAACTTAATAATCTGCTCAGACGCATTATTACCCATCAAAACCTCCAATGAACCACGGCTCTCCGGCACAATAATCTGCTGCGTAGAAGAAGGAATATCCTCTTGCACCAACTCGTAAGGACCTAAATCACGACTCTTACCATAAACAGGAGAGACCAAGAATGGGAAGTCCGACTCCAACTGCGCTAAGTTAGGCGTCACAGAAGCAGGTACTTCACCACCCGCATCCACCAATTTACTACCCGGCAACAAACGCGCAAAACGGCTTGGCATCGAACCATCACCACGACGAGGAGCAATAGCATCCTCCTCACTCAAAGAGACATAATCCGAACGGTCAAAAGAAGTAACCAAATGATTAGTCCACGCCAACTCATCACGCACTACACCCAAAGCATTATAATCATCACTACCTACACAAATCTCCTGACGACCAAAACAAACATTATTATAATAGAAAGTCTTGGCATGCGAACCACCTGACTCAAACATGAAATCATATGAGTTATCAAATGCCAAACAACCTATCAGCACATGACCATCCTTATGACTATTACAGTCAAAACCCTTCACAGACGAACTGATATCACAACCAAAAGCCACACAACGATACGCATAGTGAATACCCTTACTGCTACCACCCGTACCATTACCGCCTAACTTGATACCATTACCATTGCCCGAGAAACTGGCAGAACCATCGAAATACTCCTTCACCCACAAATGGTCCTCCTTATTACCACTCTCCCAAGCCCAGCACTCAGCCAAGATGACATCATAGTCCGTTTCAAACAAGTCCCATGCGTCATCCGAGTTACGCCACGCACGGCAACGGATAAAACGATTACCCTTGCCATTGTGCATCTTGCACGCAAAACCATCCGCGTCCGAACCATAATTAGCATCGTAATCACAGTTATGGTGCGAATCACAGTCAATAATATCATTATACGCACAGAACGAACCATCATTACTGCTACCAAAACCCGAATCAGAGAACTTATGACCAAATCCCAACTGAATACCCGTATCCAAGTTATAACTGAACTCACAACGCTCAATACGGTTATGAGACCCCTCTAACTTAATCGCATTATCCGCCGCGTGCATCACATGCAATCCATACAACACCCAGTAATTACCCGTAATCAACATACCACGGTCACCTACATTACCCTTATCACGATTGCAGTCCAATAACTGCTGCTCGAAATCCAGAATAGGCACCTCCGCCTCATAAGCCGAAATAACAATCGGCGCATCCGCCGTACCAGACTGCTTGAGACGAAGCGTCAACTTGCCATCCGTGCCACGCCAAGACATCTTATAACGACCTCCACGGCAGTAAATAACATCACCCGCCTGCGCTACAGAAATAGCCTTACCAAGATTATACCACGGTTTGGTAAACGAACCATCACCTGCCACATCATCACCCGCAGGAGAGATATAATAGGTCTTATTAGTAGCCGTAAAAACAGGACGCGTGAAATCAGGTTCGGGTTCATTAGGCACCACTACCCCACCGCCGCCTGTGTCACCACTACCGCCAGTACCACCTGCAACAGCCTGCTTAACCGACACATCGTCAATATAGACATTATTCGTAATACCTTTGATACGCACGCGTACACCTGGCTGCTCAGAAGCATCAAGCGCATGGCTATACGAAGCAAAAGAAGAAGCAGAAGACGCTATCTGAAGCGTATCCACCACTTGCCAGTCACCACCCGACACCTGATAAGCAATCTCCACACTCTTCTTACTACCACCACTGCGGTACTTGAAAGCGATAGAAGATACACTATCCGTCAGAGGTGTAATCATATACGCATCCGCTGCATTGAACTTGATAGACACAACGCCATTCGAACTATTGCGCTGCGCACCACCACCCATCGTCCAAATACCAGACGACAACTCTACATCCGTCTCTGTGGACCAACTACCAGAGGACAAACTATTAAAATCCTCCGTCCAATCGGCATGAACAGCTATTGCTGTCATACATGCCACTAAGCAAATAGTAAATTTCTTCATACTACTAAATTATAGAATTAACAGACTAAAACGACCCGGATAAACATTCCAAATCGGGTGCAAAATTACTACAATTACACCAAACAGATGTTCACAAATCGACATAAATAGTAACTTATCAGGTAGAAAAAATCACTTTTTTAGTGTAAAAAAAATGGCACCTCATAGAAGATGCCATTTTCTTTATCGCGAATAGATATGTATTATTCGTTATTGAGTGCTGCTTCCGCTGCTTCGCGTGCCGCTTGCAGCGCTGCATACTCCTCTTGGTTATGCACGGATATTTTCGTGAACTCACGCATACCTGTTCCCGCAGGAATCAAGTTACCGCAAATCACATTCTCCTTCATACCCTCAAGGAAGTCCACTTTACCGCGTATAGCTGCTTCGTTGAGCACTTTCGTTGTCTCTTGGAACGATGCAGCAGAGATGAATGACTTCGTTCCCAACGCAGCGCGTGTGATACCTTGCAGAATCTGCTTAGCAGTAGCACACTGTGCATCGCGAGCCTGAACGAGTTTCTTATCGCGGCGGCGGAGTGAAGAGTTCTCGTCATGCAACTTACGAGCAGTAACAATCTGACCCTCGTGCAATGACTCGCTCTCACCTACATTCGTTACCACCTTGCGACCCCAGATACGATCGTTCTCCTCCAAGAAGTCCATCTTATCCACGATGTCTCCCTCAAGGAAGCGAGTATCACCCGGTTCAAGAATCTCTACCTTACGCATCATCTGACGCACGATAATCTCGAAGTGCTTATCGTTAATCTCCACACCCTGCATACGATATACAGCCTGTGCCTCATTCACGATATAATCTTGCACCGCAGTAGGACCTTGAATAGCCAAGATATCATCCGGTGTGATAGCACCGTCAGACAAAGCTACACCAGCGCGAACATAGTCACCCTCTTGCACAAGAATCTGCTTGGTCAATGGGATGAGATATGCTTTCTGCTCGCCTAACTTGCTGGTAACGAAGAGCTCACGGTTACCACGCTTGATACGACCAAACGATACCTCACCGTCAATCTCAGCCACCACAGCTGGGTTGGACGGGTTACGCGCCTCGAAGAGCTCAGTGATACGAGGAAGACCAGAGGTGATATCACCACCACGGTTAGTAACACGCTCCATGGTGAAGAGAAGATTACCTATCTGCACCTCCGCACCTTCGGTGTGGTTCAAGCTCGCCTTAACAGGCAAGTTGTAAGAGCGTAATATATTACCATCCTTATCCACGATATGCGCTTGTGGGATGCGTTGCTTCTCTTTAGGTTCGATGATAGTCACTTCGCGTTTACCGGTCTGCTCGTCAACCTCAGTCTTGCAGGTGACACCCTCAATAACATCTTCGTAGTGGATAAAACCGTCTTGCTCGATTACCAAAGGAATCTTGTATGGGTCCCATTCACACACCAGTGTTTCTTTTGCATACTTCTCGCCACTCTTCACGAAGAGTTTAGAAGCGTATGGTATATCGAAGTTACTGAGCACAACGCCTGTCTTCTCATCCTTGAGGGTCATAGCGTTCTGACGGCTCACTACAATCACATCGCCATTAGCGGTAGTGATAGTACGCAAGTCCTCAATCTCTACGATACCTTCGCGTGTGAGCGAGTAAGACGACTTAGAAGCGTCACCACCCGCCAAACCACCAGAGTGGAAAGTACGAAGTGTCAACTGTGTACCCGGCTCACCAATAGCCTGCGCTGCGATAACACCGACAGCCTCACCCTTCTGCACCATCTTACGCGATGCAAGGTTACGACCGTAGCACTTAGCACATACACCATGCTTGCTCTCGCAAGTGAGTACGGAACGGATTTCTACTTCCTCTATACCCGCAGCCTCGATAGCCTCGCATTGTGCCTCGCGAATCTCTTCACCTGCAGCCACAATGAGGTTACCATCATTATCCAATATATCGTGTACCGATACGCGACCTAAGATACGCAATGAGAGTGATGCAATAGTATGACCGTTAGCGTCCTTGATAGCACGAGCTGTCAAACCACGCAATGTACCACAGTCTTCCTCATTGATAATCACATCGTGCGATACATCCACCAAACGACGGGTCAAGTAACCTGCGTCGGCAGTCTTCAACGCTGTATCGGCAAGACCCTTACGAGCACCGTGCGTAGAGATGAAGTACTCCTGCACAGACATACCCTCTTTGAAGTTAGCCAAGACAGGGTTCTCAATATCAGTACGAGTGTCAGTAGAACCAGCCTTCAATGGTTTACCCATGATACCACGGATACCAGCCAACTGCTTAATCTGCTGCTGACTACCACGCGCACCAGAGTCCATCATCATATATACAGAGTTAAATCCTTGGTCTGCACTCTGCATATGGTTCATCAGAATCTTGGTCATCTCGGCGTCAATCTGCTTCCAAGTATCGACTGTCTGACGGTAACGCTGATCATCGGACATCTCACCAATGCTATACAACTCGGTGATGTTATCTACTATCTCATTACCTTTCTCAATAAGTGCCGGTTTCTCTTCTGGAATGAGAATATCATTCAAGTTGAAGCTCAAACCACCCTTGAAAGCGCGGTAGTAACCCAGGTCCTTGATATCATCCAAGAACTGTGCAGCGCGAGCCACACCACAGGTCTTGATAACCTTCGAAATGATGTTCTTCACAGCACCTTTCTTCATCAGCACATTCTGGAACCCAATCTCGCTTGGTACATAACCATTCACGATGACACGACCCGGAGTGGTCTGGATAAGATGCTGAACAGGCTTGCCGTCCACCATATCATTCACACGCACATTCACCTTGGCGTGGATATCTGCTCTACCCTCGTTGAGCGCAATAATAGCTTCTTCCTCAGAGTAGAAAGACAAACCTTCACCCTTCGCGCCCTCGCGCTCCTTAGTAATATAATAGAGACCCAAGATCATATCCTGTGAAGGCACCGTAATAGGGTTACCATTCGCAGGGTCAAGGATATTATGGGAACCTAACATCAACAACTGTGCCTCCAAGATAGCCTCATTGCTCAATGGCAAGTGAACAGCCATCTGGTCACCATCGAAGTCGGCGTTAAATCCGGCACAAGACAATGGGTGCAACTGAATAGCCTTACCCTCAATCATACGAGGTTGGAATGCCAAGATACCATGGCGGTGCAGTGTCGGAGCACGGTTGAGCAAAACTGGGTGTCCCTCCATCACGCGCTCAAGAATCTCATAGATAACAGGGTCGCGACGGTCGATAATCTTCTTTGCAGACTTAACCGTCTTCACGATACCACGCTCGATGAGTTTGCGAATGATGAATGGTTTATAGAGCTCAGCTGCCATCTCTTTAGGCAGACCGCACTCGTGCATCTTCAACTCTGGACCTACAACGATTACAGAACGAGCAGAGTAGTCCACACGCTTACCGAGCAAGTTTTGACGGAAACGACCTTGCTTACCCTTTAATGAGTCAGACAAGGATTTGAGTGGACGGTTTGCCTCCGACTTCATTGCAGTTGTCTTACGGCTATTATCGAAGAGCGAATCTACTGCTTCTTGAAGCATGCGCTTCTCATTACGCAAAATCACATCTGGCGCCTTGATTTCAATGAGGCGTTTGAGACGATTATTACGGATAATCACACGACGATAGAGATCGTTGAGGTCCGATGTAGCGAAACGTCCACCATCCAATGGCACCAATGGGCGCAACTCAGGAGGTGTGACAGGCACTGCCTGGAGAATCATCCACTCAGGACGGTTCTTACCCTTGCTTGCGCGGAAAGCCTCTACTACCTGCAAACGCTTCAATGCCTCTTGACGACGCTGTACGGAAGCAGACTTATCTGCTGTAGCACGCAGTTCGTAAGATAACTCATCCAAATTGATAGAAGCGAGCATATCATAGATAGCCTCAGCACCCATCTTCACAATGACCTTATTAGGATCGCTATTCTCTAATTCATCATTACCCTCTGGAATGAGTGCTTGTACTTGTATGAACTGATCCTCATCAAGCAACATGCGTGTCTCTACTGGGATACGGTTCTTATCATTGCTATTCTTCTCTCCAATCTCTTTGCCCTCGATAGCACCTGCCTGAACAACCAAATACTTCTCATAATAAATGATAGAATCTAATTTCTTGGTAGGGATGCCTAACAAAGCCGCCATCTTTGATGGCAAAGAACGGAGGTACCATATATGTGCAACAGGAACGACGAGTTTAATATGTCCCATACGCTCACGGCGCACTTTCTTCTCTGTTACCTCTACACCACAGCGCTCGCACACGATTCCTTTATAACGGATACGCTTGTATTTACCACAATGACACTCGTAATCCTTGGTAGGACCGAAGATGCGCTCGCAGAATAAACCATCACGCTCTGGTTTATATGAACGATAGTTGATGGTTTCTGGCTTGAGCACTTCACCTGAAGAGAGTTGCATAATCTCCTCCGGAGAGGCAAGACCGATAGAAATCTTAGTAAAACCGGTTCGTTTATTTTCTTGTTTATAAGCCATAATTCTTCAAATCTTATTCCATGTTAATACTGAGTGCGAGACCTTGTAACTCGTGCAAGAGCACATTGAGTGACTCTGGTAATCCCGGTGTTGGGAAGTTCTCACCTTTGACAATAGCCTCGTATGTACGAGCACGACCAGTTACATCATCAGACTTGATGGTCAATATCTCTTGCAGTACATGAGCCGCACCGTGCGCCTCAAGTGCCCAAACCTCCATCTCACCGAAACGCTGACCACCGAACTGTGCTTTACCACCAAGTGGCTGCTGGGTAATCAAACTGTACGGACCGATAGAACGAGCGTGCATCTTATCATCTACCATGTGACCTAACTTCATGAAGTAAGTAACACCTACGGTAGCCATCTGGTCAAATGGTTCACCTGTCTCACCGTCATATAACTGGGTCTTACCAGCGCGTGGGAGACCGGCTTTGTCTGTCCACTCATCCAATTGCTCCATGGTACAACCATCGAAGATAGGAGTAGCAAACTTAACACCTAACTCGTGACCTGCCCAACCGAGGACTGCCTCGAAAATCTGACCGATATTCATACGAGAAGGCACACCCATTGGGTTGAGCACGATATCTACTGGAGTACCGTCTGCCAAGAAAGGCATATCCTCTACGCGAACAATCTTAGATACAATACCCTTATTACCGTGACGACCTGCCATCTTATCACCTACGCGGATCTTACGACGCTTAGCCACATAGACCTTTGCTGTCTGAAGAATACCATTTGGCAATTCATCACCTACGGTCAAGTCGTATTTCTCACGCTTGAGGTGTGCGTCCATCTCTTTATATTTAGCAATGTAATTCAATACACACTGCTTAGCCAACTCATTCTTATGCTCATCAGAAGTCCAACCCTCCAAAAGCACAGTGAAATAGTCTATCTCACTCAAGCGCTCCTTGGTAAAGTGCTGTCCCTTAGAGATAAGTTCAATGCCCATAATATCTTTTACAGACACTGCTTGCTTACCACTGAGCAAAGTATAGAGCTTCTCTATCAACAACTCACGCAATGCAGCCGCTTTGGTTTGGAAAGCAACATCCATCTTCTGCATGGTCTCCTTATCCTCCATCTTCTGCTTGCGGTCCTTGGTTGCCTTTGAATACAATCGTCTATCGATGATGACGCCATCCAAAGAAGGACTTGCTTTCAAAGAAGCATCTTTCACATCGCCAGCCTTGTCACCGAAGATAGCCTTGAGCAGTTTCTCTTCTGGAGATGGGTCCTTCTCGCCCTTAGGAGTAATCTTACCCACCAAGATATCACCCGGCTGGATATAAGCACCCACGCGAATCAAACCATTCTCATCCAAGTCTTTCGTAGCTTCGTCAGAGACATTAGGAATATCGGCTGTGAACTCCTCCTTACCTAACTTCGTATCACGCACCTCGAGCAATTGCTCAACCACATGCACAGAAGTGTACATATCCTCACGAACAATACGCTCGCTGAGAACAATAGCATCCTCATAGTTGTATCCCTTCCAAGGAATATATGCTACCTTCAAGTTCTTACCGAGAGACAACTCACCTGCTTGTGTAGCATAACCCTCTGTCAAGATCTGACCAGGCTCTACTACATCTCCCTTGCGAACCAATGGATGCAAGTCAATAGTGGTATTTTGGTTTGTCTTCTCAAACTTAGGCAACTTGTACTCCTTTTCTGCAGAATTGAAGGAGATAAACTCTTCCTCTTCTGAGCGGTCGTAGTGGATACATATCTTATCAGCATCTACATAAGTAACAGTACCTTTACCCTCTGCTATAATCTGCGTACGGCTATCGGTAACCAACTGCTGCTCAATACCTGTACCTACGATAGGAGCCTCTGAAGTAATCAATGGAACGGCCTGGCGCATCATGTTCGATCCCATCAATGCACGGTGAGCATCATCGTGCTCCAAGAATGGGATGAGCGCAGCAGCCACAGAAGCAATCTGACATGGAGAAACATCCATTAAGTTCACCTCAGATGGTGTTACTACAGGGAAGTCAGCACCTAAACGGGTTTTAACCTTGCTGCGAATGAAATGTCCGTCCTCCGTCAATGGCGCATTACCTTGAGCCACTACTTGCTTCTCCTCATCCTCTGCAGACATGTACACCACATTATCATTATTGAGGTCAACCACACTATCGTTTACTTGACGATATGGAGTCTCAATAAATCCGAGGTCGTTAATCTTAGCATAGATACACATTGAAGAGATAAGACCGATGTTTGGTCCTTCAGGAGTCTCAATAGGACAGAGACGGCCGTAGTGAGTATAGTGCACATCTCGCACCTCGAATCCGGCACGGTCACGGCTCAAACCACCAGGACCTAAAGCAGACATACGACGCTTGTGCGTAATCTCTGCAAGTGGGTTCTGCTGATCCATAAACTGGCTCAGTGCATTTGTACCGAAATACGAATTGATGATAGACGCAATAACTTTTGCATTCACCACATCCGTTGGTTTGAATACCTCGCTATCACGCACATTCATGCGCTCACGGACGGTACGGGCCATACGAGCCAAACCGATACCGAACTGATTGAACAACTGCTCACCTACGGTACGAACACGACGATTACTCAAGTGGTCAATATCGTCCACCTCCGCATTGGAGTTAATCAACGATACCAAGTATTTGATAATCTCGATAATATCCTCTTTGGTCAAAACACGGGTATCTTCAGGTATCTCCATCTCCAACTTGCGGTTGATACGGTAGCGACCTACCTCACCCAAGTCATAACGCTTCTGAGAGAAGAAGAGGTTCTGAATCATTTCACGAGCTGTAGCATCATCGGCAGGCTCTGCATTACGCAACTGACGATAGATATAAAGCACAGCATCTTTCTCTGTCTTCGTAGGATCTTTCTGCAAGGTATTGAAGATGATCGAGTAATCATTCTCGCGCTCTTGCTCCTTGTGGAGAAGAATAGACTTAGAACCAGATTCCAAGATTACCTCAATAATCTCCAATGTCAGTTCTTCCTCACGCTCTACTACGATTTCATTACGCTCGATAGATGACACTTCACCCGTGTCCTCATCCACGAAATCCTCGATTGTCGTCTTCATCACGTGGCCTGCTAATTTACGGCCAAGACAAGCCTCTAATGTCTCGCGATTGCACTTCACTTCCTCTGCCAAGTCAAAGCAATTCAAGATATCCTTGTCAGACTCAAAACCAATCGCACGAAGCAATGTCGTTACTGGTAATTTCTTCTTACGGTCAATGTAAGCATACATCACATGGTTGATATCCGTTGCAAACTCAATCCATGAACCACGGAATGGGATGATACGAGCAGAATATAACTTCGTACCATTGCTGTGCATTGATGTACCAAAGAATACACCTGGAGAACGATGCAATTGACTAACGATAACGCGCTCTGCACCATTGATTACAAAAGTGCCTTTAGGCGTCATATAAGGGATTGAACCCAAATACACATCCTCTACTACGGTATCGAACTCCTCATGGTCTGGATCCTCGCAACTCAAACGAAGTTTAGCTTTCAATGGAACAGAATAAGACAATCCTCGCTTGATACATTCCTCGATGGAGTAGCGTGGACGGTCAATTGAATAATCCAAAAATTCCAACTTAAAGCTGTTACGAGTATCCTGGATTGGAAAGTTCTCCGAGAATACTTTAAAGAGTCCCTCTGTGCGTCTTTGCTCTGGTGTAGAATCCATCTGCAAGAAATCATGGAAGGACTTCAGCTGAATTTCCAGAAAGTCAGGATACGGCATATGCTTTTGCATAGTCGAAAAATTCACTCTCTGTGTTTTGTTTGTTGTAGCCATTATTTTATATGGTTAAATAATTATTTAACAGAATAAACTGCTGGTAATGAATAATTTAGAACTAAATCAATGGGTTTATGTTTTATGTTATTTTAATATTCCCCTAATAATATTTACCTAATTTTTCAGTTTTTTAATCATTCTGTCTTAATCAGCGAAAAAGGTTTAGACCCCTATTTGCACAGGGATCTAAACCTATTCCACCATTGTTTTGGGTGGTTGGTTTTGTGGGTATTACTTGAGTTCTACCTCAGCACCTACCTCTTCGAGAGCTTTCTTCAAAGCCTCTGCAGTAGCTTTATCTACACCTTCTTTAACATTAGCAGGAGCAGCGTCTACGATGTCTTTAGCTTCTTTCAAGCCGAGACCTGTTTGCTCTTTAACTGCTTTTACTACTTGGAGCTTGTTAGCACCTGCGCTCTTAAGAACAACATCGAAAGATGTTTTCTCTTCAACAGCCTCAGCAGCAGCACCAGCTGCAGGAGCAGCTACAGCAACTGCAGCAGCTGCAGGCTCAATTCCGTACTCCTCTTTGAGGATAGTAGCGAGTTCATTTACTTCCTTAACTGTAAGGTTAACTAATGTTTCAGCAATAACTTTAAGATCTGCCATTGTCTTATAAATTTAAAAGATTATTATTCTATTGATTGATAAAAGTTTGGTATTTTTTATTGTGCTTTTTCCTCTAAAGCTTTCAAAACACCGTGGATTGTATTTGGTGCACTCTGCAAAGCAGAAACAACATTCTTTGCTGGAGATTGGAGCAATGCAACAAGGTCAGCAATGAGTTCGTTCTTAGATTTGATAGTGCTGAGGAATTCGAGATTTTGCTTGCCTACGTAAACAGTTTCTTCTACATAAGCAGCTTTGAGTTGTGGCTTAGCTTCGCCGGTCTTGTCACCTTTAGTAAACTTTTTGATGAGTTTAGCAGGTGCATTACCTGTATTGCTAAGCATAAGTGCGGTATTGCCTTTGAGGGCAGCGAATATCTCCTCCTCGAAGCCTTTTTTCTCCAATGCTTTTTGCAAAAGAGTATTCTTAGCTACAAGCAGTTTGATATCCTCTTTGAAGCACGCACGACGCAATTCGCTTGTTTTCTCCGCATTCAAGCCTTCGATATTAACGAGGTAGAAATGCGCATATTCAGCCAATTGTGCGCCAAGGGCTTCAATGACGAGATTTTTATCTTCCTTTTTCATACTTGTCTTTTGTTTTTAGAGATTAAAGCGATTTGGTATCGATCTTAATACCCTGACTCATTGTGC
Source organism: Paludibacteraceae bacterium (assembly GCA_045576595.1). Classification (GTDB taxonomy): domain Bacteria; phylum Bacteroidota; class Bacteroidia; order Bacteroidales; family Paludibacteraceae; genus Colicola. Next base: position 19,475 of record JAZNGV010000013.1, on the reverse strand, counting down.
TGGAAAGATAAACGCTCTTAATGTACTCTCCTTTTGATACAGCAGGTTTGAGATGCTTGATAGTATCGATGAATGCGAAAGCATTCTCAGCGATTTTCTCAGCACTGAAACTTACTTTACCGATGGAGGTATGTACAATACCGAACTTGTCCACCTTGAAGTCAATCTTACCACCCTTAACCTCTTTTACTGCCTTAGCGACATCCATGGTTACGGTACCACTCTTTGGGTTTGGCATCAAGCCACGAGGACCTAATACGCGACCGAGCGCACCAATCTTACCCATGATTTGAGGTTGAGTGATGATGACATCAATGTCAGTCCATCCACCTTTGATCTTTTCAATATACTCATCCAGACCTACATAATCTGCGCCTGCTTCTTTAGCAGCTGCTTCTTGATCTGGAGTACAGAGAGCGAGAACGCGAACAACTTTACCTGTTCCGTTAGGGAGTGCAACGACGCCACGAACCATTTGATTCGCCTTGCGTGGGTCAACACCCAGGCGCACATCGATATCCACGCTTGCATCGAATTTAGTGGTAGTAATCTCTTTTACAAGAGCTGCTGCCTCTTCGATAGTGTAGAGCTTACCTGCTTCAATCTTCTCAGCAGCAAGCTTCTGTTTTTTTGTCAGTTTTGCCATAATTGTGATGTGATTGAAGAGTTAATTACTTAATTGTGATACCCATGCTGCGAGCAGTACCTTTGACCATCTTAAGAGCAGACTCTACTGTAAAGCAGTTGAGGTCCACCATCTTATCTTGAGCGATTTGCATAGCCTGCTCCTCTGTGATTGTAGCCACTTTAGAACGGTTAGGCTGATCGCTACCACTCTTCACCTTAGCAGCTTCCATGAGCTGGATTGCTACAGGAGGAGTTTTAACGATGAAGTCAAAAGACTTGTCCGTATAAACGGTAATGACAACAGGCAATACTTTACCTGCCTTTTCTTGCGTTCTGGCATTGAACTGTTTGCAGAACTCCATAATATTCACACCTTTAGAACCCAGTGCAGGTCCTACTGGAGGTGCAGGATTGGCAGCGCCACCTTTGATTTGGAGTTTGATAAAACCAGCAATTTCTTTAGCCATAGTTTTACGTTGTTAATAGTTTTTGGCCTGATAGCGGATATTGCATATCCTCGGCCGGTTAATAATTTAATTAAACTATCGAGTAGTAACTAACGACTCGTAACAAAAGTCTCCTACTCTTTTTCTACTTGATTGTAGCCCAACTCCAGTGGAGTTTGACGATCAAAGATTGTTACAACCACTTTGAGTTTATGCTTCTCTTGGCTAACATCCTGAACAGTACCTTTAAAGCCACTGAACGGACCATCTACCACCTTAACGCTCTCACCAATAACGAATGTGATTTCGCTTGCTGCGCGTGCCTCTGACTCAGATGCGATGCCAACTAACTTATTGACTTCCTCCTGAGATACAGGTTTCGGTGCGGATGATGTTTTGCCGCCACTGAGAAATCCAAGGACATGCGGTATATTACGCAGGAGAGGGAAACTCTCGTCACACAGATAGCACTCAACCAGCAGGTATCCAGGAAGCATATTACGCTCCTTCTCGATACGTTTGCCATTCTTGAGCGTTAGTGTCTTCTCCTTGGGGATTAAGACTTGCGACACATACTCTTGAAACAAAGAGCTTGTAGTCAGAGCAGAATTAATATACTCCTCTACTTTTCCCTCTTTTCCAGAGATTGCACGCAATACATACCATTGTTTTTGTCTTTCAGCCATAATAACCAACTATTAAATAATTAGAATAGACCGTAAACAAATGTCATGATAGACTCAAAGCACCAGTCCATAAGCCAAACGATAAGCGATAGTATAATGGAAGCTATCAATACTATCACAGCGCTTTGTGTCAACTCTTTACGAGATGGCCAACTTGTCTTATGCACCAGTTCGTTGTACGATTCTTTTACGCTTTCTACAAATTTCATATATAGTAGATTTTTCTTGTTTATTACTCTTATTATAAAATCGCTCTATTGCTTCTTCGACGCCACCTTATTTCGCGTCAACAATCTGGCCTCAGCATTCGCCAAAGTCAGATTGGAAGCTATTTTCGTAACAATTGCACGGAAGGCAGGAATCGAACCCACATTGACGGTTTTGGAGACCGCTCTCCTACCATTGGAGGACTTCCGTAAAAATGCAGAGGCACGAAGCCTCATGCATTTTTATTATCATCTAATATTAGTCGATGAGCTTGGTGATCTGGCCAGAACCTACTGTGCGTCCACCTTCGCGGATAGCGAAACGAAGACCCTCAGAGCAAGCAACTGGGTAGATCAACTTAACTGTGATCTCCAAGTTATCACCTGGCATTACCATCTCAGTTCCTTCTGGAAGAGTAATCTCACCAGTAACATCCATTGTACGGATGTAGAATTGAGGACGATAGTGGTTGTGGAATGGAGTGTGGCGTCCACCTTCTTCTTTCTTCAAGATATAAACAGAAGCCTTGAACTCGCTATATGGTTTAACCATACCTGGGTGTGTCAATACCATACCACGCTTAACTTCGTCTTTGTCAATACCACGGAGGAGCAAACCTACGTTATCACCAGCCTCACCTTGATCGAGGAGCTTGCGGAACATTTCCACACCAGTAACAACAGACTTCTTACCCTCTGCACCGAGACCGATCAACTGAACCTCATCACCTACTTTGATGATACCAGTCTCAACACGACCAGTAGCTACGGTACCACGACCTGTAATAGAGAATACGTCCTCAACAGGCATCAAGAATGGTTTATCAACGGCGCGTACTGGAAGTTGAATCCAAGTATCACAAGCCTCCATCAACTCCATTACTTTCTCTTCCCACTCAGGAACACCATTCAATGCGCCAAGAGCAGAACCGCGGATGATAGGAGTATTATCGCCATCAAACTCATAGAATGAAAGAAGCTCACGCATCTCCATCTCAACGAGATCAAGCATCTCTGCATCATCAACCATATCGCACTTGTTCATGAACACTACCAAGCTAGGAACGTTTACTTGGCGAGCCAACAAGATGTGCTCACGTGTCTGAGGCATAGGACCGTCAGTAGCAGCAACAACGATGATAGCACCGTCCATCTGAGCAGCACCAGTAACCATGTTCTTTACATAGTCAGCGTGGCCCGGGCAGTCTACGTGAGCGTAGTGACGGTTAGCTGTTTGATACTCTACGTGAGAGGTATTAATTGTAATACCACGCTCTTTCTCTTCAGGAGCGTTGTCAATTGAGTCGAATGAACGGAGCTCAGAAAGACCTTTCTTTGCCAACACAGTGGTGATAGCAGCGGTCAAAGTAGTTTTTCCGTGGTCAACGTGACCGATAGTACCAATGTTTACGTGTGGTTTGGAACGGTCAAATTTCTCTTTTGCCATAGTTGTAAAATTTATTTATTAACGTTAAAAATAAAATAGTTATTTTAATCTTTATTTACTTAAAAAAGGTAGGCCAGCTTTGACCCTAGACCTACCTTATGTGGATGGAGCTGATGGCGGGAGTTGAACCCGCGACCTCATCCTTACCAAGGATGCGCTCTACCACTGAGCTACATTAGCGGAAAATGTGAGCGAAAGACGGGGCTCAAACCCGCGACCCCCAGCTTGGAAGGCTAGTGCTCTATCGACTGAGCTACTTTCGCGTGTCAGCGACCTAACGCTTTATGTGGGTGCGGATGGATTCGAACCACCGAAGTCGAGAGACAGCAGATTTACAGTCTGCCCCATTTGGCCACTCTGGAACACACCCAAGATTTCAAAGTACACTTGGAGCCTCTAGTCGGACTCGAACCAACGACCGCTGGATTACAAATCTAGTGCTCTACCAACTGAGCTATAGAGGCATTTGCTATCAGAAAAACTCGCATTGCACGAACTCTCCCAACGAAAGCGAGTGCAAAAGTACTGCTTTTTTTTCATATGACAAAATATTCTTGCAAAAAAATTCAAAAAAAACGCATTTTTTTATTTTTTAGGCGTTTCTTTACCCTTTGCACGGGGGTGAGTTGCCATATAAACCGATTTTATTTGTTCGAAAGTGGTGTGTGTATATACTTGTGTTGTACTTAGAGAAGCATGGCCAAGTAGTGCTTGAATAGTTCTGATATCTGCTCCATTATTCAGCATTGTGGTTGCGAAAGTATGTCTTAGCACATGCGGTGAATGTTTCTTAAGCGTACTCACTTCTCCCATACGCGTGCGCACGATAGTATATAAGGAGTGTTGATTCAATGGAACAACGATGCCTTGTTGGTTTTTTCTCACAAAGAATGCTGGTGCCACCTCACACTCCATCCATTCGGTTCTTGCTTCTATGTATTGTTTGATTTGTCGAATCAGGTTTTCCCCTATGGGCACTATTCGTTCTTTGCTTCTTTTTCCGAATATTCGTACTTGTCCCTGTTCCAAATCCCAATCATTATCTTGTAGTGAGAGTAATTCCGCCCGTCTCATGCCTGTTTGGTAGAATACTTCTATAATCAAGCAATCTCTAATGGATTCAAAAGTATCTGCCCAATTATCCATTGCCGTCACAGCTTGCATCTCGGATTGCTTAAAGAAGACGGGTAATGGTTTATCGGCTTTGGGTGAAATGATACGCGCTGTGATGTCTCTATTTACTTTTTTTTGTTGCAATAGGAATTTATAGAAACTACGCAGTGCGGATAATTTACGCTTGACTGATCGCGGTGATTGTTGTTGCTTTTCAAGCATATATAGCATCCAAGCCTTCACATCATCCTCTCCCACTTCTTCTATTTTCAGATCTTGCGGTGCACATTTGAGGTAATGACAAAAATCTCGCAGGTCGTCGCGATATGCATCAACGGTTCGCTGCGAGTATTTTCTTTCTATTGCTATATAATCCAAGAAATGGGCGATCATTGTATCCGTGGTTAGTGGATTTCTTTTCCTGTATGTTCTTTCGTTTCAAATGGGAAGAGTCCGAATAATTCTGCATCGATTCTATCTGTGACCCATCTAAAATCCTCTTGATTATCGCCAAATTTAATAGTATCTCCTTCAATGATAAGCAGTTTACCTTTGTAATCTTTAATCCAATTTTCGTATTTATCATTGAGTCCTTGGAGATAGGCTATATTTATCTTCGACTCATATTCTCTACCTCTTTTGGCTATTTGCGCCACGAGTGTTGGGATGGATGCGCGCACATAGATAAGCAGGTCTGGCATTTTGACGAGCGACATCATCAATTCAAACAAGTCTTGATAATTATCAAAGTCTCTATCTGACATCATACCTTGGTCATGCAAGTTTGGGGCAAAAATGCGTGCATCCTCATAGATAGTACGATCTTGGATAATATACTTATCAGACGCGCCTATTTCCACAACATCCTTAAAGCGTTTATTGAGGAAATAAACTTGCAGATTAAATGACCATCTCGCCATGTCCGCATAGAAATCACTTAGATAGGGATTGTAATCTACGCTTTCAAACCTTGGTTCCCAGCCATAGTGCTTGGCGAGCATGTTTGTGAGGGTTGTTTTACCACAGCCAATATTTCCGGCTACTGCTATATGCATATTATAAAATATTAATTAGTTATTCATTCCAATTTTGCGCGGAGAACAATCCGAATAGTTCCGCATCGACTCTATTGACCACTTGTCTAAAATCCTCTGGATTTTTCTCAAAGTCCAAGTTATCCGATTCAATGACGAGCACTCTACCATCGTATTGATTGAATATAAAATCCTCGTACTTATCATTGAGTCCTTTAAGATAGTCCAGTTGCATTGTTTGTTCGTAGTCTCTACCTCGTTTTTGTATCTGTGCGATGAGTGCTGGAACCGATTTGCGCAGATAAATCATCAGGTCTGGATATTTCATCTTCAGTTTCATCAGTTCGAACAATTCCATATAGTTTATGTAATCGCGTTCACTGAGATCTCCTCGTTCGTAGTTATTTCTAACAAACACATGCACACCTTCAAAGATGCTTCTATCTTGCACAATCGTATGGGTTGCTTGCTGCACTGCGAGCATATCTTTAAATCGCTCTTTGAGGAAATAGGTTTCCAGACAAAATGCCCATCTATTGATATCTGTATAATAATCTTCCAGATACGGATTGAAGCTCACGCTTTCAAAGCGCGGCTCCCATCCGTAGTACTTTGCTAACATTTTCGTTAGCGTTGTTTTTCCTGCTCCTATATTTCCTGCTATTGCTATATACATGCAAATTCTGCACCTATCTTATTATTGTATTTGCAATCCAGTGATTGTATATTTCTTATCTCCACGAACGATAATCACCTGTCCATCTTGGATCATCTTATGTGCCTTAGCTGTCTCTGTCTGCACTTCTTCAAAAGAAGTATGGTCGCGTTTCTCAATATTGTCTATTACAGGTGCTTGAATAGGTTTTCCAGTGAATACCTTCAACTCGCCTGGTTTCAGAGAATACGAAGTAGATGCTTTGGTTGCGCCACTGAGATAGTCATACCATGTGCCTGATGGCAGATTGACAGTCATATTATCTGTAGGAGAGAAGTTAGCCACAGCAAAAACTTCGCTTCCCCATTGCACAGTACGGGTGACATAGCCAGAACCGATATGTACTTGTGTGGGGTTCCCTGCAAACACATTGGGTAACAACTGAGTACGGAGTGTGATTACTTGCGCACATTTCTTGAATGCATTCACACGATTAGTGGATGAGAAATAACCTCTTGATTCAGGGCGTGGTTTTGTATTACAACGCATACCAGAGTCATAGGCTGTTGGATTCTGTAAATCGCAGTTGATAGAGAAGTCATAACCAATTTCCTCAAATTGCCACAACATATGCGAGCCATTAAGTAGCACATTGAATGCCACATTAGCAGCCACGCGACCCAGACGAACAGACTCATCGGTCTTGATATTGCCATTACCATATTGCTTGCACTTATATTGCATACGTTCCTCGTCGTGTGATTCGCAATACGAAACATATCCGTCCTTGTTAGCTCCAAAAAAACAATCCTTTTCGTTTCCGTCGAAACTATCGCCATCTTTCAACCAACCCATCGCTGTCTGACAATACGCATTGCTCGTATTAGACCAGCATTGCATACCATAACTGATTAACAAAGGGCACTCAGAGCTCATCCTATCGCCCCAGTGCTCCAAAATCATATACGCATCAGGCTCTACGGCTTTCACACCTTTCTGATAATAGTCTTTTATATTTTCCACAGATGTATATGCTTGATTCGAGCAGAGACCGTGGCTAATATCAAGACGGAAACCATCCACCTTGTATTCCTCAAGCCAATATTTCAAGGCACGAATAAACATGTTATGTGCAGGTTGGAAACCATGGTTCCAGTCCTCACACACATTATCTCCATGCGGAGCTGTCACATTAAACCAAGGGTTCTGTGCAAGGTCTGTTCCATATGGATAGAGTTTATTCATTGGGTTTTGACCTGTAGCGTGGTTAAACACCATATCCACAATAACAGCTATTCCACGCTTATGACACTCATCCACAAACTGCTTAAACATTTCGGACGAACCATATGCTTTATCAAAAGCGAAATAATGTGTGGGCGAATATCCCCAGTTATAGTTTCCTTCAAATTCACAAACAGGCATTACCTCAATGGCATTCACACCCAAGTTTTGGATATAATCCAAGCGATCCATCACGCCTTTGATAGAACGCTTCGCAGTATAATCGTACACCCACAATTCGTAGATAACGAGGTTATTCTTATTTGGGCGCTTAAAATTGAGTGTATAATCGCTCCACTTATATTTCTCTTTGCCTGGTTGAATAACAGTAACATATCCACCATCCGCTCCTTTGAGAGGATAACCAATCAATGTAGGATCTACTGTAGTTGGTTCGTAGGCATCATCTGGATGTAATACTTTCTCCGAATAGAGATCAGATATTTGCACTTTTACACCATCCGCACGCACTACCACATATTGGTAACGATATTCCTTACCTGGTTCCAGACCTGTCAATGTAATCCAGAAATAGTTTCCATCCTTGTATAACTGATAATCGTTAGATAACTTCCAATCAGTCATATCGCCCAATAGAAGCACATGCTTAGCCGCTTGCGTTTTGCTTGCTGCATAAGTACAAAGAGTTACTTTGGTAGGGTCATTTTCATCATAGTAAATACCCATATCCACACCAGCAGGACGCGCCTTATTGATAGGTGTTGTAGGAGTAAAATTAGCCCAAATATCATTCTGAGAGTTATCTTCTCCCAAGAAGATTAAAATATCCTTACCGCCTGTTGCTTTACCTTCTTTTGAACCTCCTACGCCATCATGAAACACAAATGCCATTGCGAGTATCTCCGTGGTCTCCGGTACTTTATAGAATGTATAAATATTCGGGATTATCAATTGCCACTTATCTCCCACTTGAGTCAATTCAGGAGTATCTGCAGTACGCCAACCTGAAACAGTGTATTTCCAATCTCCGTTGGATTTTGACTCGGATGTGATTAGACCTGTATGAGCAAAACACTTAGTTGCCGTTGCCATACCGCCAGTACCACCCTTAGGATCGAAAGTAATGATTACCTCACCCGTATATCCCTTTTGGATAATGTCAGGACTTGTTGTTACTACCTGTGCTGTAGCGCACAATGTGCACACAGCGAATAAAAATAATAATACTTTTTTCATTTTTTAGATTATTTTGGTTAATAGATTCGTTGACCTGTAATATCAAATACTTGTTCGCCGCAGCGGATATAGAGTTTGCCATCGCGCATAAATTTCTCCGTCTTAATAGATGGCGTCTGTTCCTCTATTTCCTCTGTGCCTAATGAGATGTCACTTCGCGAGGTATTCTTATCACCGCGTGGACTATTCACTTTATAATACACGCCATAGTTCTCTCCTTTCACTGCGAGTGTGAAGCCAGCAGGTGTGCTATTATAACCTGAGTTAGGTCCTACGAGTAAACGGATTTGTCCGTTCGTTCCTGTGATGGTAGCCTTGTAATATCCATTGCCTGCCTCATCAGACACAGCTGACTCTGAATGCACTCCTGTTTTATAGCGGGCGTTAATCATTGGTTTGATTTTGTCTTTGAATGTCACCCAATGCGGATAGAACACACAAGGTATTCCCGGCATAGAAAGTAAGTACGCATAGCATTGCTGTACCTTACCCGGATATTTCATGGAGTTACCTGATCCGCAGAACTCATTGTTATCGCGTTGGAAAGAGTCATGACTATCCAAGAATGTAACCGCATAGCGTGATTTTCCAGCACCTGGGAGACCAGCTCCTTTGAGTTTATAGTAATTATCGGCTGCTATACCATCATTGAAAGCTGTATATTTAGTAGCGAAATCGAATGCGAGTGTATTCCAATTCGCATCGTTGAGATGGTATTGCAGTGCATTCACATCACCATCCCAATACTCCATTACAGAGAAATACGCTTCAGATGCCTTGTTATAGTCATCAATATGGGAGTTATGGAATCCCTTGCAATAGTCATAGCGGAATCCGTCTATCTTAATCACTTTGCGCAGCCAAGTGAGGTATGCTTTGCACATATCGCGCACCTTGGCGTTATTATGATCCCAGTCACGCCCAGCAGCATAGTTAGCCTCGCTACCATAACCATCATCGTACGCACCCGTTGCCTTACCATTGCAGCTACCTGCAGCAGGATCGGTATTCATCTCATCCGAACTGCATATCCATGCGGAAGTAGGAGCAAAAGTACCGTAGGTACCAAAATTCATTGTGGAGAAAGTACACCACCCTGTTGAACCTGCGATATGGTTAATCACAATATCTGCCACTACGCGAGCACCATTTTGGTGAAGTATGGAAATGAGTTTGATAAGCGTAGAACGCTGTCCCCAGTCGCTATCTAAGTTGCTATAGCAGATAGGTAAGTATCCTGTACCACCAGTAGATTTGCTAAAAGGTGGTAACCACACGAGGTCAAACCACTGCCCCACTTCTTCTGCCTGCGTAGTAATTCCATCTTCTACTGTTTTATTCACATAGTCAGTCCAGCGTGTGCGTCCATAACCTTTGTCTTGGTGGCTATCCCAATAGAATCCCTGGAGCATCACATCCGTACATTGCGAAGGCACTGAAGAACCGCCACCGGGATTAGGTGTAGGATCTGTACCAGGATTACCTGCATCGCCTACAGGAACACCGCTTCCACAGTTAGAACCTGGACCGATGTATAATTCATCGGCTTCCCATTTGAGTTTGATATAAAAATCATAGCAACCCTCTACTTCTGCGGTGTAACAACCTGCAGCAGCATCATAAGTAAATCCTTTCTCTGAATAGCTATTGAGTGCAACAGCCCATGCTGCCTTATTAGTAGCATCATAGAGTTGCAACTTATCGCCATTATTTACCTGTACATGGGCCAGATACTGTGTATATCCCTCAAACTCGCCCGCAGGTTCACCCGCAAAATAGGTATCTCCATTCACGAGAATACCAAAGCTCTGTGCATTCATCACAAGCGCACAGAGTGCCATAAAAAGTAATAGTGTTATCTTTTTCATTGTATATAGATTTTTCCTTATTTGATTACGCGACCTGTCATGTCATATATTTTCCCATCGCGCTGGATGTACATTTGACCATCTTGGATAAATTTCTGTGGTGTTGCTGATGGCACTTGCACTTCATCAATAGCCATTCCTTCCTCCAAATAGATAGAATAGTGATTACCAATAGCTGCCATATAATATCCAGCGGGAGCCGATGTTTCTCTATTATTACCCAATCGCAAGATTACCTTTCCATTCTTACCATGGATAGTAGCGCTATACTTGAGTGTTCCACTTGTTTCATCAGTAACAAGCGACTCTGAATGGATACCTGCTTTCTTACGAATAGCTATCATCTCGTTTATTTCTTTCTCATACATTTTCCAGTGTGGCCAGAACACGCATGGGACACCTGGCATCATGAGGATATAGGCATTTGCTTGTAGTATTTGTGCTTTCACTCTGTCAGTGGTCAAGTCCACATTATAGCCGCCGAATTGATTTCCTTGACTATCCGAACGCTCAAAAGTATCATGGTTATCAATGAAAGTAACAGCATACTTCGCATAGCCTTTACCACGAAGCGAGTTAGCAGGATTCTTGAGTAAGCCATACGAACCCTTTACAATCGCATCCCCCAATGTATATTTGAGAGGGAAGTCAAAAATCATCGTATTATACTCTGCTGCCTTGAGGTGATTTACTTGTTGGCCAATTCCCTCCCAAAACTCTGAAACAGAGATATATGGCTGCGCAGCCTGATTATACATACTGAGGTATTTACCATTATAACCGCGAGTCATATCATAGCGGAAACCTTCATACTTCATGTTACCCGTCAACCATTTCAAGTATGCTTTTGCCCAAGATTGTACATAAGTAGAAGTATGGTCTAAATCACGCGCGCCGCTGTCATTCGTTCCTGTATCAGCAGCACCACGCAATGTAGCACCTTTGCAACTGGAAGAAGCATCCGTAAAGCACTCATCTCCCGAACAGATATGCTCCTCGGTTAATTGGAACTTACCGCCATAGAGAAAAGTGAAGTCATCTTCATAAAAATCACACCAACTGGATTTATTTCCACGGTGATTAATAACTACATCTGCTATCACTTTCGTGCCACCAGCGCGGAGACCTTGAATAAGTCTCTGCAAAGTTATTTTCTGTCCCCAGTCGCTATTCTGGTCACTGAGGCATTGATGATAATAGCCCACTCCACCACCTTTTGCACTGGGCGGAAGCCATACAAGATCAAAATTAGCATTGATAGCGGCTGTGTCCTTGATAAGGTTAGTCCAAATCGTCTTGCCGTACTTATCCAAGCGATAACTATCCCAATAGAAAGCCTGAAGCATCACATCTTCACACTGCGCCGGGACGCCCACATCTTTCGCAGAAGAAATAGGCACTATACATAATAAAGAAAAGAGAGAAATAATTATTTTTTTCATGGTATAAAATATAATTTTATCTTTAGCGGGCGCAAAGGTACTAAATTTATTTCACATACACAAAAAAATCTACATTTTTCATCAATTATTCGCCTATTTAGAGTTTTTCTATCTTTTTTACTTGCACCATAGAAGACAACTCTTCTTCATTCACACAGAAAGTGACCTTGTATCCCGCGTAATCAAGTTTGTATTCCCGTTGCGAATCATGTTGATACGCAGGGCGTGGATCTTGAGATAAAATATACTCTATGTCGTCTTTTACAGATAGCGGCAATAAGCATTCTGTTAGCCACTCCACTTGCAAGCGATAATCTTTGGTTTGCTCTGCAAAACCATTCTGCGCATCAGGATGACTATCCGAGAAAGAGAGGTAAGGTTTAATATCATAAATAGGTGTGCCATCCAATAAATCAGCTCCTTTTACCAACAACACCATCCCTTCCTGTGGATGTTCCTCTATTCCCACCAACTGAACGCTCGTCAAGCCAATAGGATTGGGTCGGAATGGTGAACGAGTAGCAAAAACACCAACTCGTGTATTTCCTCCCAATCGCGGCGGGCGTACCGTTGGTGACCATCCCTCTGCCTGCACATCCGAGGAATGATTGCCCTGCGGCACTTGGCTAAATCCCCACACAAGCCATAAATGACTATAATCCTCTATGCCGCGCAGCGCCTCACGCACGCGGAATGGAGGCGTGAATACGATACGCGTCAAAATAGGACTATCAGTTCGCGATTGACGAGGGATGCCGAACTTATCGGTATGACCATTATGGGCGTAAGCAATAACTTGTAGTTGTAGCATAAAAGAACGAGAATATTGCATTTTCGGGTGCAAAGTTAGTCATTTTTAGTCACAAAAGCAAGGAAAAGATTGCTTTTTACAAAAAAAATGCAAAAATATTTGCGTATATGCAAAAATTGTTGTACCTTTGCACCCGCTTTTCGTGAGAAAGGGCGAGGTGCCATAGCTCAGTTGGTAGAGCAAAGGACTGAAAATCCTTGTGTCCCCGGTTCGATTCCTGGTGGCACCACAGTAAAAAAGAGATCCATTCGGGTCTCTTTTTTGGTGCCTGCGGGAATACAAACCGGGGGTCTCCGCCACTATGTTCTGTCGATTATTGCTAAGCAATGCTCGATTCCTGGTGGCACCACATCAAGAAAGAGATTCGGGTCTCTTTTTTTGTGCCTGCGGGAATACAAACCGGGGGGAGAGAGGTTTACTTAGAAATTCTCTATCAGTACTAATCCCTGATCTTTATAGAAAGCGAACTTTTTATCTGACGAGATAAGCGGGATATGGGCATTAATAGCCTGCGAGATAATGATATGGTCAGAAGGGTCCTTATGATTCTTAGCGGTATTCAACCGAAGTTTGGAGTACTGATATGTGACATATTTATCCACAGGAAGGATATCTACATCATAGTCACGCTCAATACTGCGTGCCATCTCCTCGCAGGTAGTCCATCGTTTATTATACAACTTGCCATTATTGTAGCCTACCACCAGTTCGCGTATAGTCTCGGCACTCACACATAATTGACTATCCCACTCTTGTAGGATAGCCTGTACATCGCGAGTCAGCTTATCGTGCTCAGAGATATAATAGATAAGCGTACATGTGTCAAGCATGTATCTCATTTACAGAGCCAATTAGGGTCGTTGATTACGATAGTCCCCTGCGTCCCCAATGAGAACTTCCATCCAGGGTTTACTCTGCTCTCGCCTGATTTGTGTTGCTTAGAATCAGCCATAAATTTCTGTATTTCGTTGTTTTCGGTGCAAAGTTACAACAATTCTCTGAACTATGCAAATTTTCAAGTATTTTTTTATATACAAAGTTTGTTTTTGATTGCAAAAGCACCACTTTACGAACCTAACTGGCTGATTTTACAGACATTTTTAGTAGCCAGTATAAGAACTAAAGTAATTACTTCTTATCAATCTGTCAGATAATTCATAAGCATCTATCTCTGTAATTGGGCGATTGTGACGAGCCGCCGAATCCAATAGATTCACGCCAAAACCTTTCCAATAATACTCTTCACAACCTATCAAGTGTAAAATAGTTGGGAATATATCCATCTGATAACATGGTTCATCTATTTGAACATTGCTCTCAATTTTTGGGGAATAAATAATCAGTGGGCAATAGTTCTCTTTTGAAGCTATAGATAAGTTTTTGTCGGTAAGATAATCCTTATAATCTGCTAACATGGCAGGTTTGAATATAGTATGATCACTAGTTATCACAATGGTTGTATTTTCTCTTACTGAATCATTTAGTTGAGAAGACACAAAATATTCTATGCATTTGTCGGTATAATTTACACACCCGATATATTTCCGCAATAGTTCAGGAGTTTTATTTGACAAATCCAATCTGTTATTAATTCTATTAAAAGGAGAATGCATAGATACTGTTATTCCCATTACACAGAATTTGGATGTTGCATTATCAATTACCTTCGAACTCTCATTAAGTACATCCGCATCTTGCCACTCTTCATCAGGAGCAGGCTCTAACAATTGTTTATAACCATATCGCTTAGACATGACGGTTTGATTCCATATATGAGGCCAAGGATTAATTGTATATGATGAGGAATACAAATCAGCAATATTGGGATAAACATTAGAATAGAATGACATGCAAGCCGCTCCATGTTTAAGAGGTAACAAACCCGAATTAACAATCATTTGCCCATCTCCTGAATTACCCGCTAAGGTTTGAGATTTAATCTTATCACAATATAGAACCTTTTGAGTAGATGTAAGTTTATTGAGGAATGGTGTCAATTCGACACCATCAATGCATTGATTTATCACCCAACTCTCTAAACTTTCCACCAAAATGATTATTACAGAATGCGTAGGCTCAATATGAATATTATTGGTTTCGGAATTTGTTAGTTTCTCAACTAATGATATGTCATGAGTTGTAAGTTCCACTTTTTTCCCACAATCCCTCACAAACGCTATTGCAACCGATGGAAAATATGATAGTATTGATTGCTCATATACATAGGTTCTATTATCTATACTATGCATTGCAAGTCCCAAAAATGGCAAGCGACAATACTTCTTAAATGTAAATGGAATATCTTTAGGACGATTCGAAAATTTAGCTATCCGACATGCATCTGTATAATCATAAATCAAGATATTGTTAACATATCCAACGATTAACAACAGAGAAATTACCCCCCCCCACAGCCATATCACTTTGATATTCAGCACATTACAACATTTCCAAAAATTCAAAAGTACTATCCATAAAAGTGTCGTTAGTGGAAACATTAATAATCGTATATCAAGGTACGCCTCTATAGAAGTCCATGCTCCGTCCATATTTCCGACAAGTAATACATCATCAATCGTCAAGAACAGATCATAAGATTTGAAATAAATAATATTGGCTAAGCACAGTAAATCTGCAAACAGCATGCAAAATGTTACCCAATATTTTTTGGAGGTTAATAACAATATAGAAGAAATCAAGATAGGACATAACAATTTAGCCATATAGAACTTATATAAAGTAAGTGCCATATCACACTCAAAGAGAGGAAACTCACCGAAAGTAAGAGCATGAAAATATATACTTTTGAAGAAAAGTATTATAGTGGCGATACAAATTAAGAATGCCTGTGGATGCTTAATATTCTTCCATTTATTTAGCAAGTTCATTGTGTGTTGTCACTTGATAAATCTTGGACTCGTTAAAGTTAATTATTTCTTTTGCTGTCGGGCATATTGTTGTAAAATCAAACTGATCAGCTTCTACAACTTGCCATAATCCGGGTTGATTGTCAAACTCATTCATCCGTATAATCTCAAAGTGTTGATCTTGCATATACCAACCAGTTACTTTCTCTAAATAAAACTTACGGCAGGAACGAATATCTAATTCCCATGGCTCTAAATTGAGATTCTCAGGCTCATAAAAATATACGGCTTGGTCACCTATATTATCAATCAACTCATGTACTTTTTGATAAGTATCAATTCTACCTTTTTGATTATCTTGGATTTGTTTAGGAAGCTTTCTACAATAAAATAATGCAAGCACAACAAACAACATTAGCACCCATTTTTCATGTAAATACTCCTTACTGAAATATAAAATAGCAGGGATAGCAACTAAAACAGCTGGTGTATAATACAGTGTATAATTAAGTCCAAGGAAAGCAGCCCCACAACAATAAGCACAAGAAGCAAGAAGCAAATTATCGTAAATATTGAACTGCGCTTTCTTTTGGATGAATGATACTAATCTTACAACGAGGAAAACTACTACTACCCACATCATCTTTTGAGCGAAGAACATTTTTGCAGCATTCACGACAGGAGAGACATCAAGATGATGTGCATAGAAATTTTCTACTTTTGGTAAAACCAATACAGCGTATAGCAATAAAAACAACAATCCACTTGCGATAAGAGAGGAATAATATACTCGCTCTGCTTTCCCTATTCTTTTATAACTAAAGAGCAATGCACAAACACCTATTGCAAGAGGTATTGTGAACATTGTTTCGTAATAGTATAAGATATAATTGATTGACACCAATGCCAGAATAGCATACGACCATTTTTTTGTATCTAAAAACTTCAAAGTGCCATATACAAACAAAGGTAAGAATGTGAATATAGTCCACACTCCTGTCCAACATTGTACAAAGTTAACATAAGTGCGTCCGATAACCAATAAAGCCACAAAAAACGCGATGGAATATTTCCATATGGTTTTATGGTCCTTTAGTATATACAATGCAACACCTATGAATGCCACTACATATAGCGCAAAACAAAGCACATGGATAAAATAGTGTGCTGACGGAGGTATTTGCCCTTCATAAAACAAGCAAAGTACATTATAGATAGTATAATCTAATGGAAAGAATCTACCTAATGTAGGAGTTACAAAGAAACCGAATATAGGTTTATCCCAACCTGTGTAAATTAAAGTTTGGCAATCATCTCCCAATAACCATGCAGCATTGTGCATAATAAAATAGGAACAGAAGCACAATATTGCGCAGATAAGTCCCCAAAATGTGGTTTTAATTAAATTGTCTGTTTTCATATCTGTTCATCATTATATGTTCTAACAAAATAAACTGGACGATTCTTTGTTTCGGTAAAAATGCGTCCGATATACTCTCCCAAAATACCGAGTGCTAATAACTGAATACCACCAAGAAATAGGATTACTATCATCATTGTAGGATAACCTTGAACAGGGTCTCCATATAATAAGGTTTTAATGAAGACAACCAACATGTAGACAAATGCAAATAATGATGTAAGAACTCCTATCACTGTGGCTATTCTCAAAGGGACGGTTGTATAGGATAAAATACCTTCTATCGCTAAGTTAATCAGCGTCTTATAATTCATACTTGATTCACCTGCAATTCTATCTTCTGTTTCAAAGGTCACATAGGTTTTCCTAAAGCCTATGTAACAATACATGCCTTTTGTATAACGATTGTTTTCGCGCATTTGCTTTAATGCATTGATACAACGGCGATCAAGTAAACGAAAATCTCCAACATTGGGCAACACTTCCAAGCGAGTTGATCGTTGCAAAATACGATAATATAGCAATGATAATTTCTTTCGAAGCCAGCTTTCCTTTCCCCTACTCAATCTACTAGCATACACATCATCGTTTCCTTCTTCCCATTTTTCAAGCATTTGAATAATCACATGTGGTGGGTGTTGCAAATCTGCATCCATAATGACCATGCAGTCTCCTTTTACATAGTCGAATCCTGCAAGCATTGCATTCTCTTTACCGTAATTACGACTTAAATCAATATAATTGACACGATTATACTCTTTGCGCAATTCCCGTAATACCTCTAAAGTATTATCTTTGCTTCCATCATTAACACATAGAAATTCCCAATCATAGTGTTTAAGATTATTTGCTATATCTTCCAATTTCGGAATAAGGATAGGAAGAGACTGAGCCTCATTATAACATGGAATCAATATTGAAATAAGTTTTTTCATTATATTTTATTAGATTTAAATACTATTCGAACTAATACAAAGTTTATAGGAACAACGCAACAATATACAGGAATTGGAGCTATTTGCTCAGTAACCCCTAAAGCAAGAAATATATTCAAGAAAAGTAAATGTAGTAAATAATTTATACCATGCGTAACAGCAAACCCAACACCTCTTTTGATTGAAAGATGAGTTTTGAAAGTTATTTTTGCGGTCATCCACAAATTGCACAACCAACTGCATACAAATCCTATTAGATAGGCAATGTTAATCCAGACATACCCTTCTTGGTGTATAGTTTTTATAAGTAGTAAATATATCCCATAATGAATGCCTGTAGCAAGCATTCCTACGAAACAGAAGCGCAGGAATTCGTTAAAATGTTCTTTATGGAAGATGTCTCTTATTCTCATTGTTTGAGGTATATATACAAAAAAGCGGGACTGCACTGTTGCTGTTCCGCATCTCAAGGCCCTGGAATTGCCTATCACCTGAACAAGCAACACCGAAGCCCACGCCGATATGTACGCTCACGCACACACCTACCTACGGTGTGCACGGATATGTATATACATACCCCGAGGACATCAAAATGCTGCAATGTCTTGGGTGATTTAGAATTTTCCAGGTTCTGAGATGCCAAGCACAAAGCGCGTTATGACGCCTTTATTATGTCTGTAATTGCCCACCCTTAAAAGACATAATCCCTTGGCGTGGGCTAATTACGGGTGCAAAGGTACAACTTTTTTTTGAAAGTGCCAAAAGAAAAATGCCATTTATGCGGATTTTGTGAGATTTTAGATTGACTGGCCCGACTAGATGAACTAGCCCGACTAGTCTATATAGCCGAACTAGATAAACTAGGGAAAGGAAGGATGGGCGGAGCCTACAGAAAAAAAGAGAGTGGAGAGCGAGAGGTTTTTCATAGGAATTTATAAAGCACTGATTAACAGAATGTTTAGTAGGGTGAAAGTATCGCTACTCCACTCGATTTTAGTTTTACAACTTTTGCATTTACTTGCATAGCTTTTACGAAAAAGACTATTTATAGAGAGGAAAATAAACTACTTCTTGGTTGATACGGAAGTAATAGATAGCATAGATATTACAGAAGGTATATAGAAGGTATAGGGAAGGTATAGAGAAGGTATTATAACTATCAACAAACCTCTAAGCAACCACTAACTTATCTCTAACGATCAATCCGAAAATAAGCCTTATTTTATTTAACAAAAATAACAAAAACAAATCAAAAAAATAGAAAAAATAATTGTAAATAAACCTAAATAAACACTGGTCGTTTGATAATTCGTAATTATCGGCCTACGCGGCCTTGAGCGTATTTGCCTATTAAGTCGCGTTTTTGAGCGAGCTCAACACGCGCCCTACTATTCAAACCCGCGCAGCGAATAGCTGCCTAATTACGAACTCTCAACC
>JAZNGV010000012.1:0-42069 GCA_045576595.1 Paludibacteraceae bacterium | reverse complement strand
ATAATACGTTACGCCCTCATCTTAACCTCAATATGCGCACGCCTGCGCAGGTGTATGAGGGAAAACAAATAATTTTATAGGTTAAAGGTATAGGTTTAATGAAAATATTTTTGCGTATCTCAATTTTTTGTAGTATCTTTGTAGCGTCTTTTGATCAGTAAACCATTTTCGTACTCCGGTCAACCTTTTTAGGTATCGAGTCAAAAGTTTACGATTTTTAAGATTCCATCTCAGTTATCGAGTCAACCTTTTTCAGTTTTAGTCACGATTTTCGGCGTGCTATCGTCCCGTATGTGTGCCGTATGTCTCTCGTACGCCGGTAGTAAGCCTTTCGAGTCCACCTGAATCTTAATAATCGGCAATTTAGTTATAAAAAGTGGGAAAAGTTAAAATAGTTGCAGAAGAGGTGATAGATGTCTGACTAGACCTGAAAAAGGTTGACAGGAGTACGAAAATGGTTTACTAATCAAAAGGCATTAAATAGTATTCGAACAACTATTGCAAAGCGGCGTATGTTACGCGTATCTTATGCGTATGTTAGACGCACAATTTGAACCTTAATCCCTTTTTCATGTGCGGTTGCGTATGCGTGGAGCAAGAATATCGTTGTAAAGGGCATTTATTTGCGTTTTGAGCGCATGGCGAATTTCTACCGACACCCCCTCGGTAGAAGAAGAAAAATGCGAAAAAATGCAAATAATGCGCCAAAGACTTGCATATTTGCAAAATTTGTTGTACCTTTGCAGTCGCGTTCGGCAATTAGTCGCAATGGTCCATACCACTCCGCTAAATGGACGGGCTCCTAATGCCTCCGCTCTTCGGTCGGACTATCGTTACACTAGCAGTCCTCCCGAGAACAATAATATAAGTGATCTCAGTAATGTCCTAATAAAAAAATAAACAACAAATATACATTACAATGGAAGAAAATGAAAATTTAATTGAGAACGATCGCATTATTCCTGTGAAGATTGAGGAGGAAATGAAAGACTCCTACATTGACTATTCAATGAGTGTGATTGTTAGTCGCGCCTTGCCAGATGTGCGTGACGGATTCAAGCCAGTACACCGCCGTGTTCTCTTCGGAATGAACGAATTGGGTAACACGAGCGATAAGCCTACCAAGAAGAGTGCGCGTATCGTCGGTGAGGTAATGGGTAAATACCACCCACACGGCGATAGTAGTATTTATGGTACGCTTGTGCGTATGGCGCAGCCTTGGGCAATGCGTT
Source organism: Paludibacteraceae bacterium (assembly GCA_045576595.1). Lineage (GTDB taxonomy): Bacteria > Bacteroidota > Bacteroidia > Bacteroidales > Paludibacteraceae > Colicola. Next base: position 40,837 of record JAZNGV010000012.1, on the reverse strand, counting down.
ATTGCCTTGTCGATGGTCAGGGTAACTTCGGTTCTGTCGATGGTGACGGTGCAGCAGCAATGCGTTATACCGAGGCTCGTTTGTCTAAGTTGGCAGAGGAGATGCTCCGCGATATAGACAAGGATACGGTAGATATGCAGCCGAACTTCGACGACTCTTTGCGTGAGCCTGCTGTGCTGCCATGCCGTTTCCCGAATTTATTGGTTAATGGTGCGAGTGGTATTGCCGTGGGTATGGCAACTAACATGCCGACTCATAACTTAGGTGAGGTCATTGATGGTTGCTGCGCGTATATCAATAATATAAAAGCACGCATGCACGATGAGTTCTGTCCTGAGATAACTATCGAGCAACTTATGGAGTATGTCAAAGCTCCGGACTTCCCTACTGGCGGTACTATCTATGGTTACCAAGGTGTGCGCGATGCGTTCGAGACGGGTAGAGGAAGTGTGGTTATCCGTAGTAATGCAGACATAGAGACCGATAACAACGGCCGTGAGCATATCGTCATCACCGAACTGCCATATGGCGTGGTGAAGTCTGAGCTTGTGAAGAAAATCGCCGAACTTGTAAGCGATAAGAAGATTGAAGGCATCTCTGATATAGCTGACCACTCCAAGAAAGATATCCGTATCGTAGTGGAAGTGAAACGCGATGCTAATGCGCAGGTTGTGCTCAATAAATTGTATAAATATACGGCACTACAATCCAGCTTTGCTGTGAATAATATCGCGCTCGTCAAGGGCCGTCCTATGTTGCTTAACTTAAAGCAGCTTATAGGTTATTTCGTAGAGCACCGTATGGATGTGGTGACCCGCCGTACACGCTTTGAATTGAAGAAAGCAGAGGAGAAAGCGCATATCTTAGAGGGATTGATTATCGCCGTAGATAATATAGACGAGGTGGTGCGTATCATCCGCGCAAGCCGTACTCCTGCAGACGCGCAAGCGAACCTTGAGGCACGCTTTAATCTTGATAACTTGCAGTCTAAGGCTATCGTAGATATGCGTCTGGCTGCGCTCACAGGATTGCGTATAGATGAACTCAAACGAGAGTACGAGGAATTGCAGAAACTGATTGCACACCTCAATGAATTGCTTGCTAACGAAGAAATGCGTTATGATGTTATCTATACTGAATTAGTGGAGGTGAAAGAGAAGTACGCAGACGAGCGCCGCACACAAATCGTTAAGATGGCCACAGAGTTCAACCCTGAAGATATGTATGCGGATGACGATATGGTTATTACCATTTCTCACCTCGGATATATCAAGCGTACTCCACTGGCAGACTTCCGTCAGCAGACGCGCGGAGGTATTGGCTCGAAAGCAGGTTCTGCTCGCGACCAAGACTTCATCGAGTATGTATATCAAGCATCTATGCACTCAACCATGATGTTCTTCACCGAGATGGGACGACTCTATTGGCAGAAAGTGTATGATCTACCAGAAGGCAACAAGCAATCCAAGGGCCGCGCTATTCAGAATATGATTAATCTCCAAAAAGGAGACAAGGTGCGCACTTGTATCAATGTGAAAGGTCTCAACGATGCGGAATATGTACAAAACCACTTCCTTATCTTCATCACCAAGAATGGTTTGATGAAAAAGACCACACTCGAGTCTTACAGCCGTCCGCGTGCTAATGGTATCATCGCACTCGGTCTTCGTGAAGGTGACGAACTAATCGAAGTAACGCTCACCGATGGACAAAGCGAAATGCTTGTGGCTTCATACAATGGTAAGGTGGTTCGCTTCAACGAGTCTGGCGTTCGACCAATGGGCCGTAGCGCAAGCGGTGTGAAAGCTATCACACTCGAAAATGATGGTCAGGATCGCGTGATTGGCATGGTTTGTGTAGAGAAACAAACAGACAAGACTATTCTCGTAATCTCTGAGAAAGGATTTGGTAAACGCACACCAGTAGATGACGAAGAGGGTAATCCAATCTATCGTGTAACCAACCGCGGTGGTAAGGGTGTGAAGACCATTGAGATAACAGAGAAAACAGGACAATTAGTGGGTATAGAGGCTGTGACAGACGCTGATGACCTCATGCTCATGACTAAGTCAGGTACCGCAATCCGTATGGCTGTGGATACTATCCGCGAGACAGGACGAGCTGCACAAGGTGTTAAACTCATTGAACTACAAAAGCGAAACGATAGCCTCGTAAGCGGTTGTATCGTACCTAAAGAGGAAAATGAGGAGAATACTAACACAGAAGAAACAGCAACAACAGAACAAACAAACGAAAATCAAGAATAAACTTAATTTATTTGAGTTATGAAAAAAACATTGTTTTTCGCAGCTTTAGTACTATTCAGTACTTGCTGCTTTGCACAGAAAAACCCTGCCGTAAAAAATGCTAAGCGTTATATGATGGCAGAAACACCAGACTTCAGTGCTGCGCGTACCGCTATAGAGGAAGCAATAGCTACAGCCCCAACAGCGGAAACATACTATTGGGCAGGTATGATTGGTTATCAAGAACTTACACAAGAGAACTATAACCAAATGCTCGGCAAAGGCGTTAATCAAGCAGTCGCAGGCCAAGCGGTAGTAGAGAGTTACGACTACTGGTTGGAGGCTGACCGATTGGCGATGATTCCTACACTTGATAAAAAGGGTAGAGAAGTGGTGGATACCAAAACTCGCGCAAACATCACCAAGAAAATGCTTGAATACTACAAACAACAAGAATTGGTGAAGTATGGTATCTATCTTAATGAGCAACGCGACTTTGAGGGTGCATACAAGGTATTCAAAAAGCATATCGAAATACCAGAGTTGGATATGATGCAGAACGAAAAACTGCAAAAAGAAATGCCACGCGATAGTATCTACACCCAATATAAGTACTATACCGCAATCTTTGCCGTTCAAGCTGCGCTGCATGAGGAAGCAATCGCTGTGCTTGAGGAACTCAAAGATGGCGATTATGAGGCTATTTCTGTAAACCAATTCTTGTACCAAGAATATGTAGAATTGAAAGATACCGTTAAGTTCGTGGCTACTTTGCAAAATGCTATTAAGCGCTTCCCACAAGAGTCATGGTTCTTGCAAAATCTCATCAACTATTATATCTTCTCTGGACAGGAGAAAGCAGCTATTGATTACTTGGCACAAGCTATCGAGCGCGAACCGAATGTGGCACAATACCACCACATAAAAGGTAATCTCGATGAGAACCAAGGAAACTACGAAGCCGCATTGGTGGATTTTGATAACGCACTCAAACTGGACCCTACTTTAGCAGACGCTATGGCTGGCAAAGGACGCGTATATTACAACCAAGCCGTTAAACTGAACGAGGCAGCTGCGATGATTTCTGATAATAAGGAGTATAAGAAAGCACTCGAGGAAATGAATGAAGTATTCCGCAAATCACTTCCTTTCTTTGAAAAAGCACACGAGATGGCTCCTGAAGATAGAAGTTATATGCAAATCCTCAAAGGCCTATACTATCGATTCAATATGACTGCTGAGTATGATGCTATCAGCGAGAAGTTGAATAACTTATAATGGGAAGAATACTCGCAATCGACTACGGTAAGAAACGCACAGGATTAGCCGTTACGGACCCACTCCGTATAACGGCTAATCCGTTGCTTACTATAGAAACGAAGGACCTGATAAACTGGTTAAAAACATACTTCGAAAAGGAAAAGGTAGATGTAGTTGTGATAGGACACCCCACGCAAATGAATGGACAAGAGTCTGAATCGATGAACTATATTAGACCATTCATCGCCAACTATAAAAAACTATTCCCTACAATACCTATACAAATGTACGACGAGCGCTTTACCTCTGTAATCGCTCATCAAGCTATGATAGCAGGCGGAATGAAAAAGAAAGATAGACAAGATAAAGCAATCGTAGATAAAATAGCCGCTTGTATAATATTAGAAGGTTACTTAGATAGCCTCCACTAACTCATTAAACATTAACTCGAAAATGATACTACCTATATACTTATATGGTCAACCTGTATTGCGAAAGCAGACAGAAGAACTGACGCCATCGCCGGAACTAACAACCTTTATTGCCGATATGTATGAAACACTTACACAAGCAGAAGGATGTGGTTTGGCAGCGCCACAGGTGGGAAAACCATGGCGATTATTCATCGTGGATGGAACAGAATTGGCGGAAGACTATCCGGAATGTGAGGGATTTAAGAAAACATTCATCAATCCCGAGATTATAGAAACAAGCGAAGAAACTTGTTCGTACAGCGAGGGATGTCTCTCATTGCCGGGGATTAGCGAGAATGTCGTTAGACCTACTACTATCCGCATACGATACCAAGATGAGAACTTTGTGGAGCATGAGGAAGAATATACTGGATTCTGTGCGCGTATCATACAGCATGAATATGATCATTTAGAAGCACATGTGTTCACAGACCGTATTTCTCCAATACGCAAGACCTTTGTGCGTAATAAACTAATGGCTATCGCGAAGGGAAAAGTAGGCGCAAGATATAAATACAAGAGACAATAACGCAATATATGTCCTTATTTACAGTCATATTGATGGCTATCGGCCTGGCAATGGATTGTTTCGCCGTGTCCGTTTGTAAAGGATTGACCTCGCCGCATGGGTATGTGCCTCATTATATCAAACCTATCCTAATGGCTTTGCTTTTTGGTCTTTTCCATGCAGGAATGCCTCTTATAGGCTATTTCGCTGGAACAATCTTCGCCTCTTTCTTTGAGCGTTTTGCACCATGGATAGCATTGCTCTTACTTGGTTTCATAGGTGGGAAGATGATATATGACTCATTCCATTCTGATGACAAAGAGAAACATTTAGCAGATTTCTCATTCGCGTCACTTATTTCACTCGCGTTTGCCACCTCAATGGATACACTGGCTACAGGAGTGATTTTTATTCCTCATCCTGAAGTACTATGGTGGGCGGTGGGAATAATTGCTGCTACATGCTTCCTCTTTTCTATCACGGGATTTATAATAGGACATATCGTAGGTACGCATTTTAAGATGAATGTGACAGTATGGGGCGGAATAATACTCATACTGATAGGTATTAAAATCTGTTTAGAAGGATTAGTAGCATAATACTATGTTTATTATACAAGATACATTGGTTAGTTTAGATGTACTCGAGAAAGAGTTCTGCTGCGATTTGGATGTATGCCGTGGTTGCTGCTGTATAGAAGGCGATGCGGGCGCACCACTCACCGCCGAAGAGGAAGAAAAGATACAAACTATCTTGCCTACGCTACTACCAGACATGACAAAAGAAGCAAAAGCAGTCGTAGAGACGCAAGGTATTGCCTATAATGACCCATCGGGAGAAAGAGTCACATCGATTGTAAACGACAAAGATTGTATCTTTGCACGCACAGACCATAAAGGATGGTGCTATTGTATTATAGAAAAAGCATATAACGCAGGCAAAATAGATTTCAAAAAACCTATCTCATGCCACCTATACCCCGTGCGACTATCTAAAGTGGGAGAAAGAGTAGGCGTGGAATACCATCGCTGGGATATATGCCATTGCGCCAGAGTTTTAGGAAAAAAGAAACATATACCATTGTATCAGTTTCTTAAAGAACCACTCATCAGACGATTTGGAGAAGATTGGTACAATGAGTTATGCCTCACGGCACAAGAATGGAAAAAACAATGCGAGCAGAAATAATAACCATAGGAGATGAACTGCTTATCGGACAAGTAGTGGATACCAACTCCGCTTGGATGGCAGAAAAACTCAATGAAATGGGAATAGAGGTATATCAAATCACTTCTATTCACGATGACCGTGAGCATATACTAACCGCGCTTGATGACGCTTTCAATCGTGCAGATATCATCCTTACTACAGGCGGATTAGGTCCAACCAAAGATGATAACACCAAGCATGTACTCTGTGAGTATTTCAATACACACCTTATAGAAAATACGCGTGTGCGCGCACATGTAGAGCAATTATATGCCCATAGACCTGATGTGCTCAATAAACTGACTGCTACACAATGGTCTGTGCCACAAAATGCGCATATACTAACCAATAGAGTAGGTTCTGCTCCAATCATGGTATTCCGCAAAGATGATAAACAACTCATCTCCATGCCCGGAGTTCCTTATGAAATGCAAATAGCGATGACGGAGCAAGTACTACCATTCATCGGTGCTCAACAAACGCGCATTCTGCATCATACATTGCAAGTATATGGTATTAGCGAGTCCGCATTAGCTATACAATTAGAGCAATACGAGACATCTAAACCCGATTATATCCATTTGGCATACTTACCCAAAGATGGTGTTATCCGCTTGCGCTTATCTTCCTACGGACAAGCCACAGAGAGCGAACTCAATCAATGGTTTGAGCAACTACAAACAATAGTCGCTCCTTATCTTATTGCCACCACAGACCAAGCTTTGGAATGTGTCTTAGGTGAATTATTGCAACAGAAAAACCAAACTATTGCTACAGCCGAATCGTGCACAGGAGGTAAGTTGGCTGCTCTATTATCCAAGCATTCTGGCAGTTCTGCATTCTACAAAGGTTCCGTCATTTCCTATGCCAATAGTGTTAAATCAGATATATTAGGAGTTCCCGAAGAAATACTAAATAGCGTTGGCGCTGTAAGCGAAGAGACTGTTGTTGTAATGGCAAATAGCATTCGCAAACAACTAAACACGGATTATGGAATAGCCATAAGTGGTATTGCTGGTCCTACAGGAGGTACACCAGAGAAACCTGTAGGTACGGTGTGGATGGCATGGGCTACGCCTGAACAGACGGTAACAGAATGTGTGCATCTCGGTAAACTGAGAGAACAGATAACAGACAGAGCTTGTCAAAAAGCAATGGTTAAACTAATACAGTTATTACGATGAGTGAAATACAGCAATTCTTATTTTCTCCATCCATAACGCAATCTCTATTATGGTTGACCATTGTAATGACTATCGGGTTATGGTTGAGTGAACGAGCGAAAATAAAGCATTTCTCGCTCGATGTGACATGGGTGCTTTTTGTGGGCATCGTAATGGCAGCATGCGGTGTGCGGATAGACCATACTGTCGCGCAGTTCGCGAAGGATTTCGGACTCATCCTATTCGTCTATGCCATTGGATTGCAAGTAGCTCCTTCTTTCTCTCCATTCAAGAAAAGCAGTTTGCAACTCAATATACTCGCTGCCAGTATCGTGCTATTAGGCTGCACATGTGCGATTGCTTTACATTACATCACAGGAATAGATATGTCCACTATGGCGGGAATACTATCGGGTGCGACCACTTCTACGCCAGCACTCGCTTCCGTGCAGCAAGCCTATTTCGACATCAAAGGAGTAACTGACCCAACTATTGCTACGGGATATGCGGTTGCTTATCCGCTCAGCGTTGTGGGCGTCATCCTGGCTTTTGAACTGATTAGACGCGCTTGTCATGTGCGTTTGCCTATGGAGGAACAACGATTACGAGACGAAAGTTTAGCGGATGACGAAGAACTCGTATGTATGGAAGTGTTGCTCAATCATCCGCAAATAAACCAAACGAACCTACAACAACTCCAGCATATTTGCTCTACGAAAGAGATGATCATGAGTAGAGTGATTCATAAGGATGGTTCAGATGAACTGATTAACGAACAAACAGTACTATCTAACGGCGATATTATCCGCGTACTTACCGATAGGCATCATGCAGATACACTTCGTATCTTAGGGGAAATGAACGAGTACGACTTGCACAAGCAAATAGAAAAATCGAAACACCTTACTTCTCGCCGTATTGCTGTCACCAAACCGGAATGTAATGGCAAGCCAATACGCTCATTCAATCTGCGTCACCAATACCATGTTACTATTACGCGAGTTTTTCGTGCGGGTATAGACTTATTGGCTACACCTGATTTGGTGCTGCAGATAGGTGACCGCTTAGTAGTAGTTGGAGACGAAAACGATGTGAAACGCGTCACAGAGACATTCGGAAACGAGTTGAAACGATTAGATGCTCCTCATCTATTACCCGTCTTTTTCGGGGTGGTCTTAGGTATATGTGTTGGATTATTACCCATTCCGTTACCAGGATTAGGACAGACATTTAAATTAGGTTTGGTAGGCGGTTCACTCATCGTGGCTATCCTTATTGGGCGTTTTGGCGCATACTATAACCTTGTTACTTTCTCCACCACATCCGCCAATATGATGCTCAGACAAGTGGGACTCACACTCTTCCTCGCCGCATTAGGATTGAGCGTAGGAGAGCAATTCGTGCCTACATTACTCAATGGTGGTTATCTATGGATAGGATACGGATTTCTGATGACTATCATACCATTGGTTGTCGTAGGATGGATAGCCTATAAATGGCTGCATGTCAATTATTTCAAAGTAGTCGGACTGCTGGTCGGTTCTATGACATCTGCTATGACACTTCCATACGCACAATCATTATCTTCGGAGAATAACCAAGTGGCAGTATGCTATGCAACCGTCTATCCGCTCACTACTTTCTTACGAGTCGTTTGCGCACAACTACTCATCCTTTTCTTCTGCAGTTTTACCGCACCTGACTCTTTGGTCGCACCACAAAAACTGCCGGAAACAATAAATACCTTGACGGGAGAAGAGTACAATCCCGTATTGACTATTGATGACCAAACAATGTATTTCGTGGGACTCAATAGAGAGGATGGAACGCCGAGCGAAGATATCTATGTCACTCGTCGTGACGCCCGAACAGGCGAATGGACGGCAGCACGCCGTATTCCTGAACTGAGTAATCCCTATCGTAACGAAGCACCTACTTCTATCTCTGGTGATGGACGAATGATGTTATTGTTCGTAGAAGGGCGGATGTGCTTCTCACAGCGTACTGGTTATGGATGGTCAGAACCCCAACCATTACCCAAGCATTTACAATTAGGCAATTGGCAAGCAGATGCGATGATTAGTGCAGACGGAAGCGTGCTACTCTTCGCGGCGAATTATCCTGCAGAGAACGAAGAAAAACCATCACTCAATATCTTTGTTTCCAAGCGAGACGAACAGGGTAGGTGGAGCAAACCATTTTCTATTGGACCTGCTATCAATACCCAAGCTATGGAGCGCTCACCATTCTTACACCCGGATATGAAAACACTCTATTTCTCTTCGGCTAAGGAAGGTGGATATGGTGAATTCGATGTCTATGTCACACGCCGCATGAGTGATACATGCTGGACTTGCTGGTCTGAACCGGAGAACTTAGGACCTACCATCAATACCAAAGGACGAGATTGCTGGTATAAAGTGTCTTCGGATGGCGAGTACGCCTATTATGCGCAGAAAGCAGGGCGGATGCACGATTTATATGCTATTGAACTGCCAAGAGATAAACGACCAGAAACAATCACAGTCCTACAACTCAATAAGGCCGTCAGTATCCGCAATCTGCTCTTTGAAACCAATAGCGCAGTTATACTACTATCCTCCTTACCCGAACTGCAACGCATAGCCGATTATGTGCGTATATACGGATACAAAGTGCGACTCGCAGGACACACAGATAATATAGGTGATGACCAAGCCAATATGCAGTTATCGCGCGATAGAGCACAAGCCGTACGCCAGCAATTGATAGAATATGGATGCCCGGCTGAGAAAATCCAAGCCTATGGCTATGGAGAAACCAAACCAGTCGATACCAACGATACAGAAGAGGGACGACAAAACAACCGCCGAGTAGAAATAACACTTATGCAATAAGAACATAATTAAATACACGCAATATGAAGAAAGTTTCCATTTTATTATTTGCCTTGTTAAGCCTATCTTTACAAGGACAAGAGAAAATCATGGTCATTGCAGACCCGCATGTACTCGCACAATCCTTAATTGAAGAAGGAACAGCATTCGACGAGATGATGAATGAGCAGCGGAAAATGCTCCATATCAGTCAAACCGCTTTCACAGCGCTGATTGATACTACATTGGTATATAAACCATCCTTGGTGCTCATTCCGGGTGACCTAACTAAAGATAGCGAGTTAGCAAGCCATGAAGTGGTTGTAGCGCAACTAAAACGCCTACAGCAAGCGGGCATACCTACATTGGTCATACCCGGTAATCACGATATAGGAGGAAATGCTTATGCGTATAAGGGAAATCAAAAGGTCAGCACGCCTAATCTAACCCATGATAATTGGGAAAAAATGTACTCATTCGTATATGATAAGGTGACGGCAAAAGACCCTAATTCACATAGTTATATAGCCGAACCATTACCTCATATCAGTATTCTCGCTATTGATGGAGCGCATAATAATGCAGGTACAGGCTCTTTATCAGATGCTACACTCGCTTGGCTCTTGGCGCAAGCCGATAGTGCCAACCAAAAAGGAAATACCATTATCGCTATGTGCCATTGGCAATTGTTGGAACATGTAGATAAGTCGGCCATGGCGTCTTCATCTACCCGCTTGGAGAATGCAGATGCCATCCGTGATAGCCTCATGGCACACGATGTGCATGTAGTACTCACAGGGCATATGCATATCAATGGTATGACCACATACCGCGATACTACAGGACTCACACAAGATAGCATCGTCGAGATAACGACGGGCGCGCCTATCACATATCCTTGCCCCTATCGCTGGTTAACTATATCGCCGGATAAAGCTACCATACAGGTGGAAACAAGCGAAATAACGACATTACCTACAATACCTGATTTGAATACCTATAGCCGCGAGTGGATGCGCCAGCAAGCAAAACTGATGCTACCCGAACTGAGTCTCCAGTTATGGAGTAAGACCGACCAGGCATTTGATATGATGGCTAATGACCCTTCTTTGTCAGGCGTACTCGGTGCCGGCGTAATAGCCATGATTAAGCAATGCCTTCCTCAGACTGACTCAGCCAAGATAGAACTCGTAGAGCGCCATTTAGGCTCAACAGTCATCGAATTATATCTGCTCCATAGCGAGGCGAACGAACCAGAACGCCCACAGGCAGATAGCATCGCACAAGCGATGTACAAAGGCATGGAAGCTATGATGCGCGAGGTAACTGACCCGAAGTTCAATAATATTTTCCTCCGCGATGTGCAAGATTTTATCGTCGCAGCCGCTACTACGAAAGCACAGGAACCTATTCAGTCCATAGTGGAAGATATTACCCATTGGGAATCAGACCTTTATAGCGACCGTACAGATGACTTATCTGCCATCTTCGTTGTCAATGAACCATGTATCATGACAAACATACAAAATGAGCATATACGATTGCAAATGATGAATAATATCTATGATATTCTCGGTCGCCCTGTCACCTCTCCACAAAAAGGAGGTATATATATCCAAAAGGGCAAAAAAGTAATTGTGATGCAATAAATGCAAAGAATGTTATCTGTGATAAATAAAAAAACGCACTCATGCCAATTTTATTTGCAAATATGCAAAAAATGTAGTACCTTTGTCCCAAATTTTAAGAAACTATAAAAATACATCATATGAATTTATCTGAATTAACTGACAAAATCTATGCAGAAGGCGTAGAAAAAGGCAAGGCAGAAGCACAACAAATCATTGACAATGCAAATGCCAAAGCAGCAGAGATTATTGCTAATGCCGAGAAAAATGCAGCAGAAATTATGACTACTGCACAAACAAAAGCACAAGAGTTAGATAAAAGCACTCGCGCAGAGTTGAAGCTCTATGCAGAGCAAAGCCTAAGCGCACTCAAAACAGAAGTGACTAATCTAATTACGGAGCAAGTAGCAAACGAAAGTGTAAAAGCAGCGACTGCAGATGCGAAGTTCATGCAATCTATCATCGCTACACTCGCAGAGCAAATGGCTAAAGAAGGCGCTGTGACTATCGAAACGAAAGACGCAGAAGCATTAACTAAGTATTTCGCTGCTAATGCAAAAGGACTCTTGGAAAAAGGAGTGAAAATAAACGAAGTAAAAGGTATCAAGACCGATTTCGCTATTGTACCAGAAAAGGGTGGATACAAGCTCAACTTCGGAGAAAAAGAGTTTGTTGAATATTTCAAAGAGTTCCTCCGCCCACAATTAATCGATTTGTTATTCTGATCATTATGGGATACGAATGTTTATTAGCGGGTTTGCCTGATATAAAGGCGGGAGGCGAAGCGCCTATGACAATAGACGCGCTCGTGGCTCTTTTGGAAGAAACGCTTACCGAAAGAGACCTGCAGTCACTCGCATTATTACGCACACCTTCTGATGCACCACAAGTCCTCGAAACGGTGGAGCACTATGATGATACTATCATCGGGCAACCTACATGGTGGGAAGATGCCAGAGAAGTGCTCTCAGAGGAAGATATACGCACACAAGTGCTATACGAAATAGGATTGAAAGCAAAAAATCGTTTCGTACGCAGTTGGTTCGCTTATAACCAAGATATGAATAATGTCATGGCTGCTACAATCTGCCGTAAACATGGTTTTGATGTGCGTAAAGCAATCGTAGGACATAATCAGGTAGCAGAGATATTACGCAAAGACTTGCCACAAAAGGATTTTGGTCTAACGGGTGTAATGGATAATCTTTCGGAGATTATGGCGCTTGTAGAGATTGACAACCTCATGGAGCGTGAGAAAATGATGGATGTTATACGCTTTGCATGGTTGGAGGAGAAAACATTATTCATTCACTTCTCCATCGAGAATGTATTAGCTTATTACTTGCAAACTGAAATGCTCAATCGTTGGGCGATACTAACTGTAGAGCAAGGCGAGAAAGTCTTCCGCGAACTCGTAACAGATTTTAAAAAAGGAATAAATTTACAATAACAATATGACAACTGGAAAAGTAAAAGGTATCATCGCCAACTTGGTAACCGTAGTGGTCGATGGACCTGTAGCACAAAATGAAATCTGCTACATCACTATCGGACAAACACGATTGATGGCAGAGGTTATTAAGGTGATTGGCGACAATGTGTATGTCCAAGTGTTTGAGAGCACACGAGGACTCAAAGTCGGCAACACCGTAGAGTTTACAGGACATATGCTTGAGGTAACACTCGGTCCTGGATTGTTGAGCCGTAACTATGACGGACTGCAGAATGACCTTGACAAACTGACTGGCGTTTTCCTCCAACGAGGAGAGTATAACTTCCCATTGGACGAGGAAAAACTTTGGAAGTTTGAACCAATCGCCAAAGTAGGCGACAAGGTGGAAGCAGCTGCTTGGCTGGGCGAAGTGGATGAGAATTACCAGCCACACAAGATCATGGTGCCATTCGTCTTCGAAGGAGACTACACCGTAAAGAGCATCGTGCCTGCTGGCGAATATAAAATCCACGACACTATCGCCGTACTGACTGATGCTGAGGGCGTTGACCACAATGTAACCATGGTGCAGAAATGGCCGGTAAAAAAGCCAGTCCTTGCCTATAAGAGCAAACCACGCCCATTCAAACTCCTGGAGACGGGTGTGCGTACTATCGATACAGCCAACCCAATCTGCGAGGGAGGTACAGGATTTATCCCTGGTCCTTTCGGTACAGGTAAAACCGTCCTACAGCATGCTATCTCTAAGCAAGCAGAGGCTGATATTGTGATTATCGCAGCCTGCGGTGAGCGTGCGAATGAGGTGGTGGAGACCTTCACCGAGTTCCCTGAATTGGATGACCCACACACAGGACGCAAACTCATGGAGCGTACCATCATCATCGCTAATACATCGAATATGCCTGTCGCTTCTCGTGAGGCTTCTGTATATACCTCTATGGCTATCGCCGAGTACTATCGCTCGATGGGATTACGCGTGCTGTTGATGGCTGACTCTACTTCGCGTTGGGCACAAGCGCTCCGTGAGATGTCGAACCGTTTAGAGGAGTTACCTGGTCAGGATGCGTTCCCAATGGACCTCTCGGCTATCATCGGCGCTTTCTATGCGCGTGCAGGATATGTGTACCTTAATAATGGTGCTACCGGTTCTGTCACTTTCCTCGGTACAGTGTCACCTGCAGGTGGTAACCTCAAAGAACCTGTTACCGAAGGTACCAAGAAAGTGGCACGATGCTTCTATGCACTCGAGCAAGCGCGTGCTGACCGCAAGCGTTACCCGGCTGTGAACCCAATCGATTCGTATTCTAAATATGTGGAATATCCTGAGTTTGAGGAATATATAGCAGGCATTATTGATGATCAATGGCTCGGAAAAGTGAACGATATGAAAACCTACTTGCAACGCGGTAAGGAGATTCAAGAGCAAATCAATATCCTTGGTGACGACGGTGTGCCTGTAGATTATCATGAGGAGTTCTGGAAATCAGAGGTAATCGACTTCGTAGTGCTCCAGCAAGACGCCTTCGATAAGATTGATGCTGTATGCCCACTGGAACGCCAGCAGTATATCCTCAATCTCGTCATGGACATCTGTAAGCACGATTATGATTTTACCAATTTCCTTGAGGTAAGTGATTATTTCAAGCGTGTGATCAACCTCTGCAAACAGATGAACTATAGCGAATTCAAGAGCGAACAATTTAATCAATATCAACAACAACTCAACGACCTGCTCGCTGAGAAACAAATCAAAGCATAAAGACGAAGGTTATGAAGGCTTTTCAAAAAATATATACGCAGATTACTGCGATTACGAAAGCGACCTGTTCGCTAAAGGCTGAAGGAGTAGGTAACGACGAGTTAGCTACGGTAAACGGTAAATTAGCTCAGGTGGTGAAGATTATGGGTGATGATGTCACGCTGCAGGTGTTTGAGGGAACAGAAGGTATTCCTACTAACGCAGAAGTAGTATTCCTCGGCAAAGCGCCATCACTCAAAGTGAGTGACCAGTTGGCAGGCCGTTTCTTCAATGCGTATGGAGATCCTATCGACGGAGGACCTGCTGTAGAGGGAGAAGAAGTAGAAATCGGTGGACCATCTGTAAACCCTGTACGCCGTAAACAGCCATCTGAACTCATCGCAACAGGTATTGCAGGTATTGACCTCAATAATACACTTGTGTCGGGACAGAAGATTCCATTCTTCGCTGACCCTGACCAACCATACAACCAAGTAATGGCGAATGTGGCTCTCCGTGCAGAGGCGGATAAGATTATCCTCGGCGGTATGGGTCTTACCAATGACGACTATCTCTATTTCAAGAATGTATTCTCCAATGCAGGCGTATTGGACCGCATCGTCTCTTTCGTTAATACCACAGAGAACCCACCTGTAGAGCGTTTGCTTATTCCAGATATGGCACTCTGCGCAGCGGAGTATTTTGCTGTGCAAAAGCACGAGAAAGTGCTGGTGCTCCTTACCGACATGACCCTCTATGCCGATGCACTCGCTATTGTGTCCAACCGTATGGACCAAATCCCTTCTAAGGACTCTATGCCGGGTTCGCTCTATTCTGACCTCGCTAAGATATACGAGAAGGCCGTGCAATTCCCAGAGGAAGCAGGTGGCGGTTCTATCACCATTATTGCTGTCACAACCCTTTCTGGTGGCGATATCACCCACGCTATTCCTGATAACACCGGTTATATCACAGAAGGTCAGTTGTACCTCCGTCGTGATAGTGATATTGGTAAGGTTATCGTTGACCCATTCCGCTCACTCTCTCGTTTGAAACAATTAGTTGCCGGCAAGAAAACACGCGAAGACCATCCGCAGGTAATGAACGCTGCTGTTCGTTTGTATGCTGACGCGGCTAATGCTAAAACAAAGCAAGAGAATGGTTTTGACCTCACTAATTATGATGAGCGTTGTTTAGAGTTTGCAAAGGAATACTCCAAGCAGATTTTGGCTATTGATGTCAATATCAATACTACGCAGATGTTGGATATAGCATGGAGCCTATTCAGCAAATACTTCAAACCAGAAGAGGCAAATATCAAGCAAGAACTGGTAAATAAATATTGGAAAAAGGATTAACAAACTCTTAAGTGACTAAGATAGTCACACGCGACATGGCAATTCAATTTCAATTTAATAAAACATCCTTGCAAGCACTTGAGAAGGACCTCAAGATGCGCCAACGCACCTTGCCTACGCTGCAAAGCAAAGAGTCGGCTCTACGACTCGAAGTGAAGCGAGCAAAGGACGAGATAAAAGCGCTCGATGAGGAAGTCAATAGACGAATCAAGGACTACGACCAGATGTTAGCACTATGGGGAGAGTTCGACACCTCGCTCATACATGTGGACGATGTGCGCATGTCTATCAAAAAGATTGCAGGCGTACGCATACCTGTATTGGATGAGGTCGTGTATTCCACCAAGGAGTTCAGCATCTTCTCCTCACCTAAATGGTTCGCGGATGGATTCAACCAACTCAAAGCTATTGCAGATGTAGGAATTCGTCAGGAGTTTGTGCGCCGTAAGGTGGAACTCTTGGACTATGCACGAAAGAAAACCACACAAAAGGTCAATCTCTTCGAGAAAGTGCAAATACCTGGGTATCAGGACGCTATCCGTAAGATTAAGCGTTTTATGGAAGACGAAGAAAACCTCAGTAAGTCATCGCAAAAGATTGTCAAATCGAAGCGCGAAGCAGAAGCTCGTATGGCTGAAGAATTAGCAAGAAAGGGGGCAAATCTATGATTACACAAATGAAGAAATATACTTTCTTGGTGTTCCATCGAGAGTATGAGGCTTTCCTTGAGCAATTACGCGAATTAGGCGTGGTGCATGTCACAGAGAAAGCAGAAGGTATGACGGATGATACCCACATGCAAGCCTTGCTCCAAAAAGCAGATAACACACGCAAACTGCTTTCACAAGGTGCCCCAGACCAGTTATTGAACGAGAAAACAGCCTTAGAACAGCGAATAGCGGCTACACAAAAAGAAGCCGATAGAATGGCTATATGGGGTGATTTCTCCGCCAAACGAATGGAGCAACTCCAACAAGCAGGATATACACTCCGCTATTTCACTTGCCCTAAGAAAGTATTCCAAGACGAGTGGGGTATTGTGGTCGCTGAGCAAGGAAGTACGGTCTATTTTGTACAGATCAATACAACCAACGAAGCGCCAGAACAATGCCAAGAGCAGTTCCTGAATGAGAAGTCGGCTGCTGATTTACAGAAAGATATAGACGGATTGCATGGATTGCTTGTGGCACAAAATGCACGCATAGAAGCATGGCAAAAGGAGAATATACCTGCTTTGGAAAACGAACTGACCGAACTACAACAGCAGATATCTTGGGAGAAAGTGACGCTTTCAACCGCTTCGGAAGCAGAAGGTAGTTTGAAGATTTTAGAGGGTTTCTGTCCTATCGACCAAGTGGAGAACTTAGATGCTATGCTTAAAGCGCAAGATATCTATTTCCAAGCAGAAGACCCAGTAGTCGAAGATGCTACACCGGTTAAGTTGCGTAATAATCGCTTTGCCAAACTGTTTGAGGTCTTTACGGGTATGTACGGATGGCCTACTTATGGCGAGTTCGACCCGACACCGATTCTCGCGCCGTTCTATTTGCTCTTCTTTGCAATGTGTATGGGAGATGCAGGATACGGACTTGTGCTGATTATCTTTGGACTCCTCACGCACTATCAGAAAGTGAATATTGAGATGTTCAAAGGACTCGGACCTATTATCACTACCCTTGGTGTGGGTACAACGATTGTAGGGTTCTTCTTGGGCACATTCTTCGGAATGCCGTTGCTCGAAGCTACATGGTATCCAGAATCACTCAAACAATTGATTATCAGCGGCAGTGTGATGGGATTTGATGCGCAGATGGTTCTTGCTATAGGCATCGGTGTCTTCCATATCTGTCTGGCTATGGTAGTCAAGGCGCTATGCTATACCAAGCGTTTCGGATTTGCAGAGACACTCTCTGTATGGGGATGGGTGCTGCTGATTGTGGGAGGCTTGATTGTAGTGTCCGCAGCGGCTTTGCTCAATCTGCCTGCGCAAGTGACCAAATGGACAATCATCTCTATTGCAGTCGTTTCTGCTTTGGCAATCTATATCTTTAATACGCCGGGGCGTAATCCGCTTATCAATATCGGTGCCGGTTTATGGGATACATATAATATGGCTACGGGTATTTTGGGCGATGTGCTATCGTATGTCCGTCTCTATGCGCTTGGATTGGCTGGAGGTATGCTTGGAGGCGCATTTAATAGTATTGCGCTCATGCTTCTTGGAGAACATCCGACATGGCATTGGCTGCCATTCCTTTTGATTCTACTGTTCGGACATGTGCTGAATATACTGATGTCCGCACTCGGAGCATTTGTACACCCATTGCGTCTTACATTCGTTGAGTACTTCAAGAATGCCGGCTACGAAGGCAAAGGCACGCTCTACAAACCCTTTAAGAAATAAACATTAATAACAAATTAATTATAGAACAATTATGAATGAATTTTTAGGTTATCTCGGTCTGGGCCTCATGTTGGGTCTCGCCGGTATTGGTTCTTCGTATGGCACAACTATCGCTGCCAATGCAGCAGAAGGTGCACTCAAAAAGAACCCTGCTAAATCATCGTCGTACATGGTGCTTTCAGCCATGCCTGCTACACAAGGTCTCTACGGTTTCGTAGGATTCTTAATGTGGTTCTTGGGTAGTACTCCTGAGTATATTGCAGCTCATGGTGCTGTCTATTTCGGAGTGGGAACCCTCGTTGGACTCACTTGCCTCTTCTCGGCTATCCGTCAAGGTCAAGTGTGTGCGAATGGTATCGCAGGTATCGCTGCTGGGCATGATGTGCAAACCAACACCATGATTTATGCAGCTCTTCCTGAGTTCTATGCTATCTTGGCACTTGTTGCCGCTATCATGGTTAAATAATGAAAGCATTTGTTTTCCCAGGACAGGGAAGTCAGTTCTCTGGTATGTGTCGGGACTTATACGATGCCTATCCAGAAGCGAGGGAGATGTGTCAAGCAGCCAATAGGTTGCTTGGCTTCTCACTCACTGATATCATGTTCGAAGGTACGGACGAGGACCTTAGGCAGACGAAAGTCACGCAACCTGCTATTTTCTTACATTCTGTGGTAGCACAGCGACTCATGACTATCCAAACACCGGACATGGTGGCTGGGCATAGTCTGGGGGAGTTTAGTGCATTAGTGGCATGTGGAGCAGTACGCTTTGAAGATGCCTTGCTTTTGGTTTCTGCACGCGCACAAGCTATGCAAGCATCGTGTGAGCAGAACCCAGGAACCATGGCTGCGGTGCTCGGTCTCGAGGATGAGAAAGTAGAAGAACTCTGTGCGGGACTTGTGACGCCTGCCAACTATAACTGTCCGGGGCAAGTCGTCATTTCCGGGGATGTAGAGGCTATTGATGAGGCGTGCAAACTGCTCAAAGAGAGTGGGGCACGGAGAGCCTTAAAACTGCCGGTAGGAGGTGCTTTCCATTCACCTTTGATGCAACCGGCTGCAGAAGAATTGAAAGCTGCTATACTGAAAACAGATTTCAAAAAACCTTTCTGCCCGATTTATCAGAATGTGACTGCTAAAGCAGAAGTTAATCCGGAAAACATCCGCGAAAACCTCTTATTACAACTCACAAACCCTGTTCGCTGGACACAATCCGTGCAACAAATGATTACGGACGGTGCGACAGAGTTCTATGAGTTCGGTCCGGGTGATGTGCTCAAAGGTCTCATCCGCAAAATCAACCCCACCATCCAAGTAGGATGAATATAAAATCTGCAATCTAAAATCTAAATTCTAAAATTAAAAATGCTATGATCTCAAAACGCTTAGAAGAGGCTATTAACGCCCAAATAAATGCTGAGTTATGGTCAGCTTATTTATACTTGAGTATGTCTGCTTATTGCCAGGATAAAGGATATACTGGCATTGCTAATTGGTTTGCTATTCAGTTCAAAGAGGAGCAAGACCATGCGCAGATTTTTTATAACTATCTCGTTAGTCGTGGTGGCCGTGTATTGCTGCAACCTATTGCGGCGGTTGAAACAGAGTGGGCTTCACCGTTAGCGGCTTTTGAAGCTACTTACGAGCATGAGCAGAAAGTGACATCGCTGATCAATAATCTTATGCAGATTGCTGTAGAAGAGAAAGATTTTGCTTCTCAGAGTCGTTTGCAATGGTTTATTGACGAGCAGGTAGAGGAAGAGGAGAGTGCCTTGGATATCATCAATAAACTGCGTATGTTAGATGGTAATAGCTATGGTTTGTATATGTTAGACCAAGAACTTGGTGCACGCGTATATACCACACCATCACCCCTCGCTGCTAAGGAGTAATTCACAATAATTAGTAAACAACGAAAGGGCACCTGTGAGGGTGCCCCTTCTTTTTGCATTCTGCGGAGTGTACATCGTACATTGTACATTGTCCCTTTGTACATCTACCATCGTCCCTTTGTACATCGTACATCGTCCCTTTGTCACTTTTTCTTGGCGTCGTAGGTTTCTACGGTTTTTGTCTGAATGACCACTGAGGTGTCACCTCGTTGTAGGTACTGCGACTCGTTGGTGATGACTCGCGTCACATTGCATGAGGTCAGTCCCAAACCCGTCGCCAACGCCGTCAATGCGGCTATAAGAGCCATGATAATGGCTTTAATAATCTTTTTCTTATTCATAATAATTAGTAATTTAGTAGTGAGTATCGCGTTCGGCAATTAGTCGTAATGGTCCATACCACTCTGCTAAATGGACGGGCTCCTAATGCCTCCGCTCTTAACTCGGACTATCGCTTACGCTAGCAGTCCTCGTTAGTAGGGGGTACATAGTACCATTTTAGACCGCTGTGCTGTTAGATTAGCCTTGCCGTTTTTGATTACCTCAGATACAAAAAAAAAACACACTCCCACTTGCATATATCAAAAAAAAGTATTACCTTTGCAGCGAAATTTGATTGAAAATCGGAAGTACAACTCCGCATTTTGATTGAAAATCGGAAGTACAACTCCGCATTTTATATAATTTAATAGCGTAATTCATACATACAAAAAAAGGAATATGTACACTCGTTATCAATTACTTACAGACAACCAAACAGATAGTGTATTTCTGTTTGGAGCACGCCAGACAGGAAAATCTATGTTATTACGCTCGCTATTCCCAGAAACAATCTATATTGATTTGCTTGAAACGGACACGCAACATCGCTTTCGCACGCAACCAAGTCTGTTGCGAGATGTACTGAATGGTTATCCAGATAATTCATTAGTTATTATAGATGAGATACAGCAAGTGCCAGAATTGTTGAATGAGGTGCATTTGCTGATAAGTCGTAAGCAGATGCGATTTGTTTTGTGCGGTTCTAGTGCACGTAAACTTAAACGACAAGGTGTTAATACCTTGGGTGGACGCGCATTGCCCGAACAATTATATCCATTGGTAAGTAATGAGATTCCAGATTTTGATTTGCAGCGCGCGCTCACACATGGTCTTTTACCTAAGATATACTTATCCGCACGTCCATCGCGTTTGTTGCAAGCATATGTAGATGTCTATCTTAAAGAGGAAATTCAAGCGGAGGCATTAGTAAGAAACCTAAAATCATTTACACGCTTTTTGGAGGTGGCGGCTTTGACCAATGGCGAGATTGTCAATTACAATAATATCGCAACGGATTGTGGTGTTAGCGCTAAAACGGCGGCAGAGTATTTCACAATATTACAAGACACCTTAATTGGGTATCTTGTTCCTGCTTTTTCGGACAAACAAAAACGCCGATTAGTACAAGCACCTAAGTTCTGGTTTTTTGATGTGGGAGTAGCCAATCACCTTTTACACCGCAAGGAGTTAGTGATTGGTACTATGGAATATGGTCATGCTTTTGAGCATTTTGTTGTGCAAGAATTGATAGCTCATTTAGGCTATCATCACAACGAATATCGTCTTACTTATTGGCGTACATACACGGGATCTGAAGTTGATGCTGTAATTACCAATCATGCAGGAGAACCAGTGTTGGCGATAGAAATCAAATCTGCACAAGAGATCATGCATAAGCATTTGAAAGGGTTGCATGCTTTCCACCAAGAGTATATAGATTGTCCTTTATTATGCGTTAGTCTGGATAAGTTTACTCGCGAAAGTGAAGGTGTGCGGCTTATGTATATCAATGACTTCTTAAAACAATTGTGGGCAGACAAACTATTCTAATGTTAGGTTTTTTTTATTAGGACATTACTGAAGCCAATTAACAAGAAAGAAAAAGAAGCGAGAGGTCGCTTCTTTTTTGTTAGTTAAGGTTAGGGTAATGTAGTTAAGGTTGGTAATAGGTTTAATGGAATAGGATGTTTTCTTGTTTGGTGTGCAAGCGGCTATAAGTTCCGCAATGAGCACCCGTGTAAAAATTCGCACTCTGAGAGGATGACTGTTCTTTCTCAGCAAACAAACGCCAAGCTATTTCCTGCGTCTGGTAGAGTAGATATAAAAACTTGTCTTGCATAATTAAGTAGGTTTTATTGTTTATCAATATTTATTCTTTATCGGGAGGACTGCTAGTGTAACGATAGTCCGACCGAAGAGCGTAGAGCAAGGCGGAGTGTTACAGGAGCTGCGGGGCAGCGACTCACACGAGCCTTAGCTTAAGCGAGTGCAAAGGTATAGAAAATTATCCATATAGGCAAAAATTTAATCGCAAAAATCAGAAATTAATTAGCTACAAATGTGAACATAAAAAGCGTAATTTATATTCACAAATACAACATACATAAATGTAAATAAAATACACAAAAAAATACAAATCTATTCTCCATGCAAACAGACCAACTCAAGTAGAGTAGGAGAGGGAGCATACTTATACAACACAAGAGAAAAGCATATCCAATACTCAATCATAATACAATAAACACAAATACATAACTTGCTATATATCAGCATTTACACAAATTACTTAATGTAACAATACAATAATGTTCCACAACAGCACGAAATATAGCACTAATAGTTATGTTGCACCAAAGTAATTTATTGTAATATACTATAAATGTGTGTGTTATACAATTTACACAAATAAAAACTTTATGGTAAATTAACATATTCCCGTATTCCTATTCTGAATAAACATGTTATATGTTCGAGTACGACAGTACTAAATATACAATTCACAAAAGTTAATACATACAAAGCACATTATATTTGCAAATGTTTATTATTATTTTGCAAAAATGTGTGAACATATTTGTGTATTTCGATATTTTTTTGTACCTTTGCAGTCGCTTAAGCTAAGGCTCGTGTGAGTCGCTACTCGTAGCTCCTATAACACTCCGCCTTGCTCTACGCTCTTCGGTCGGACTATGACTCCGTTAGCAGTCCTCCCGAGAAATAAACAAAAATACAGAAAACAAAATAAAAATATAAAAAACATTTTTTTTAGGTAATCAAAAACTCGATGTGTGTGATTATTGATAGTAAATAAACCAAGATAAATACTGCCGTTTGAAAATTCGTAATTATCGGCCTACGCGGCCTTGAGCGTATTTGCCTATTAAGACGCGTTTTTGAGCGAGCTCAACACGCGCCCTACTATTCAAACCCGCGCAGCGATTAGCTGCTTAATTACGAACTCTCAACCGCCAGCCATAAACATAGATAAAAATATGTTTTTAATATTTTTTGCTGACGCAAAGACATTTACATCCTACGGATGTGGAGAACCGTCCTAACGGACTAATGATAAATATATTTATAGGTAGGCAGGTAGGGACGGGTGTCCATAAGAGCGATTAGCTATTATGCCTTTGAGCAGTATTTTTATTATTTTTGTTTCAAAACTAAATTATGGGTTCGTCGTTTTTGGTTAACTAATAAAAAATATTCATTAATCATTATTCATTATTCATTAATTTATGAACGAGAGAGAAAGAATAGAACAAGTGATGAAAGCACTTGGATTGTCAGCAAGGCAGTTTTCAGAACAAATACATGTACAACCCGCTACCATCAGTAATATGATGTCAGGAAGAAACAACCCAAGTCTGGATGTGATGAAACGCATCATGTCACGCTATCCTACACTCAATCCTGAATGGCTAATCTTAGGAAATGGCGAAATGTGGCGTACCGTACCAGGGTATGAACCACAATTATTCGATAAACTGCCTCCTGCGGGCACCAAACCAATAGAAATACCTACAAAAAAAGAGGAGCCACAAGTGATTGCAGCTCCTTCTAAAGAAATAAAAAATATCGTTGTCTATTATACCGATGGCACCTACCAGGAGTTCGGCAATTAGTCGCAAAGGTGAAATATCTATTTCTCTAAAGCGCAAGATAATACTTCACTAATATCGTGTACGAAATGCAAATTCAACCCCTTGAGGTATTGATCTGCAATCTCTGAGACATCTTTTCTATTCTCCTCACAAAGAATAATATCTGTGATACCTGCTCGTTTAGCCGCGAGCAGTTTCTCTTTTACTCCACCAATAGGCAATACCTTACCACGAAGCGTCATCTCACCCGTCATCGCAATACGCGGTTTAACCAATCGACCGGTGAAAGCACTCACCAATGCCGTGGTCATCGTGATACCCGCACTCGGACCATCCTTAGGAATAGCACCCTCTGGCACATGGATATGGACTGATTTAGTCTCAAACTCCTCTGGATTGATACCCAACTGAGCTGCATGCGCTTTGACATAGCCTAAAGCCAAAGTAGCAGACTCCTTCATGACATCACCTAAATTACCAGTCAGAGTGAGCGTGGGAGTCTTAGCAGAAGATAGACTCGTTTCAATAAATAAAATTTCACCACCTACCTGTGTCCATGCCAAACCCGTTACTACACCTACATATTTGTTCGTTTCCCAAATATCTCTGCTATAACGCGGTTGTCCTAAATAAGCACAGACATCATCCAAAGTGACACTTACATTATATTCTTCTCCTAATGCCAATTTGGTATCCACCTTTCGGCAAATAGCATTTATCTGTCGCTCTAAATTACGCACACCCGACTCACGCGTGTAATCATCTATAATACGCGATATGACCTCCTTGCGTAATCGCAACTGATTCGCTTTGAGACCATGATTAACCAATGCCTTGGGCAAAAGATGACGCTTGGCTATCTCTTCTTTCTCTTCTTGCAGATAACCCGTCATCTCAATCAACTCCATACGGTCGAGTAGTGGACGCGGAATAGTATCCAAACTATTAGCTGTTGCAATAAAAAGCACATGACTCAAGTCATAATCCACATCTAAGAAATTATCATGGAAAGTAGTGTTTTGCTCTGGGTCAAGCACCTCCAATAATGCCGAAGTAGGGTCACCTTTGTAATCAGCCCCAATCTTATCAATCTCGTCGAGCACGAATACCGGATTGCTTGTTTGGCATTTCTTGATATTATCAATTATCCGTCCAGGCAGCGCACCGATATATGTTCGTCTATGTCCGCGTATCTCCGCCTCATCATGCAATCCGCCTAATGAGATACGCGCATACTTGCGTCCTAATGCCTCCGCTACGCTTTTTCCAAGACTCGTTTTTCCCACTCCCGGAGGGCCATACAGGCATAGGATAGGGGACTTGACCGGGTGATTTTTCTTATCCCTATCATTGCGAAGAGACAGTTGTCGTTGTACAGCAATGTATTCGACAATACGCTCCTTCACTTTTTCTAATCCATAATGATCCCGATCGAGAATCTCTTTGGCGTGAACAAGATCGTAGTTATCTTCCGAATAAATGCCCCATGGGAGTTCCAATAAAGTCTCCAAATAATTCAATTGGGTAGAGTAGTCTGGCGCATGTACCGAGATACGCTCTAAGCGCTGTACTTCCTTGTGGAATATCTTATTTGTTTCTTCAGACCATTTCTTTTGCGCAGCTCTCTGCTTAAGGTCGCGGATAGTAGCCGCACTGGTGTCACCTAAATCTTGCTTAATGGTTTCTATCTCTTGCTGCAAGAAATACTCCCGCTGCTGCTTATCCATAGCCTCATGCGTACGACGACGAATATCGGCTTTGATATCAGCCATCTCTTTATCACGCTCCAGTATCGTCAATATCTCCGTGGCACGCTCGGTAACAGAAGTGATAGCAAGCAATTCTTGCTTTCTATCCGAAGGATAATCATATACAGAGCAAACATAATTCACCAATGACGGCGCATTATCTAACGAACGGAGCGTCATGAGCAAATCAGCAGGTGGGTTTTCACGATTACTCAATAAGCGCAAAGCTAATTCTCTTATCGAGTCATGCGTGGCCATAAAACGCTTATCAGTTGTAAGTGGCAGATCTTCATCACGAATAGCTACTCCTACGATGGTATGCTCACTTGGTGTACCGTCTTCTTGGCTATAATCAGCAATAGCTTCCACCCGCATATGTGCCTCTACGATGGCAATGAGTGAGTCGTTATCTCCAGGCGTAGGGATGAGCTGATGAATAGAAATGAGACAGCCCATTTTATATAGGTCGTTGAAAGTGGGGTCATTCACCGAACTATCTTTCTGTGTCAAAACAACAAGGTGTTTTTTCTTTTCAAAAGCATAATTAACGAGTGTAATACTTTTCTTGCGTGCTATAGTGACAGGAATTAGTACACCAGGGAAGATGACTGTATTACGAATAGGGAGCACAAAGTATGGATCTTTCTCAATTTCCTCTTTGCTTAATTGTATATTTTTCTTCTTTGCCATATATTTTATTTTACATAACTCAGATTATAATCTTACGAACTATTTTACAAAATATAGTGCAAAGGTACAATATTTTTATGATATATGCAAGCAGTAGATAAAAATATTAGTTTATTTTATTAAAAGTTTGCGTATGTGCAGTTTTTGTTGTACCTTTGTAGCCGCGTTCGGATGTAGCGAAATATATGTAATCAAAAACAGCAACGCTAACCGCTAATCGCTAATCGCTAACTCATTAATCATTATTTTAAAATATTATTATGGAAGAAATAAAGCAAGTTGAACAAGAATGGACGACCGTCATAAAGCCCAAAAATAAATTGCTCAGCATAGATTTTAAGGAGATATGGCGTTATCGCGATTTAATGTTGCTTTTTGTCAAGCGTAATATCATTACACAATACAAGCAAACTGTTCTTGGACCATTATGGTATCTGATTCAGCCAGTAATGACGACCGTGATGTATATGGTTGTATTTGGTGGTATTGCCAAGATATCTACAGATGGTTTGCCACAACCATTATTCTACTTGGCTGGTATCAGTTTTTGGCAGTATTTTGCTGATTGTCTTAATAAGACGAGTAATACCTTCGTTTCCAATGCTGGTATATTTGGCAAGGTGTATTTTCCACGCTTAGTGACGCCATTAAGTGATGTGATCAGTAATCTTGTGCGCTTTGGTATTCAGTTTGGTCTATTCCTATGTGTCTATCTCTATTATGTGCTCTTTACCGATGTGCATATATGCCCGAACTGGTATGCATTGTTATTCCCTGTATTAGTGGCGATGTTAGCTGGATTGGCATTAGGATTTGGTATTTTATTCTCCAGTATGACCACTAAATACCGTGATTTACAGTTGTTATTAGGTTTCTTTGTAAGTCTCTGGATGTACGCCACTCCTGTCATTTATCCGCTATCTACCATTACCAATGAGAAGATATTATTTGTGATGAAACTCAATCCGCTAACCGGTATCGTTGAGTTCTTCAAATATGGATTTTTAGGTGTCGGTCAGCATGATTGGTGGATGCTCGGTTATAGTTTCGTATTCATGACTATTCTTTTGAGTATTGGAATTGTTGTCTTTAACAAAGTTCAGCGTTCCTTTATGGATACTGTATAATATGCTACTCTACCCTAATTGCAAGATAAATATAGGTTTACGGGTGCTGAATAAGCGCGAAGATGGTTATCACAATATAGAGACCATCTTCGTACCTATTTATGGTCTGCATGATGAATTGGAAGTCAATATATCAGATACATTCCATTTTACCCAAGAAGGGATTGCGGTAGATTGTAATGACGAAGATAATTTGATTATCCGTTGCTATCGTCAAATGGCTGCGCGCTATCCGCGTATAGGTGGTGTGTCTATTCGTTTTAAGAAGAATATTCCTTTTGGTGCGGGTTTAGGTGGCGGTAGTAGTGATGCAGCGCACATGGCAATTGCGCTTAATGAACTTTTCTCGTTAGGTTTGAGCCAAGAACAATTAGCAACTGAAGTGCGTTCTTTGGGTGCTGATTGTCCGTTTTTTATATACAATACGCCATGCTACGCAAGCGGTATCGGCGACGAGTTGCTACCTATCGATTTGGACATGCGTGGTTTGCGTATTCTTATGGTTAAGCCCACCGAAGGTGTCTCTACAAAAGAAGCTTATAGCGGCATTATTCGTCATCCGGAGGTAGCTAATGCTATTCTTGAGAAGCTACAGTCAAATTCTCATCTCAAGGAATTGCTTACTTCCTACCCTTCTATCTTTATAAATGATTTTGAGCAGACTGTTTTTCCGCTTCATCCTTCTATTGCGGCAATAAAAAAGCGCTTGCAGGACGCAAACGCTCTATATGCTTGTATGAGTGGAAGTGGTTCAACTATTTTCGGGCTTTTTGATGACGATTCGGAAGGTCGAACCGACTCCTTGCTGCGAGTGCTTGAGCAGGAGTTTACCTCCATGGTATTGCTCAACGATACGCTTGGCAAGCGGTAATCCCAATCCCCATCCTCTTTCTTTGGTTGTATATCCCGCATCGAAGATGTGTCGTTGTGTTTTGCCATCCATTCCTTTGCCATTATCGCTAATATCAAGCATCACATCATGTTCGTTTTCGCAGATAGTGATCGTTATTTTACCTTCGTTCTGAATAGCATCCAATGCATTTTTGAGTATATTCTCTATTACCCATTGCATGAGTGGTGCATTAAGTGCCACGACACGCTTGACGCCTTTGATAGCTGAGTCATCAATAGTGATTTTACTGCTTGTGCGTACGCGTATATAGGCGATTGCCTCCTCAATAACAGGAATAAAATCCATTTCGTTCAGTTCAGTTTCGCTTCCTATCTTTTGAAATCTATCGGCTATAATCTGTAACCGATCAATATCTTTTTTCATTTGGGGCACATAGGTATCTTCTGGATATTTATCCATAAGTATTTGTTGCCACGCATTTAATGAAGAGATAGGTGTGCCTAACTGGTGTGCTGTTTCTTTGCTTAACCCAACCCATAATCTATCTTGCTCGCTTCGTTGGGCAGTAAACATCATTCCTACAGCGATTGCAATAAAGATAAAGATGAGTGCAAACTGTGCATATGGCACATAGTGCAAGCTGGTAAGCAAACTGCTATCATCCCAATAGATGTACTGTGTATTATTCTCTGCTATTTGCAGTTCTATTGGTCCATGATGGTCTTCAGGTACAAGTGTGGTAGTATTTGTAGTAGGTACATTTCTACTTGCCAGTATATTCCCTTCTGCATCACAGATATAGACTGGGATCGTAGTATTTCCCTCTATGATGGATGATACAAAATCGATATCTGCATTATTATCTGCAAAAATGAGTTGGCGTGTTGCTTCAGCCCATATAGCCATGTTCTTGCGTTCCTCTTGCTCTAATTGTCGAGCCAGATTATTGGTGAATAATACTGAAATAGCCACGCAAAACATGGCTATTATCAGTACTATTGTTCCAATCTTACGATTATTCATTTAAATCAATTTTAATGCTTATCCGAGCATAGTAAGCAATACACCCGCTGCAACAGCAGAACCGATTACACCTGCTACATTTGGTCCCATAGCGTGCATGAGCAAGAAGTTAGAAGGATTCTCCTCTTGTCCTACAGTCTGGCTAACACGCGCTGCCATAGGTACTGCAGAAACACCAGCTGAACCGATAAGTGGGTTGATTTTCTCCTTGAGGAATAGATTCATGAACTTAGCGAGCAATACGCCACCTGCGCTACCCATACCAAATGCTACGATACCCATAGACAAGATCATGAGTGTCTTTAGATTAAGGAAGCTTGCTGCAGTAGCCGTTGCACCTACAGACAAACCGAGGAAGATAACTACGATATTCATCAGCTCGTTTTGTGCTGTTTTGCTTAGACGATCCACTACTCCACACTCTTTCATCAAGTTACCGAGCATCAAGCAACCAATCAATGGTGCTGCGTCTGGTAATATAAGTGCTACGATAGCTGTGATGATGATTGGGAATACAATCTTCTCTGTTTTGCTTACTTGACGCAACTGTCCCATCTTGATAGCACGCTCTTTCTTGGTAGTGAGTGCGCGCATGATAGGTGGTTGAATAACAGGCACTAATGCCATGTATGAGTACGCAGCAATAGCGATAGGGCCTAACAAGTGCGGTGCGAGTTTTGATGTTAGGAAGATACTGGTTGGTCCATCTGCACCACCGATAATACCTATTGAACCTGCCTCTGCCGGTGTGAATCCCATTGCGTTAGCACAGAGGAAAGTAATAAAAATACCAATCTGTGCTGCAGCACCTAAAAGGAGTGACTTAGGATTAGAGATGAGTGGACCGAAATCCGTCATGGCACCTACACCGATGAAGATCAAGCAAGGATAAACACCTGCTTTCACACCGATATAAAGCACATCCAATAATCCTGCACCTTTTAAAATCGCTCCATACGAATGGTATGCTGGGTTGGGATCGCCATTAGCCAATGTAGGTTGTAAGAACGCATCCCAGAGTTCGCTATGGAACATGCCAGCACCAGGTAAGTTGGTAAGCAACATACCGAAAGCAATTGGCAGAAGCAATAGTGGTTCATATTCCTTTTTGATAGCAAGGTAAAGCAAAAAGAAACTGATAAAGAGCATTACGCCCTGCTGCCAGCTCATTTGCATAAAACCCATGCTTTGGAAAAACTCCAAAATTTCCATAATGCTTAACTAATTAGTTGATTGTTATATTATCCAAGCACGAATAATACATCGTCTTGCATTACATTTTGTCCTGCGCTCACAAGGATTTGCTTGATAGTAGCATCTTTCTCAGCCATGATTGGGTTCTCCATTTTCATTGACTCGAGCACGAGGAGTGTATCGCCTTTCTTAACTGCTTGTCCTTCAGTAACAACGACTTTGATTACAGAACCAGGAAGTGGGCTTTTTACTTTCTCTCCTTCCGCAGCCACTGGAGCTGCTGGAGCTGCAGGAGCCGCAGGAGCTGCTGCTGGTGCCGGTGCAGCAACTGGAGCAGCCTTAGGAGCCGCTGGTTTTGGTGCTGGAGCTACAGGTTTCTCAGTTTCTACTTGATATGTTTTGCCATTAACAGTTACATTTGTTAAACCAGCTTCTATTTCTTCTACAGCGCATTTATATTCAGCACCGTTGATTTTAAATGTGAATTCTTTCATTGTTGTATAATTTTATTGTTTTAGAAATCATTATTTTTGTTAAAAACCCTTATTATTCATTCCTATGGATTTTGCATTCCAAGCAGTATTTCTTGCTTGTGGTGCGATAGTAGCTGTAGGAATGTCATGATTTTTTCCCATGTATAAGTACAAAGCCATTGCGACAGCGACCTTGTCGTCATCGCTTGCCTCAGACAAAGCCATGGCTATTGCTGCCATTGTTCCCTCGTCAGTAGGAACGGCAGACTGTACTGCAGGTGTCGTTTGTGGCTTTTTCGCTTGTTTAGGTGCCTTAGGCGCGGTCATTTTTTGCATGCACCAACCTAAGAATTGCATGATAAACACCAATCCAAACAAAACGACCAAGACGATACCAAAACCAAGTCCAGTAACCATCCATGTCTCAGATGTAATTGCTAAAAGTGTCATAATTATAATGGGATATTAGAGTGTTTCTTCAACGGATTGGTGAGGCGCTTTGTTTGTAGCATCTCAAATGCTCTGATGATTCGTGCGCGTGTATTGCGTGGCTCAATAACATCATCAATATATCCGCGGTTTGCAGCTTGATAAGGACTTGCAAACAAATCTTTGTATTCAGCCTCTTTCTCAGCGATGAATGCTTTCTTCTCCGCCGGGTCTTCGATAGCCTTGATAGCTTTTGCTTGTAGCACACCTACAGCACCACTTGCACCCATTACAGCTATTTCTGCATTTGGCCATGCATAGCACATATCACCACGCAATTGCTTGCAGCTCATCACGATATGGCTTCCGCCGTATGATTTGCGAACGGTAATAGTAACTTTTGGCACAGTAGCTTCGCCATAAGCAAACATCAATTTTGCTCCATGATCGATGATACCTGCGTACTCTTGACCTGTACCGCAAAGGAAACCAGGCACATCTACAAGAGTAAGGATTTGAATATTGAATGCATCGCAGAAACGCACGAAGCGTGCAGCTTTACGGCTTGCATCGCAGTCAAGCACACCTGCTAACCAACTTGGTTGGTTGGCGATGATACCAGTAGAGCGGCCATTGAAACGAGCAAAACCGCAGATGATATTCTTAGCATAATCTTTTTGTACCTCCATGAAGTCGCCATTATCTACAATAGTGGTGATGATTTGCTTCATATCGTATGGTTTATTAGGATCAGCAGGAACCATCTCGTTGAGCACATCGTCCACGCGTGTGATATCGTCTGTACATTCCACCACAGGAGCTTCCTCCATGTTATTTTGTGGGATGAATGAAACGAGTCGGCGTACTTCTGCTAATGCTTCCTCTTCGGTTGCAGCTACGAAGTGTGTAACACCTGATTTGGTAGAGTGTACTTTTGCGCCACCTAATTGCTCAACTGTTACATCTTCACCAGTAACGGCTTTTACTACTTTTGGTCCGGTGATGAACATGTATGAGTTTTGCTCAGTCATCATGATGAAGTCAGTCAACGCTGGGCTATATACTGCTCCACCCGCACATGGGCCAAAGATAACAGATATTTGTGGAACCACACCAGATGCGAGGATATTACGCTCGAAGATTTCTGCATATCCAGCAAGTGCGCATGCACCCTCTTGAATACGCGCTCCACCTGAATCGTTCAGACCGATGATAGGTGCTCCGAGTTTCATTGCTTGATCCATCACATTGCAAATCTTAAGCGCCATTGTCTCGCTCAACGAACCACCAATAACAGTAGCATCCTGTGCAAAAACAAATACGAGGCGGCCATCGATAGTACCAGAACCAACTGCTACACCGTCACCAAGGAACACTTTCTTTTCCATACCGAAATCGTGGCAACGATGGGTAAGGAACATGTTTACTTCTTCGAAAGAACCTTCATCTAAAAGCATGTTGATACGCTCGCGCGCGGTATAACTACCTTTGGCGTGATGCTTAGCCACAGCAGCTTCGCCACCACCAGCCATTGCTTTTTCGCGGTTCTCAATCAATTTATCTAATTTAGCTTGATCCATAAAATATATTATTTTGGTTGTTCACATAGTTCTGTTAATACTCCCTTTGTGCATTTAGGATGCAAGAAAGCGATCATCAAGTTCTCTGCGCCTTTGCGTGGAGCCTTGTCAATAAGCTGCAAGCCAGCAGCCTCTGCCTCTGCTAATGCTTCTGCTACATTCTCCACATTGAAAGCCACATGGTGGATACCACCGCGACCTCCGTTTTTCTCGATGAATTTAGCGATTGTTGACTCAGGGCAAGTAGGCTCAAGAAGCTCAATCTTCACTTCGCCTACCTTAAAGAAAGCGGTTTTTACTTTTTGGTCTGCCACTTCCTCAATGCTGTAGCACTTGCCACCAGTTAAGAACTCAAAGAACGGCATTGCTTCTTCTAAAGAAGTAACTGCGATACCTAAATGCTCAATGTGTGTTGGTTTCATTACTATAATTATTTAAAATTAGTTGAATACAATATACGATTTCTCGTATGTTATTTATTAATAATCAAAATACGGTACAAAGGTACTACTTTTTTTTGACATACGCAAGCGCGCGCGAAAATAACTTAGTTTTTTTTGCAAATGTTTGCATATATGCACAAAATTGATTACCTTTGCAGCCGCAAAGGTTTGTATAACATTCAACATTACACATTATATATGGAAAGAAAAGTTCGAGTTCGTTTTGCGCCGAGTCCTACAGGCGCGCTGCACATTGGAGGTGTGCGTACTGCATTGTATAACTATTTATTTGCTCGTCAGCATGGTGGTGATATGTTGCTTCGTATCGAAGATACGGATTCCACTCGTTTTGTGCCAGGTGCAGAGCAATATATTATAGAGGCATTGCATTGGTTAGGCATTGAGATAGACGAAGGAATTTGTATGGATGCTCCTAATGGAAAAGGTGCTCATGGTCCTTATCGTCAGAGCGAACGCCGAGAGATTTACCATCAATATGTAGATCAGTTATTAAATAGCGGTCATGCGTATATTGCATTTGACACACCCGCTGAATTAGAAGCAAAGCGAGCAGAAATTCCTAATTTCCAATATGACGCGCGCACGCGCTTGCAGATGCGCAATTCTTTATCAATGAGTGCGGCAGAAGTGAGCGAATGTATAGCAAAAGGCGAAAAATATGTTGTTCGCTTCAAAGTAGAACCAAACGAAGATGTACATGTGCATGATTTGATTCGTGGAGAGGTGGTTATTAATAGTAACATATTGGATGACAAGGTATTGTATAAATCAGCAGACGACCTGCCAACTTATCATATGGCGAATATCGTGGATGACCATTTAATGGAAATCAGCCATGTCATCCGTGGCGAGGAATGGTTGCCTTCTGCCCCACTCCATGTATTGCTCTATCGCGCATTAGGTTGGGAAGAAACCATGCCTGCTTTTGCGCATCTACCTTTATTGCTCAAGCCAGACGGAAATGGTAAATTGAGTAAGCGCGATGGTGACCGACTTGGTTTCCCTGTCTTCCCATTAGAATTCCATAACGAGAAAGATGGTACAGTTAGTAGCGGTTATCGCGAAAGTGGCTATCTGCCAGAAGCAGTTATCAATTTCTTGGCGTTATTAGGTTGGCACGGCACAGGAGACCAAGAGATGTACACGATGGACGAACTGATTGCACAGTTCTCTTTGGACCGTGTGAGCAAGTCAGGTGCTAAATTTGACTACGAGAAAGGCAAATGGTTTAATCACCAATATTTACAACTCCGCACGAATGAGGAGTTGGCGCAGATGTTCTTGCCTACCCTACAAGCAAACGGAGTAGAAAATGCTGATACAGAGATGGTTGCAAAGGTTATTGGCTTGACCAAAGAGCGCGTTAATTTTGTACCAGAACTATGGGAGCAGACTAATTTCTTCTTCATAGCACCTACCGAGTATGATGAGAAATCGCTCAAGAAGCGATGGAAAGAGGACAGTCCTCGTCATATGCAGGAATTAGTAGCCGTTTTAGACAATGTGAGCGAAGAGGATTGGAATAGCACCTACGAAACTACCGATGATAATGGCAATACGATTATTCGCTGGTATTTAGATGATGTGGTAATGCCTTGGATTGCGGAGAAGGAATATGGTGTGGGCATTGTGATGAATGCGTTCCGTATATGCCTTGTGGGTGCAGCGCGCGGTCCACATATCTGGAATATAACGAATGTATTGGGTAAGGCCGAAACTCTCAGTCGCGTTCATAACGCATTGAAAGCGTTATAGCAGTCCTCGTTAGTATAAATAATTAGTAGTCAGTAATTTGTATGACGCCGCAAGAAGTATTACATACATATTTTGGTTATGATGATTTCCGTCCCTTACAGGCGGAAATCATTCAATCTGTACTTGCGGGTCGTGACACATTAGCCTTATTACCTACAGGTGGTGGTAAAAGCATTTGCTTTCAAGTCCCTACTCTCGTGATGGCTCATCAGAATGAAGAAAAGCGTTTGTGCTTGGTTATCACACCCTTAATTGCTTTAATGAAAGACCAAGTGGATAATCTGCATGCGCGTGGTATTCATTCCGCAGCTATCTATACGGGAATGAATTGGGATAAGCAGCGTGTAGCTTTGGATAATTGCCAATATGGTCCTTATCATTTCTTGTATTGCTCTCCTGAGCGTTTAGAGAGTGAGGAGTTTCGCAAGCGTTTGGCTCAATTACCTATTGGTCTTATAGCTGTGGACGAGGCACATTGTATTTCTCAATGGGGATATGATTTTCGTCCATCTTATTTGCAGATTAGTGCTATTCGAGCGTTGTTGCCCGATGTGCCTGTATTGGCATTAACGGCGACGGCTACACCCGACACGATAGATGATATACAAGAGCGATTAGGTTTTCAACAGAAGAATGTGCTACGCAAGTCTTTCCATCGTGATAATCTGCAGTATATCGTTCGTAAGACAGATAAGAAAGAAGAACAGATTGTACATATCTTGAGTCGTGTAGCAGGGAGTGCTATTATCTATGTACGCAATAGAAAACACGCAAAGGAACTTGCTGATTATCTGAATGATATACCTTCGTTGCAAGGTGCGAATAATAGCCCTCTTTTCGATTATTACCATGCCGGATTGACCAGTCGCGAGCGTTATGAGCGTCAGCAGAATTGGAAAGAAGGAAAAACACGCGTTATTGTTGCTACCAATGCGTTTGGTATGGGTATTGATAAAGCGGATGTGCGTTTGGTTATTCATTATGATTTGCCATCTTGTATAGAGAGTTATTATCAAGAGGCAGGTCGTGCCGGTCGTGATGGTTTGACGGCGTTTGCGGTATTGCTCTACAATGATATGGATAAACAAAAAGCGCGTAAGCGCGTAGTGGATACCTATCCTCCTAAAGAATTTATCATTGATGTATATCACAAAACATGTGATTTCTTGCAGATAGGCTTAGGTAGTGGTTTGGGGCATCGTTTTGCACTACATATGGATCAGTTATGCCATGTGATGCGTTTGCCAATCTTACAAACCTACTCTGCCCTACATATACTCACGCAAGCGGGATATATGCATTTTGAAGAAGAACATGAGACCTTACCTCGCGTGTGTATTAAGGTATCACGAAGACAGTTGGACGAATATAATCTATCCAAGGAGCAATTAGATTTATTAGAATTATTGATGCGTAATTATCCTGGTATTCATACGGAATTGCAATATATTCGTGAGGCGGATAAGGCGGATATTCATTCGTTATTGGTTTCGCTTGCTCAGCGTGGTATAATCACTTATATTCCTCGTTCTGTGGGTTGTAGCGTCGAGATGACACAAGAGCGCGTAGCTGATATTTATATTTCACCTTCTATTTACGAGAATCGTCAGACGCAGTTTGTGGATAAGATTAGAGCGATGGTAGAATACGCAGAACAGGAATTATATTGCCGTGAGCAGTTATTATTGGCTTATTTTGATGAGAAAGACGCTCCTACTTGTGGGCATTGCGATGTTTGTAGGGAACGAGATAAGGATTAGCGATTAGGGATTAATGTATAAAAAAGAGAACTCGTGTGAGTTCTCTTTTTTAGTATCATTTGAATAACGAATTATTCTGCAGAGAGAGTAATGCGTTGGAAATCAGTAATCTGTACACCTTTTGCTTTGAGTACATCTTTTACTAATTCTTTAGACTCGCTCATGATATAAGCTTGCTCTACGAGAGTATTCTCTTTGAGGAACTTACCAAGACGACCTTGTGCAATCATTTCGATTTTCTTTGCCATTTTCTCAAGGTTAGCCTCTGCTTCAGCAGCTACGGTAGCCTTGATTTCGCGTGCGAGTTGTGCTTGCTCAGCTGTGATCCATCCCTTAGCTTGGTTAGACTCGATGTGGTCATCAGAATCCACATGAGCTGGGTTGATACCTGCTTTACGGATAGCGTTCTCAACGGCTTTGTTAATCTCGTCTTGTTTTGTTTTCTCAGTAGCAACAGATAACTCTTTTTGCTTGATTTCCTCAGCTACATGGTCAGCGTCGAGTGCGATAGGATTCATAGCAGCTACTTGCATAGAGATGCCGTGAACAGTCTCTTTATCAGCGCCTTCGTTAGCAGCAACGAGTGAACTCAATTTATTACCGAGGTGGTTGTAAGCGTCAACTACAGGAGCCTCAAGACAAGTGTAGTATGCCAATTCCATTTTCTCTCCGGTAACGCCAGAGCGCTCTGTGATGATTTCTGCTACGGTGAAGTTGCCAATCTTGAGGTTTTTGAGTGCCTCAAAATCTTGAACTTTATTATCTAATGCTGCGTCGAGGATGAGTTTAACCATACCTACGAAGTCTGCATTTTTCGCTACGAAGTCAGTTTCGCACTTCACAGCTACGATAGCTCCGAAGTTGTCTTTTACTTTAGCGAGTACGCATCCTTCAGACGCTTCTCTATCGCTACGCTTTGCTGCGATTGCTTGTCCGCGTTTGCGGAGCAAGTCCTTCGCAACCTCGAAATCGCCATTTGCTTCTTCGAGTGCTTTTTTTACATCCATCATACCTGCGCCAGTGATGTCACGCAGTTTTTTGATATCTGCTAATGTTACAGCCATTGTTGTAATGAGTTAAGAATTAATGATATTAATTATTAATTATTCAGCAGCCTCTTCTGCTTTTGGCTCTTCTGCTTTAGGAGCAGCTTTGCGTATGCGTTGACGGCGCTCTTTTGGTGCTGGTGCTTCCGCGTTGTTTTGTGCTTCAGCAGCGCTTTCATCAGCTTTCTCTACCTTACGCTCCTCGAGTCCCTCTTGGATAGCTGCGCAAACAGCTGCGAGGATAGTATCGATAGATTTAGTAGCGTCATCGTTAGCTGGAATAACGAAATCGATGTTATTTGGGTTAGAGTTAGTATCTACGATACCAAATACAGGGATACCGAGGCGGTTTGCTTCAGCAACTGCGATATGCTCTTTCATTACATCCACTACGAATACAGCGCTTGGTAGGCGTGTAAGGTCAGCAATAGAACCGAGGTTCTTTTGTAGTTTCTCGCGTTGACGAGTGATTTGTAGTTTCTCACGCTTTGAAACATTCTCAAGTGTGCCATCAGTCATCATCTTATCGATTTGACCCATTTTCTTCACAGCCTTGCGGATAGTAGGGAAGTTGGTGAGCATACCACCAGCCCAACGCTCTGTGATATATGGCATAGCCACTTCTTGTGCGCGGTTAGCTACTACTTCTTGTGCTTGTTTCTTAGTACCTACGAAAAGGATCTTACGACCGCTTTTAGCGAGGTTTTTGAGTGCTTCAGCAGCCTCTTCTACTTTTACAACTGTTTTGTTGAGGTCGATGATGTGGATACCATTGCGCTCCATATAGATATATGGTGCCATTGCAGGGTTCCATTTGCGTTTCAAGTGGCCGAAATGTGCTCCAGCCTCGAGCAATTGATCAAAATTTGTTCTCATTGTTTAATGTTTTTGTGGGGTGTTCCCGATTTTATTAATTGATTATATATTCCTTTGTTTTTGGCGGCTTTTTCACGCGCATGTAAACATTATATATATACGCGCAGCGTGCGAGAAGATGTATGATTGCTGTTCTCTGAGCTTTAAGCCACCAAAACAATCGTGTGGTAGTCCCTTGGGAGTCCACACGATTTGGATGGTTGTTTCGTATTAACGCTTGCTGAATTGGAAGTGCTTGCGTGCTTTTGGTTGACCTGGTTTCTTACGCTCAACTTCGCGTGCGTCACGGGTCATAAAGCCTTCTGCCTTCAATGCAGCCTTATCTTCTGGATTGATTTTCACGAGTGCGCGAGCGATAGCTAATCTGAGCGCCTCTGCTTGTCCTTTGAATCCACCTCCATCAAGGTTCACTTTGATGTCGTATTTCTCAGCCACTTGAAGTTTGTTGAGTGGTTGCAATACGATATAGCGTAAGATAGAAGATGGGAAATAGCTCTCGATGTCGCGGCCATTGATAGTGATTTTGCCGGCACCTTCATTCACGTAAACGCGAGCTACTGCTGATTTACGACGACCTAATGCATTAACTGTTTCCATATTCTATTCTTATTTGATTGAGTTGATATCTAATTGTTTTGGTTGTTGTGCTTGCATGTTGTGCTCTGGGCCCTCGAAGATGTAGAGGTTAGCAATTTGCTTAGCACCGAGACGGTTTTTAGGAAGCATACCCTTTACTACTTTGCGTACGAGTTTGTCTGCTCCTTTTGCCATGAGGTCAGCTGGTGTGAACTCGCGTTGTCCACCTGGGTGACCTGTGTAGCGTACATAAACGCGGTCATTCCACTTGTTGCCAGTGAGTTGAACTTTAGCTGCGTTAACGATGATTACATTGTCACCGCAATCTACATTTGGTGTGAAAGATGGTTTGTGCTTACCTCTAAGGATTTTAGCCACCTTTGAACACATACGACCAAGAATTTGGCCTTCAGCGTCAATTACGACCCATTCTTTTTGTGCGGTCGCCTTGTTGACTGACACTGTCTTGTAACTGTTGTATTCCATTAGTTTGTTTGTTTTAGGCCTTGCCGACAGACATCATTTACGATTTGCCATTTAGTTATTTAGCATATACCATTTAGCGGCAAATCCACTGCCCAGCAAAGGCGATTTATAAAAATGTTTACATGTCGTGCGCACATATAACGCGCAAAACGGCTGCAAAGGTACAACTTTTTTTTGAATTGACCAAATATTTCTGCATTTTTTTGTTTTTTTAGTGTATTTTGTGTAATCAGCCACTCTCGCGCCACTCTCGCGCCACTCTTGTGTATCAAGCCACACCCCTTTCCACTCCTGTCAACCTTTTTCATGTTTAGTCAGACATCTATCACCTCTTCTGCAACTATTTTAACTTTTTCCACTTATTATAACTAAATTGCCGATTATTAAGATTACGCTCCACACTACCGGCTTACTACCGGCGTACGAGACTCCTACGGCACACATACGGGACGATAGGCCACCCGAAATCGCCTCTTTTCGCCCTCAAAAGTTTACGATTTTTAAGATTCCTTATAACGCAAGCAGACGGACAATTTGCCCGCCTGCTCCATTTATACCTTGTTCTTGGTCCTTTACTTCACTTCTTGTCCTTGCATGGTGTAGGTCTTGCCATTGCGAAGGATGAGAACTTGACCGTCTCG